>NZ_LZGM01000095.1 GCF_001690195.1 Gilliamella sp. wkB108 | reverse complement strand
AATGTAGTTAGTAAATAGATTAGAGTTATTGGGTTATGCAAAAAATCAATAAACACTCTTTCTATATTATATATTTTTTATTTATTTCCCCGTCTAGTAATTTTCCCTATTCTAAATAATAATAATTAATCAACATTATAAAAAAATTTATCTTTAGGGAATTTAATATTAGGAATCCATAAAGGTTTTCCATTCCACCCTTTATCTACTCCACCAAGAACTCTATACATTGTTAATACAATTATATTGTGAAATTTATCACCTAATTTTCTATCTGTTGGTGATAATAAGGTCCCAGTATTTTTCCCAATATTTCTATCTTTTCTTATAATTAAAATTGCCTTTTCTTTATCTTCATCAGCTAAGGAATTAATACAATCAATATACTTTTCCTTTGGCCAATCATTTTTAACA
The DNA here is from genome assembly GCF_001690195.1 of Gilliamella sp. wkB108. Lineage (GTDB taxonomy): Bacteria > Pseudomonadota > Gammaproteobacteria > Enterobacterales > Orbaceae > Gilliamella > Gilliamella apicola_L. The sequence continues at coordinate 9,651 of NZ_LZGM01000095.1, read as the reverse complement.
TCAGAATCGCAATATTGAATTATTTCTTTTAACAAATCAATGTCTGTTATTTCATGGAATTCTTTATCATCAAAAGAACTTAATATGTTATCTATCTTTGACGTATTTTTTTCTTGAGAGAAACTTGGGAAGTGATTAACCCCACCAACAATAATGTTCAACTTAGTTTTATCAATAATATTATTTCTTGTCGGTGTAATACCTTTAGGATAGACAAGATTTATATTATTTATATCATTATTTTGGATATATTCTATCATTGCGCTATTTGCATAATTTAATTCAGAGAATAGCTTAAATAAGCTCGGAGGTAAAAACACTCGAACTAATCCAGGATCTCGATCATATCCAAAAGCACGACTATGCTGCCAATATGTGTCAGCCTGTGGTTTTTTCGATTTACGACAATAATAAGTTGTTTGTAGATTCGGGAATGTCACACCTCTACCAATAGCATTCCCTCCAATAATAATATTGATTCCTTCTTCAAAATCATCTTTATAAGTATTATTTGAGTTTACTGTAATAATATTTATTTTTTGATTTTCAAGAATATTTAAAATGAATTCATAACATTTATTAAAATTTAAGATGTCAGGTTTAGTTTTTACTAAATTACCCCAAGCATATTTAAGCGAATCCTTAAATAAATCTTCATTTCTAATCGCATATAAAAGGTCATTTAAAGATTCGCTGATCTTATTTGCAATAATTTCATGATCCGAAATACTTACACTAGGATGAATTAGAAAAGAACAAGATTTTTTATTATCTACTAAAAATAAATGAGCTGATGCAATAAGAAAGCTAGCAATAGCCATTTGCATCCCTTCAGGAAGATGTGATTCTTCAATTCTCAAATCTTTTAATTCCTCTTCACCTGTGTATTGAATAGGATAAGGAACAATTATTTCATCATTGATATCTTGAACCCTATAAAAAAAATCACCTCCCAGGTATCCTTCACCTGGCTGAAAATAATGCACAAATTCTGGCCGATATCCAGTTAATGCAGATTGTAAAAATAATGATTGAGGTGTTGCAGTGACTTGAAGATAAAAACTACTATTCCCAAGTTTTCTTATTTCTGAAATTTTATTATTAATAGTACTAATATTTTTTTTATTAACTTTAGTATTTAGACTTGCCGCATCACTTTCATCATCAACAATAAAAATTGCCCTACCGAGCAAAAACTTTGATGAAATTAAATTATTATACCAAGAGCTTAGAGTTTTAGAATTCTTCTTTAAAACTAGTATAACGGGCCTTCTCATTTCATTTTTTATGAATCGTATATCATCTGACTCATCACAAATACAAAAAGTATCTAATGAATTGAGAGCTCTAGCTAAAGTTTGTTTTTGTAGTCTAACATTATCTGTTGTTAAAATAATAAAAAGATCAAAATGGTGATCTGCTGCTGATGCAATTACACCTAACATATGTCCTGTTTTTCCGCTCTGAACATTTCCCAATAATAAGCCAGTACGATGACTATTAAAGTCAAAACAAGCTATATGGTTAGGGAGTATTGCTGTAACAGACCTATCTATATCTTTTGCAATACCTTTAGAAAAGTTTTGTTCTATTAATTTAATATAATTATTATAATGTTGCATTTTTTACTTTCTCTCATTACTCCGGCTCAAAATCCAAAAACCATTCATTATTTTTAATTAAACTCATTTTAATATGTGATGTACCATATTTGGCTAAGACCTCATCTGTTACCATTTGGCCTACTTTCAAAACACCAGCATTTTCTAATCGGCCTTTTAACCATTTCCCTAAAATAGTTAACTTAGGTGTAGAACGAAAGTTTTTATTATTTGTTCCACTAATTTTACATTCAAATTGGTAACCATCATCAGTAATAACTTTAATTACATTTTTAGGATAATTTGGTAAACAAGCAATTTTTTTAGTTACAATTAACTCTACCTCATACCAAGACCTATTTTTTATAATACCTGTTTTTTTATTTTCTCGTCCCTTTCCAAAACAAGCATTAATGTTGCTAGATGCTGCTTTTTCAGCGGTAGATATCGGAATGTAGATAATTTCCTTTTTTGATATTTTACTTTTTATATGTTGAACAACCTCATCATTGATTATGTTAACATCAGGTAATCCATCTAATAAATTATTTACTTTTTTAAATCCAGGTAATTTCAAGTCAGGTGACGATAAATCAGATGAAATTTTTGATAGTGATGAAATAAAGCTATTAATGTTGGTATTAATAGCTTTATCTTCTATTAAAAGATCAACCTCATACTGCCTAATAGGTTGATGCAATAAAATATTACTCATATTAGAAGAACCAATAATAGAGATACTATTATTCTTTTTATGAAAGGAATAGATTTTTCCATGAAATGGAAAGCTTGTGACTAATTTCACACATCCTAACTTATTATCCTTCAAAAATTTTTCCATTTCTTTAGCAATTGCATATTGTGAATATGTAAAATAATCAAAATAATGCATCCCAATTATTATATTACAAAAAGGTTTACCATTTTTGTAAATAAAATTAGCAAGGTGATTTAAAGAATCCTCTGAAATATAACCAACTGCTATATCAACTTGTTCACAGTTAGATAATAATTCATCAAACTTTGAACTAAATGTATTATTTTCAGTTCTCAATGGTTGTAGATTTGAAGTTAATAATTCCATTATAACCTTCTTCCCGTTAAATATTTTTATTATTAATAGTATCAAATAATAACCGTTCTCTAATCGACATTTTTTTCAGCTTAATACTGATTTTTTCTAAATCCTCATATTGATAATTATTCTCAAATAAAGGCAATAAAGCTTTTGCTAGTGCATGAACCCCGTGAGGGGGCACTGCATTACCAATTTGGCGACGTACTTCTACATTATTACCAACAAAATAAAAGTCATCAGGAAATGACTGTAATCGAGCTCTTTCCCTATTAGTTAATGGTCTAGGTTCAGGGTAATGATATCCCCACGTTCCCCCTCCGCCTGCTGCAATAATAGTTTTAGATGGTTCGTTTCTGTTAATTCTTCTATATACATGACTTATCATACCTTTCACATAAAGAGGATGTTCCTTAGGAATATCCGTAAAATTACCTCCTTCTGGAATTAATTTTAACATTTCAACAGTTTTAGGTTGAACATTCATGTATTCATTATTACTTTTAATTTTTTCAACACCTTCTAATGCTTTCCCTGCTGTAACAAATGGTAATAAATGTTCTTTATTACCATGAGTTGGTGAAGGATGAATAAAATTAAACCCAGTATCTTTACGAATACCAACTATTAGAACCCGTTCTCTAAATTGTGGTACACCATACTCCGCAAAATTATACAATTGTACTTTAACTAAATACCCAGGTGCTATACTTTCAAAATCTTTAATTATCGTATCAATTGCCTTGTACTTATTAGCACTAAGTAAACCTTTTACATTTTCAGCGACAAAGGCTTTTGGCCTCTTTGCATCAATAAACCTTAAAAAGCTTTTATATAAATTTCCTCTCTCTCCATTCAACCCTGGTCTTTTCCATATAATGGAAAAATCCTGACATGGAAATCCACCTAAAATAAGATCGCAATTAGGTATACTATCATCTGAATATGGATCAATTAACTCAATATCTCCACAATGCATTACATCCCCAAAATTATGAATGAACGTTTCCGCAGCCCATTTATTGAAATCATTAGCCCATACAGTTTCATAACCACATTGATGAAAACCTAAATCTAACCCGCCACATCCAGAGAATAATGATACAATTTTAGGGATTGCAATTTTTTTCACTTGTTTCACTTTATAACCTTCTATATTCATACATGCATTCAAAGTATGATACAGTAAACAACTGTTTATTAATACAGTGAATGCATATTTTATGTTATATCTATAATAACCGTTTTTATAACTTAATAAAATTTTCAAATACAAAAAACACTTGCTGGATAAACACAATATTCCTCCGGCACACATTTCCCATCATAATCTTCATTAAAACTCTCACCAGTATGATAAACATAGCCACTAGAACAGAATGTGCCACCCTGTTCAAGGGCAATATCACGACCATACTTTTCGTAATCAAAGTAGTTAGCTAAATTTCCCAGTTCTTTCAAGTGGTAACAACCGCTTTCTTCAATCCAGTAGAAACCTAAATCATATTCATCGCTTACATTCAACAAACATTGAAAACAATCTAAGTTATCAACTAAGTTAATAAGATCTGCAACCGATTGAACATGCCCACCAATATCAATAACTGCTTCATAAATTTCAATGTCATTACTACTCAGCTCTTCAAGTCTGGAAGCTAAATAGTTAAGCTCATTAAGATTGCTGTATTCCGAAATATAATCCGATATGCCACTAACTGATGATTCATAATCAGTTAAAAAGAACTCTTCATATTGAATACCATCAATACCAATACGCTCAAGACATTGAGTAACATGCTCAGACGTTGTTGGCAAAGCAAGCCATTCACCGACTAGCTCTCCTGCGTTATATTTACCTAAATTGGTGATAAAAACTGAAATCGTACTCGAACCCACCTCAGTAGATTCCAGACATGACGATGCATGAGGTAATGTTTGCATAAACACTCCTTTTTATAATTTTAAACAGTATTATTAATTTGATAAGGAATTTAAAACTTGTTTTAGATTAGAGATTGAAAAAGCTGTTTTTACATGAAAAACAGCTTATGAATATTATTAAATATAGAGTTGTTTTAAACTAATATAGTTCAATTAATACAAATATTAAGCTAGCATATAGATTGCAAATTTTTTATTTAGTATTAGCTACCATATATTTTTGTCTTAAAGCTGCAACATAAAAACATGCAGGAACCGTCACTCTATATGCAGGTCCGGCAATATCAGATACTAACCATAAACCACTTATTGTCCAGCCAATTGGCCCTGTTAATAAACCAAATATTGGTAAAGTTCTAGGAACAAATGTGGTTCCTGCTGAAAGCACTAATTTACCGACATTAAAACCTAATTGTTGTAAAATAGTAAGAGTCATGAAGTTCCACATCGTGGGGTTTGTCATTATCGAGCTTTGAATACTCATCATCAGTATTGATGGTGTTATCTTTGCACTGATGCAACCTAATTCAGTAGCTAAATTTTGCAATTCATCTTTACTCATTTTCTCTAGTGATTTTTTCAAAACTGACATTAACAATGCATGTTCAATAGTTTCAATTGCTACATTTTTATCGATATTTGCTTTTACTTTTTTACATACATCGATTAATATTTCACGATAAAGTACGCCTCTTCTTCCTCTCAATAAGGTCATACCTGAATGTGCTCCAAAGGTTTGAAGCTCAGCAGCAATAAGATGCCAATAAACTTGAGGATTCTCACGATTAAATAAATATTCAGTCGTTCCTGTCAATGTTTGAGTATGACGTTCATTGCCATCTTTGGGGTCAACAGTTAATATTGACACTAATAAGCCTAAATCTTCATTACTACATTTTGATAAAAATTCCAGATCAGAATCTGAACGGTATGTCGCCATTTTTATTCCCTTTTTATGTCTACATTTATTTAAAAACGGATTGAATAATTTTGTTTATTGTTCCACCAACAACAACTGTTGTGGCAAAACCACTCACTAGACGAATACCTGTCGTCATATCACTAAATTCTTCATCATCTTTTAATGAATCATGTGCTTTTTTTTGAACTGCATAAATCGCTGCAACAGTTAAAATCACACCACTGGTTATACTCATTAGTTTAAACATTTATATTTCCTCTTTTTAGTTTTCAATATTATTTGTTATATTCGTCAATTGCCTTAAGATATAAATCAATAGTAGTCTGGAAGTTAGGTAAGCACTGAAAAAATGATTCACTAGTAATAATACTTAGAATTTTTTCATCAATATCAAATGACTTACTACCACTCACTGCAACGTTCATGACGTTTTGATAAGAAAAAACGCTGAGTTTTTTATCAACTATTCCAGTCAGATACCATTTCTGCTGAAAATAAATTAGCCTATAGAGTTGATAGTCGTGATATTGTTGATTGTTTTTATCAACAAAATGTAAACTTTTACGTTGTATAGCTGCTTTTGTTAACGTTAAGAAACTCCCAAAGGAAGTAATTATTTCTGCTGGTGGTGGGGTATAGACTATAAATGGTGAAATAACATTGCCAGATAGTACAGCGATCAATTCTTTATCAAATGAAGGGAATAAGCGATCTATATAAGTTATCTTAGCTAGTTGTAAAATGTCGTTCACCGTTTTTCGTGAACCTGTCTGATTTTTAGATAAATAATAATGTTTATCTTCTCGTACAATATCAAGACATCCTAACCGTTCATGCAAATCTCGATAAATCGTTCTTTCATGAACACCAAATTCATCAGCTAACTTAGATAAAAATAATCGCTCACCTAAAAATAACCTATTAATTATAGAGCTACGCCGTATTCCCAATGGGTCATGATTATCTTGTGTTGATTTCATTGTTGTTATTCCCTTTAAAACATGATTTATGTTTAGTTATCTCGATTTTCTTCTTGAGATTGTTCATAAAGATGTTTTTGACGCATATAGGCAACAATTATGCAAGATGGAATAGTCACTCTATATGCAGGCCCTGCAATATCAGAAACTAACCATGCACTACTTACTACCCAACCGATAGGGCCAGATATAACCTTGATGGCTTGAGTTAAAAGGATATAAGCACCAAATGGTGCTGTAACACCGATAAAACGCAAAATGCTCGCTAAAACGGTAGTTGCTAGTTGATAAGCGGCAAAACCAGAAAATTTTACTGATGTTTGTAATGCCATCATAACTAATTCTGGGGTGGGATTAGTTAACTTCATTCCCATATCACGAACAAATTGAGTTAATGCTTCCTCAGACATTTGTGCTATAGAGTCTTCTAACATTTTCATTAGAAGATTCATTTCTATAATTTCAATTTCTGCATTTTTGTTATAATTAACCTTCATCTTATCGCAGACATCAGTTAAAACTTCCCTATAAGGAACACCTTTATTTCTACGTAAGACATTCCTTATGGTGCTACCGCCATAAGTTTGTAACTCTGCCGCAATAGATTGCCAGTAGGATTTATGATTTGGATAGTATTTTTTATACTCACTATCACTAGTTAATGTTTCAGTGTAACGAGCACATTTATCTTTTGGATCAATAGTTAATACATCAACTAGTAATTTTAAATCCTCATTAGCACTTTCTTTTAAAAACACCAAATCAGGGTCAGAACGATATACAGCCATATATTTCTCCTTTAATTTTTTAATCAAGGTAAATTTATGCTGTATAGCGTGATTGACAGGTTTTGTCAAAGAAAACAAAAAAATGAGAAAAATGGATTAATTGATTATTTTTTGAACGCAATTAAATATTCAATGATTTATAGCTTATCTGTTTCATAAGGCATGATGAACTCAGTTTGAATTAAGTCTAGGTAATCAGCCCACCACTGAACCATTTTCTTACGCTCTTCAATATGCTGTGCTTTATGAATATAAGCTGCCCTTACTCCATTACGTTCTTAATGACTCATTTGTCGTTCAATTGCATCTCGTGACCAAAGATTCGACTCAACTAATGTGCACTACAAGCCATAGTTCTAAAACCATGTCCACAAAGTTCTGTTTTAGTATCGTAGCCAATTGAACGTAATGCTTTATTAATGGTATTTTTACTCATGGGTTTTCTCGGTGAATGATCGCCAATAAATACCAGTTCATACATTCCAATGATCTCATAAATTTGTTTTAAAATCTTAATGGCTTGATTACTTAATGGAATCAGTTGAACGTGAATTGGATCTTTCCGGTTCGGATTTATATCTTGTCGCTTGCCATACTTGGGATATCATTGGTGCAAAAAGCGTCGGGTGGCATGGTGCGATGGTACTTAGAAAAGGTAATGCAATTCTTGACGTAGGACCTCAGCCTGATGTTATCGGTGAAAATTTATTATTGGTTGCAGATAAAATAATAGAGGGTTATAGCGATAGGAGCGCGAATAAGTATGCCGTTAATCCTGCCGATTCGTCCAGAGATGTTGTATAAATCAGGGCGTAATATCGCCGTTAGTTACGCATACGGCCATAGCGTGGTTTTATTGAACAAATCGAACTTTTTCCCAACGGCAGGATTAGATCACGCACAATTTTGATAATGCAGGTAGTTCCGTGGCAAAGCAGAAGGACAAAATCACCGACTAGAAGACCTATAACAAACAAATCCCTTACCCATCGTGGCTCAGTTAGTTTCTGGCTGGACGCCGAAGCCATTCAGACGTGGTACGAGTCAGCCACGCCATCATCGCGAGGAAGACCTCTGCGTTATTCAGACCTTACCATAACGACTGTTCTGGTAATTAAACGCGTATCCCGGCTTACAGTAGGTTATAAAAGTGCCACTCAATTTAACCTAGAGTATAGGTAGCTATTTGGAAATCCTCCTCATAAAGATATCAAAAATCTTCAATAAAAAAATTATATTTGCGTTATCAGGCAAGGGATCGCCAGAAATTTATTTTTCGCCCATTCGCAAAACAAAAGAAAATATTAAATATTTTAATATGATTTAGCTATAAGTTAATATTGATAAAGTTAATATTAATAGACTAAATCTTAGCAAAATATTAATTGCACTATTAACTAAATAGATATCTTGCACATAAAAAAATAACAACTAAAATAATTCTTCTATATTTTATTAAGGTCCATTTATATGGAAGAAATAGATTTAAACAAAAAAGTAAAAATAAGGTTCAGTCAAGCACTAAAAAAACAGCGGTTATCAATAACTGAGGATGCTAAATGGAATACATCATTATCACATAAGCGATTCGATCTACTAATAAGTAAAAATGGTTATCCATTTGTTATCATAGAGATAAGGGATAATTTAAAAAACTCAGTACAGAGTCAAATAGCAAAAGAATACATTCGTTCAGCTTTAGCTATAACAAATGCCGAAATCGGAATAATTACAGACAATAAGCAATTTTATTATTGTGAAAAAGACACTAATTTTTCTAAATGCTCTTTTAATAAAATTATAGCGAGAATAACCTCATATAAATTAAATAATATCTCTAATCATGAAAAAGAAAAAATAATTAATATTTTTAATGAATCAGCTCATAGATATTTACCTGATAATCAAGATATCTTACGTTTAGTTAATGAAATACAATCTAATTATATTAAATTCGATAACAGTTCAAGAACATTTTCTTTTATTGATAATAAAGATAGATCATTTGAAAATCAGTTATTTTCTTCTTTGTTAGGAAAATTTAATATAAAAAAAGTATGTCGATATACATCATTCCATTCCACATTTAACATGATACAAAACTTGTCTTTTCCTATGAGTGGACTAGCAGGAATGAATGATAAATCAGAAGTAGATTATGTAGAAAGATATTTAGATACAAACATTAATAGTTTACCAATAACTAAACGAAAAAAAGATTATTTTATCAATTTGAACAATAAATATATAACATCATGTTCCAAATACGATAAACAAGATAACTTAACGTTCTGGAGATTATATGGTGATGAAGCTAAAGGTACTTGCTTAATATTTGATGTTG
>NZ_LZGM01000094.1 GCF_001690195.1 Gilliamella sp. wkB108 | reverse complement strand
TGAGAGTTTTATCGGATTGGACATTATCGATTCAAAAGGGAAGATTACTTTTTATGATAAAACGGCATTAGCGAAACGATTAAACAAATCGACCATCAAAAAAAATATCAAGTCATATATTCAGCACGAAAAAGTACCACTTTATGATGAGCCTAATGATAGCCATCCAACGGATATGTATTTGGTTCAAAATGATTTTGTTAAAATTCTGGATGTGATTTGGAATAAAGAGAAACTAAAAAAAAGTCGATATCCTGATATCTGGTTTAAGGTGAGTTATAAAAGTAAAGACCAAGGTGAAATGGTGAAATGGATTAATGGGAAAGCGTTTACCATCTGGTGATATTTATCCTAACTAATAATAACACTAAGATTTTTATGAAGGGTGACACGAATTGAAAAATTTTGTGTCATTGATATCAAATTTATTCAGTAAATTGACTGAAGAGTTTTAGTATGCAAAAAATAATACTGTTAATATTCACGCTAATTATTAGTACTGTTTGCTATGCAAAGCAGCCTTGTTCACATAAAACATTTGTAGAAAATTATCACTTTAACCTTAATACTCAATCTTATAAATTTACTTCTTACTATTGTGATGAGAAGGAGAGTGAAGTTTTTATAAAACCCGGCATATTGGAAGTACATGGAAAGAATATTAATAAATTATATAAAAATGTAATTGGAATCAGATCTGGGATAGGCGTTATACTTTCAAAATGGAATAATAAACCAACATTTTATTACGTGAGCACACCATCAGATTATACTCAAGCTTTTATACCGATAATGATTAAGGATAATAATTTAATGGTTGACTGTATCTATATTAATCAACATTTAAAAAATTATATGGAAACTAAATATTCTTATTGCGGTGAACCACAAATTGTAGCCGATGGGTTTGGTGATGAAGGCTTTGAAAATTTATTTCCTGATTTTTACTTATATAACGTATTTTACAATATTTTCTTTGATGAAACTAAGGAAAGTCTGTCTTACAAACAATTTGATGTCTTTATTGGACAAATAGATGATATCAGTTTTTATCGCCGTTATTCATCAATTAAAAATTATGGTGTAAATAAATATACGCTTATCATGGCAAATAAGGATTATGAATATCATTTTAAAAAAAATCAGATTTTTCAACGAATGGCAAGTGATAAAAACAT
>NZ_LZGM01000093.1 GCF_001690195.1 Gilliamella sp. wkB108 | reverse complement strand
TGTTAAGCTTAACATTAATAATTGGTTACTGGTAACAGCCATTACCAAAGATTATTGTTATTAAATTTATTAAGGAATAATAATATGACAACACTCAATCAACAAGCTACTCTCGCCGTGAATGCGCTGGCAAAACAAATAAAAAATCGTTACTACCCGGCATACCATTTAGCCGCTCCTGCTGGGTGGATCAATGATCCTAACGGATTAATCTATATTAATGGTGTTTATCATGCTTTTTATCAACATTATCCCTATAGTGAAGAACGAGGACCGATGCATTGGGGGCATGCTATCAGTAAAGATCTAATTCATTGGGTTCATCAACCCGTTGCATTATGTCCGGGAGATGAGTTTGATAAAGACGGCTGTTTTTCAGGATCTGCAGTTAATGATAATGGGGTCTTAACACTCATTTATACTGGACATAATATTGTAAAAGAAACAGCTGATGAACGTGTCATTTATCAAGTTCAATGTATGGCGACGAGTAAAGATGGTATCAATTTTGAAAAACATGGCGTCGTACTAACACCACCAGAAGGCATCATGCATTTTAGAGATCCTAAAGTTTGGAAAGAAGATAATATATGGAAGATGGTGATAGGGGTTCGAGATAAAAATGATGTCGGTCAAGTCTATTTATACAGTTCACCGGATTTACGCAATTGGACTTTTGAACAAGTATTAGCAAAAGCAAAAAATAATCAAGGTTATATGTGGGAATGTCCTGATTATATCAAGATCGGCAATAAATCTATTTTAGTCTTTTCTCCTCAAGGTATAGAGCCGGATGGTTTTAGCTACAATAATCAATATCAAAGTGGTTATATTGTTGGACATGAACAAACTGATGCCAAAGGAAAAACTCAATTTATCATCGATCAGGATTTTGTTGAGATGGACTTTGGACATGACTTTTATGCATCTCAGTCATTTTATGGAACAGGTAACCGGAAAATATTAATGGCTTGGCTTGATATGTGGCTCAGTCCTATGCCAGAAAAAGCTGATCATTGGGCCGGTTGTTTTACGCTACCCAGAGAAATGACTTTAACTCCGCAAGGTAAAGTTAAGATCAATCCAATCAAAGAATTGGCTTGTCTTCGGGAAAAACCAACTTCAATACAACACATTTCTATTGATAGCCGAGAATTAGATACAAGTATTGAAACGAATCAATGTGAACTAATACTTGAAGTGGATGTAACTAAAAATAGAGCTGAACGTTATGGTTTGATTGTTTCACGTTCTGCGGATAAGAAAGAGGGATTACTTTTATATATAGATAACCAATCAAAAAGATTATGTTTAGATAGAAGTGGTTCTGGTAAAGGGGTAAAAGGAGTACGAAGTATGCCATTACCTGAACATCAAAAGTTAATATTGCATATCTTTGTCGATCATTCTTCCATAGAAGTTTTTGTTAATAATGGCGATTTTAGTTTCAGTAGTCGTTTTTATCCAAATAGCGAACAAAGATATTTAACTTTTTTTGCCGAAAATGGTCATGCTAGTTTTGATGAATTTACTTGCTGGCAACTTAAGTCAGCTTGGCCATTTTAGTCACTACAATCGCTACTTTTTGTTGAAATAGGGTATCTATTATGAAACTAACACAACAATTTACTAATAAAAATTATCTATTTTCGTCAAGTTATTTACTTTTCTTTTATGCCGCTTGGTCTTTATGGTGGTCTTTTTATGCAATTTGGTTAAAAACCAAGTTAGGATTATCTGGTGTTGAATTAGGAATGCTTTATTCAACAAACCAGTTAATTTCTATGGTTTATATGGTTTGTTATGGCATCATGCAAGATAAACTTGGAACTCGAAAAGTTATTATTTGGTTCCAAGGTTTCGTTCTTCTTCTAACCGGTCCTTTCCTTATTTATGCTTATGAACCTTTATTGTTATCCAGTTTTAAAGTAGGCGTGGTTATTGGCGGCTTATTCTTAGGTGCTGGCTTTATTGCTGGTTGTGCATTGACTGAAAGTTTTGTAGAAAAATTAAGTCGAAAATTTAATTTTGAATACGGAACAGCAAGAATGTGGGGATCATTTGGGTATGCAGTTGGCGCACTAGTGGGTGGCATTTGTTTTAGTATAAATCCACATATTAATTTTTGGTTTGTCTCTATCATGGGAATATTATTCATTATGATTAATATCTTTTATAAGATAAACATTGATGAAGAAGAGCGTAGTCAAGTTAAAAGCATTAAAATGAATGACATTTTAGCGGTTTTTAAAACCACACAATTTTGGTGTTTTGTTTTATTTATTATTGGAACAATGAGCTTTTATAATGTCTATGATCAACAGTTATTCCCGGTGTTTTATACTCAGCATTTTGCTGATATAAATGATGGATATAAAGTTTATGGGTATCTAAATTCCTTTCAGGTATTTTTAGAAGCAGCGGGGATGTGTGTTGCACCGTTTTTAATTAATCGTATTGGAGCAAAAACGGCTTTATTATCTGCCGCGGCAATCATGGCAACAAGAATGCTTGGTTCAGCTGTCTTCACGGACGTTTATTTAATCTCTTTTATTAAATTATTGCATGCAGCCGAAGTTCCTTTATTTATGGTTTCTATTTTTAAATATATTGTCGCTAATTTTGACTCACGCTTATCATCAACCATTTTTTTAATAGGTTTTAAAATTTCAAGTTCAGTCGGTGTAATTATTTTGTCATCACCTGTTGGAAAGTTGTTTGATATGTTTGGCTATCACTCAACATTTTATATTTTAGCTGCTATTGTAACTACAATAATAGTCGTTTCTGTATTTACTTTGAGTAATAAAAAAATAGTAACAACAGCTTCAGCTTAAGATATTGAACAAATCAATATAACAATAATTCTGTTGCAGTTTGCAACAGAATTGATTTTATTTTAGCTTTCTAAATAAAAAGTGAGTTAAAGAGAGGAGCGTTCCAGAAGGGGGGATGCAATTTTCATGACACTTTTTGTTTGTAAATTATTAATAAGATGTAATGCTGCTAATTCACCTATTTCATAATGAGGTAGTTGTACGGTTGTTAAAGCTGGAGAAAAAATATCACCCACACCGGCCATATTGTCATAACCTAAAACGCCAATATCATCCGGAATTTTAAAACCTCTGGATAATAGTTCTTGATAAACAACAAAAGCGACACGATCGTTACCACAAATAACGACATCAAAATCAGGAGTATCTTTAATATGATTATTTATAATTTTTATTACATTCATATAATTTAGTTCGGCGTCATCCTCTCTATCGCGGGTAAGATGATAAGACTTGAGTTCGTCAATATTATTCCCTGCCTCGATCCATGCTTTTTCTACCGCACTTTTTCTAATAGATCCAGCAATTGATGCTTTAGATAAATAGATACACAATGGTTTTTTATATCCTTTTGCAATCACTTTTTTCATTGCTTGATATTGCCCCTCAAAATCATCGGGAATATAAGTAGCAATATCTGGAATATCACTGATGCAATTAGCTAGAATTAATGGTTGATGTAATAATTTATTGGGGATATCAATTTTACGAAATCCCATAGAAGTATAAATAATCCCTTTTGGTCGAAAAGACAATAAAGTATTAACCGCATTATCAATATTTGTCGTATTAAAAAGATTAATTGTGAAAGTGATCCAATTGTGTGATTGTGCCGTTTTTTCGATTGCTTGCAATATTTCAACAGAGAAGGGTGTTGTTGCTGTTTCTAGCGCTAATACGCCAATAGTTGAAGGTGACTTGTCATCGTTTCGCATAATCTTAGCGGAAACATGAGGAACATAATTAAGTTGTTCAATTGCTGTTCTAACTCGAAGAAGTGTTTCTTTATTTAATTTGTGAGATTCATTTATAGCTCTTGAAACTGTCATTAAAGATACATTAGCTAACTTAGCAACATCTTTTAAAGAAGCCATTTTTTTACCTTTGGAAAAAACCATTTATCTAATTATAAAATAAAATATAAACTTGTGTTTAATATTTAATAATAACAAATTAGGTATATTTTTAATAAGTGATAACAAGAGTGATGAAATAAAATAACCAATCAATTATAAATTGAAGATCATTAAAATGAATTGAGGAGTGAAATATTAATATGTCAAATGATGTAAGGGGTTATATTAATTATTCAGGTGAAAAAAATTTAACTCCTTTGATCTCTTTTATAGAACAAAAATATAATATTGGAATAAAGAAGATTGAAATTAATGAGTTATATAATTTCCCTGATTCAATGTTACCCAAAAGTAAAGAGAATAAATTTATTTTTATCATTGGTGATGATAATGAATATTATAATGCTAGTTTTTTAATTGATTACATAAATTATGCGCCAGAATCAGATATAGGTTTTCCAATAATGGCTAAGGATCGACTTAATATCCTTTTTGATGTTATGTCAGAAATAATTAATATTACAAATGTATCAAAGCTAGTTATTACATTAACTGACAGTTGTGAAATAGAAAACATCAAAAAAATAAAATATGCTGAGATGCGAGAAGTTATTTATGCTGATTTTGAAACATATCAAGCTCCACCTGATACACTATATGAAGTCATCTGTTAAGTTAGTTAAAAATAGAAATAATAAAATTTTCATGGTGACTTGAGGAGAATAAAATAATAACGCATTTATGATACCTAAATAATATATAAGGAGTTTAATATGCAAAAAGTCTATTTTTTATATCATATTCGTTATGAAGATACCGATGATGAAGATGTTAAAATAATCGGGATTTACAGTAGCTATAAACAAGCTAAATTAGCGATAAAAAGGCTAAAAAACAAACCAGGATTTATTGATTTTCCTGATGATTTTCAGATTTTTGATAGTGTATTAAATCGCGATGGTTGGTGTGAAGGTTTTGTCAGGTTGTAAATATTTAGTGGAGTAATAATTTTTACATTAATGAGGTAATTATGCAAAAAGTCTATTATTTATATCATATTCGAGATAAAGGTGCCGCAGATGAAGATACAAAAGCAATTGGTACTTATACGAGTTATGAATTAGCGGAAGCGGCTAAAAATAGAGTCAAAGACCAACCTGGTTTTATTGATCACCCAAATGGATTCTTTATTGACGAATATATTATTGACAAAGATTATTGGGAAGATGGATTTACTGACTAGTTTTTTTGAAAAAAAGTGATTTATATTAATGAAATAGACAGTTATTTACAGATTATATAATTTCTTATTAATTTTTTGATTGATCTTATGAAAACAGATATTGTTAGTGATGCAACAGATAACCAAAAAAATACACTGATTTAGAACAAAAATAGAATCCTGAGGCAATTTTTTAAAGGATCGGGTGACAGAATTGACTGTCACCGGTTATGATTAAAAAACAAAACTTAAGATAAGATCAATTTTAGTATCCTTTGATTATTCACAATTAAATAATCTCTATAAGTTCCAGTGTGGTTGGTTCTACATGTTCATCGTGAGGAACGTCTCTAAATATTTCTAATGTTTCCCACCTTAGATAATATTTATTAATCGGTTTCAAACTTTCATTAATCGAAGGAATAACATGAACAACCGTATTTGCATGAATTGGCTGATTAGATTTATAGTTAGCCTCAGATAACTGTGGAATATATTTTTTCTGTTCAATGACTTCTAATGAATCTTCATCAATGACCCATACCCCCGATTCACACCATGAGCTGTGATATTCAACTTCTAATCTATTGTTATCAATAGCTTTTACCGCAGAAATAATTATATCAGCAGGAATAGAACCCGGACCTTTAAAATCCCACCTAAAATTCCAATTACTTAATTGTTTTATTATCCAACTATCATGTTTGAATTGTGCAATATAAGCTTGTGAATTACCTTTTTCATCATAACGATGATAAGTAATGACAACTCTACCTTTATTATCAAAACCTAACTCTTGTGACATATTAATTAATCCGCCTTTTACGGGTGATGGATCAATGATGTCGCCTCGTTTAATATCAATTGGTAAAGCTATTGGTTCACCATTTGCTTTTTCCCAATGGATAAGATCCTTACTTTTTGCATAAGATAAATTATTGTTCGTTTCACAATTTGGTGTTTCTCGCCACATCCAGAGCATATGCCAGTAACCATCTGGACCAGAGATAGGTAATCGGGCATAACCATTACGTTCTCCTTCACCATTTAAGAGAGGTGAATCTAACAATCGAGACCAAGTTTTAGTTTGACAGTCATAGATGTTATATAAGTCATCTCCATTGCCACTCATACCGTCCCTGTATCTAAACAATAAATTACCAGCATGATCTTTAAAAAATAAAGGATAAGTCACCCTATTTTCGCGCTCATTGGTCATATGTCGCACAGCACATAATGAGTCAATATCTAATGGATATTCAGAACGATAGTAAATAAGTGGATCTACGTGCATATTTCCTGAAATATGAATATAGCCGTCTTTATCAACTGCCATCGTTAAATAGTTATGTGAATCAAATTCCGTTACATTAGAATATCGGTTGCGTTCAGGAATAAAAAAGCCACTAGGTTGAACAAAATGCCAGTTATCACTATCTAATTTTCTTGATCCTACCGTGATTCGATGATTTTCATCGTAAAAGACAACAAATTGATGTTGTTTATATGTTAAGAGACAATTTAAAACATTGAGATCCGAACATGCTTTTGCTATCGAGCTTATTTTAGTTGAAGTCATTTTTTATCCTTAATACTAATTTAGGGTATAATTTTTCTTACGGAAGAAGAAACAGGCTAGAACAATTGCGCCAATTGGATGTAATGCAGCACCAAAATAAATAGGGACTGAATAGCCAAAAGAATCAATAATTGAGCCGACAAAACCATTGAAAATAATTGAAGATACGCCTCCGAGCGCACTCATCAAACCGATAGCCGTTGCTATCACATATTTATGAGCGATGCCTCCCATCATAATGCTTGCCATAGTTAGCCATGTTGAACACATAAAATTGATTGAAGTCATAATGGCCACAGCAATATACGGATTACTTACCGAAGGGAGAATAAATGTAAATACTGATAGAACGGTACAACTACAAATTATGACCAATCTAGCTTTAGTGGCATCTAATCCTTTTGATACAAGTTTATCAGAGAAGTAACACATAATAAAAACGCCGATCACCGCAATCAAAGGCGGGAACCATAATAACTTACCAACTTCAGGTAAACTTAACCCTAAACTCTCTTGCATAAAGCCAACTTGCCAATATTGATAAAAGAACCAAAATGGATCAGTCAATAATCTTGCTATAATGAGAACCCAAATAGGTTTTGAAGTTAAAACCGCTTTATAACGTTCCAGAACAGAATGTTGTTCTTCTACAAGTTGATTATTGTTATCGTCAGATTCATTAACATCATTAGGCGCTTTTTTACTTTTTATAAACCAAAGTAAGGCAATAAAACAACCAATGATGGCAGGAACAAAGAAGGCTATACGCCAAGATGCCATTACCGTCATCCATGCAACAAATGGCGGAGCTAATATAAGACCAAATGATTGAATCAAATTAGTTGTTTGATATGCCGAAGCCCTTTGATGAGGCTTAAACCATGTGAAAATAGCTAATGTTAATGCTGGAACAATACATGACTCTGCTAAACCGAGAATAATACGACCAATTACCAGACCTGTCATTGAATGTGATAGACCAGTAGTTAAAGTTGCAATACTCATAAATATAACAGAAGCTGTAAGAACATAACGACTGCCATATTTATCTACAATAATACCACTTACAAAGTACATAAATGTATATGGAACCATAAATGCAGTGATAAGAATTGAATAATTTTGATTACTCACGCCTAATTCTTGCATGAGTGTCGTTTTCAATATTGAGACGATTTGACGGTCAAATGAGAAGAAAAATAGGACCCCACCTAGAATTAATAATAATGCTAAATTAGCTAACAATAATTTATTCTCATTAACTTGATTTTTTATAGATATATTCATGTTAACTTACCTTATAAATATTTTTCCGATTGTTTTATTTCCTGTGTACGGGAATTAAATCCCTAATACAGAATTTAATCTTAACTTTTTTATTTTTTTATTCTATGAATTACTTTATAAAACGTGAACTAAATCACAATATTCCTGAATATTGAATTTAATTCCTGTATTTGGGAATTAAAATATTTATAATGACTACTCTTATATAAATAAATTTGTTAGCATTACGTAAATTAAAGTTTCGGTAGATATCTATATAAAAAAAAGAAGAGGACTTATGCAATCGAATATGAGCAAATCACCGACAGCAACTAGATTAATAATGATTATGGATTTGATCGGTAAAAAGCGGGAATTAAATCCTTCTGAAATTATTAACTTATCTAATATACCTAAGACAACTGTATATACATTATTAGAAATCTTATCGCAGGAAAATTTAATAAGAAAACGCATTGACGGCAAATATGTACTAGGCGTTAAATTACTTGAATTAGGTGGACTTGCTGCTGGAAGTTTTGATATCAGAACTGAAACAAAACCTTTCCTTGTTGAATTGGCCAAAAAAACGCAAATGACTGTACAACAAGCGATATTAGAAAATAATGAAGCTTTTTATTTAACAAAAATAGAATCGCCTGAAATTAATCGAGCCACAATTTCTTGTTCATGGGAAGGTAAACGCCTAAATTTTTATAATACTGCATTAGGTAAAATTTTATTAGCTTGGCAACCCGAAGATATTATGAACAAGATAATAGAGAATATTGAATTTATAAAGAAAACAGAGAATACCATTACCAATAAAGAAGATTTAAAAGAAGAATTAGCCAAAGTAAAACAACAGCAATGGGCTTATGATAATGGCGAAGATCTCAATGAACTTCGATGTTTAGCTGTTCCTATTTTCAATTATAACAATGAATTAATTTGTGCTATCGGCGTAACTGGTTTAGCTTCTAATTTTAGTGAAAATAACAAAAATATTTACTTGCAGGAGTTATTAAATACAGCCAGAAAAATATCTAATTTACTCGAATAACCACACGTTAATATCATAGCAAAAACATAATAGGGTAATATTGGTCACAAACACATCCTGCAGTGAGAATTACAGCTACTATTACCCAA
Organism: Gilliamella sp. wkB108; assembly: GCF_001690195.1. Taxonomy (GTDB): domain Bacteria; phylum Pseudomonadota; class Gammaproteobacteria; order Enterobacterales; family Orbaceae; genus Gilliamella; species Gilliamella apicola_L. The sequence continues at coordinate 44,621 of NZ_LZGM01000093.1, read as the reverse complement.
TTTGACCTAATTTAACGCTTTTACCAAAACACGTTCGATGTAGCACAAAAAACAGTGTGGTTAGGTATTAAGTTAAACTATTAGTATTATTTTGTTTATCAAAAAAGTAGAGTGAATTCACATTTTGAATCTTCCTTTCATGTTGTTCTTGCGTACTATAACGATATTTTTGCGGACTTAATCCAATCCTTTTTTTGAAAATACGAGAAAAATAGAGTTGATCTTCAAATCCTATCGAACGCCCAATATCGGCAATGCTCATATTTGTTGTTTGTAATAAAATCTTTGCTCGACTAACCCGCTGTTCTTGTCGCCACTCACCGATCGACATCCCCATTTGATCTTTAAAAATATGTGCAATTCTCGATGTTGATAAGCAGACTTTCTGCGCAACAGTATCTAACATAAACTCGTGTTCATCTAGTGTATCAATCAAATAATTACAAACTTGTAACACCCGCGTATCAATATTGGGAGGATGAGTATTAGAGGTTTCTTGCGCACGACGAATTAAAAATTGCTCTAACATACTCATGGCTAAGTTTTCAGAATAGATAGTAGTCGATTGTCCCACCTCTACGATTTTGATAAACAGTTGTTCTAACTCCTCTTTTACTTTGGTGTTGGGACGATAAAAGCCGGTTTTTTCAATCCGGTTTTCCCAAGATAATAAATATTTCCAGGTAGATTTTGGTCTGAAATAGATCCAAAAATGAAACCAATTACTTTCATCTTCTTTGCGTCCATAAAGGTGCGGTTCTTTGGGTGGAAAAAGAACAAAATCGCCCGGATAACAATTAAACGACTCATCATTACGGTAAATAGTACCTTGTCCGGCATAGGTGAGATTAATAATATAGCCGTTTAATCCTTTCGGACGATCAATAAAAAAATCAAATTTACCTGATTTCTCAATGGGTGTTAATCCAGATACAAGATGGACATTAAATGAATAGCCCGGTAGTAAAGGATCATTTTGTTGAACATTATTCATCTGTTATCTTCTAATTTTTTGAGATTTTTTTTATTTTTACATAAAAAATTTTTTTGAGTAGCCCTAATTGTGAGATCTTTATCACAAAATAAATGACCTAGACAGAATCGTCTATATTAATAGCAACAAAGAACCTACTTGTTTCAAGTGAAATTAATTATCCTGCCGTTAAAGTTCAATTTAATAAGTCTTTGAGGTGCTATTTAATGAATGAAAAAATAACGATTGGATTAGATTTTGGTAGCGATTCTGTCAGGGCATTAGCAGTTGATTGTCAAAATGGTCAGGAATTAGCGACTGAAGTTGTCTATTATTCACGCTGGTCAAAAGGGCAGTTTTGTGATCCTAAAAAGAATCAATTTAGACATCATCCACTTGATTATATCGAGGCAATGACCCAATCCATTCAATCTGTTGTCAAACAATTGAATTCTTATGCTAAAAATGTCGTGGCTATCGGTGTTGATTCAACCGGATCTACACCTGCACCAATTGATGAAAATGGTGATGTTCTAGCCCTAAAACCAGAGTTTATGGATAATCCTAATGCGATGTTTATTTTATGGAAAGATCACACATCAGTGGATGAAGCAGAAGAAATCAATCGCTTATGTTCAATTCGACCTTATTCAAAATACTTAGAGTATTGTGGTGGCGTGTATTCTTCAGAATGGTTTTGGGCGAAAATCATGCATATTTTCCGCCAAGACAACGCAGTAAAACAAGCATCTGCATCATGGATCGAACTGTGTGATTGGATACCGGCTTTACTCTCAGGCACAACAGCACCGGATAAAATAAAACGTGGACGATGTGCAGCTGGACATAAATGTCTTTGGAGCGAAGAGTGGGAGGGATTACCACCTTATGAGTTTTTTGAAAAACTCGATAGGTCATTAGTTGAAGCATTGCCATATCCACTATTTAAAGAAACTTATACTGCAGATAATAAAGTAGGGATTATTACACCACAATGGGCTGAAAAATTAGGTCTACCTGCATCGGTTGTGATTGCTGGCGGTGCATTTGACTGCCACATGGGTGCTGTTGGTGCTGGAGCTGAGCCTTATACCTTAGTGAAAGTGATAGGTACATCGACATGCGATATTTTATTAGCGGAACAAGAAGTCATTCAAAATCGTTCTGTTAAGGGGATTTGTGGGCAAGTTGATGGTAGTGTGATGCCTAATTATATCGGACTTGAAGCAGGGCAATCGGCTTTTGGTGATATTTACGCATGGTATCAAAAACTCTTATGTTGGCCACTAGAGCAACTTGTTAAACAATCGCCTGAGTTGCAATCTAACGTTGAACAATTAAAACATAAGCTATTGCATGATCTTGCGGTGCAGTGGTCTGAAAATCCGAATTTAGACAATATCCCCGTCATACTTGATTGGTTTAATGGACGCCGAACGCCATTTGCGAATCAACGAATCAAAGGTGTTATCACTAACTTAACCATTTCAACCGATGCATTAACTCTATTTGGTGGTTTGATTTTAGCTACAGCATTTGGAGCAAGAGCCATTATGGAGTGTTTTATTGAACAGGATGTTCCCGTCAATAACATTGTGGCATTAGGTGGGATCGCGAAAAAATCGCCGGTCATCATGCAAGCATGTGCAGATGTCATGAATCGTCCATTAAAAGTTGTCAATTCTGAACAGTGTTGTGCATTGGGCGCAGCGATATTTGCAGCTGTTTCTGCCAATCTTTACTCGGATATTCCGGCCGCACAAAAAGTGATGGCTAGTAAGATCGAAACCTCATTTATTCCAAATGCTGAGCGAGTAGAAAAATATCAAGAACTGTATGAAAAATATTTAGTCTGGTCAGCATCTTGCGAACCTAACTATTACGTTTAGTTGTTATATCCAATTTATGAAAAATCTTGAAGGAGATCACTATGTTTGTTTATGAAGAAGCTGAAATTTGGTTTGTTGCCGGTAGTCAACATCTTTACGGACCAGAGGCACTTGAACAAATTAAAAAAAATATCCAATTTGTCACAGACTATTTTAATAAAGAAGCAAATTTGCCGATTAAAATTGTTCTTAAACCCCTAGCAACCAGACCAGATGATATTTATACATTATGCCAAGAAGTTAACTATTCTCAAAAATGTGTTGGTTTAATTACATGGTTGCATACGTTTTCTCCAGCAAAAATGTGGATCAATGGATTGACCCATTTACAAAAACCGTTACTACAACTTCACACGCAATTTAATGAGCTTGTTCCTTGGGATTCTATGGACATGGATTTTATGAATCTGAACCAAACTGCACATGGTGGTCGCGAATTTGGTTTTATCGGTTCACGCATGCGTCTTCCTCATTCTGTTGTAACCGGTTATTGGCGAGATAAAGAAGTACATGAAAAAATTGCGAAATGGATGAGGGTTTGTGTTGCGATTAATTCAGAAAAAACCATGAAACTGGTTCGATTTGGCGACAACATGCGAGAAGTTGCGGTAACAGAAGGGAATAAAGTCTCAGCACAAGTTAAATTTGGTTATGCAGTAAATACTCATGCGGTTGGCGATTTAGTCTCTGTAATTAATTCTGTTAATGACGGCGATGTGGCTCAGTTGATTGATGAATATGAAACACTATATCAAATTAGTCCGGTTGCTCAAATTAATGGAGAAAAAAGACAAAATTTAATCGATGCGGCAAGAATTGAATTAGGTATACAACGATTCCTTGAACAAGGTGGTTTTTCAGGATTTACAACAACGTTTGAAGATCTACATGGTATGGCACAATTACCAGGACTTGCCGTTCAACGATTAATGGCAAAAGGATATGGTTTTGCTGGTGAAGGTGATTGGAAAACAGCAGCACTCCTTCGAACAATGAAAGTAATGGCAAAAGGCTTGCCGGGTGGTACTGCATTTATGGAAGATTACACATATGATTTCACCAAAGGCAATGAACTTGTTATTGGTTCACATATGTTAGAGGTCTGCCCAAGTATTGTCGATGACGGCGTAAAACCATTACTAGATATTCAACCGTTAGGTATTGGTAATAAAGCTGATCCTGCTCGTCTTATTTTTTCTTCCAAACCGGGTAATGCAATTAATGCGAGTTTGATTGATATTGGCAATCGTTTCAGATTGGTAGCAAATGAGTTAGAAACAATCAAACAACCTCATCCACTACCTAAATTACCGGTTGCTTGTGCTGTTTGGAAAGCAAAACCGTCGTTGGATGTTTCTGCTGAAGCATGGATCTTAGCTGGAGCGGCTCATCACTCTGTTTATACTCAAGCTCTTTCAATGGATTATTTTAGACTCTATGCACAGCTTCACAATATTGAATTACTGGTTATAGATGAAGATACCAAAATCAGCGACTTCAGAAATGAGTTACGCTGGAATGAGATTGCGTATTGTAATCCTTATGCTTAACGACATTATTTTAATTAGATAATTGGAGATATTGTCTCCAATTGTTCTCAACCATACATAATAAAAGGAGTAAATAGATGGATATGGATACGCCTACTACGATGAATAAAACGACAAATGGAACAGCCCAAAAAATGACATTCTTAATCGGTTTTTCGGCTGCCATGGCCGGATTACTGTTTGGTTTGGATATTGGTGTAATTGCAGGAGCTTTACCTTTTATCACTATCCAATTTGAACTCACCACTCAACTTCAAGAATGGGTAGTAAGTTCCATGATGTTAGGTGCTGCTTTAGGTGCTTTATCAAATGGTTGGTTATCATTTTATTTAGGGAGAAAATATAGTTTATTAGCAGGTGCATTATTTTTTATTGTAAGTTGCTTTGGATCTGCCTTAGCGCCGAATGTAGAAGTGCTACTTGTTTGGCGACTTATTTTAGGATTTTCTGTTGGGATCGCTTCTTATACCGCGCCATTGTATCTTTCTGAAATGGCACCAGAAAACATTAGAGGAAAAATGATAGCTGCGTATCAATTATTAGTAACAATTGGTATTTTATTGGCATTTTTATCTGATACTTATTTTAGTTTTACCGGTAATTGGCGAATGATGCTTGGTGTCATCTCAGTACCAGCTATTATCTTATTTATTGTTGTTATCTTTTTGCCTAATAGTCCAAGATGGCTCGCCTCTAAAGGTCGATTGAATGAAAGCGAACAGGTTTTAAATTTGATACGAAATGATCCAGAGAAAGTCAAACAAGAATTTAATGATATCAAAGAGAGTTTAAAACAAAAGCAAGAAGGGTGGACACTATTTAAGGTCAATAAAAATGTACGTCGTACAGTTTATCTTGGTATGGCATTACAAGCGATGCAACAGTTTACTGGTATGAACATCATTATGTACTACGCACCTAAAATTTTTAGCCTTGCTGGATTTGCAACAACTGAACAACAAATGATAGCAACAATAATTGTTGGACTTACCTTTGTTTTAGCTACATTTATTGCGATCTTCACTGTTGACAAATTGGGAAGAAAACCAATCCTAAAAGTAGGATTCGGCATTATGGCATTAGGTACAATGATTTTGGGTATTTGTTTACTTCTTATTGAAAATGGTAATACCTCATCAGTAACATCTTATGCAGCAGTAGGTATGGCAATTATGTGTATTGGTGGTTATGCAATGAGTGCAGCTCCAGTTGTATGGATCTTGTGTTCTGAAATTCAACCACTTAAAAGCCGTGATTTTGGTGTGACTTGTTCAACCGCAACCAACTGGATATCGAATATGATTATTGGAGCAACTTTCCTCACATTATTAAATCACATCGGTGTTGCTCAAACATTTTGGTTATATACCGGCTTGAATATTTTATTCATTTTCATTGTGATTCTATTTGTTCCTGAAACAAAAAATATTTCACTAGAACATATCGAAAAAAATCTGATGTTAGGTAAAAAACTACGACATATCGGTAGCGATCAGTAAAGGAAAGATGATAAAGAAAGGGCAATTGATATTAACACGTCCTTTCTTATCATCTGATTGATTTGGATTACTAAATAGGATGCTTTGCATGTATACATCATTAAAAGAACGCGTATTAACCGCAAACTTATTACTGCCATATTACCAACTGGTGACGTTTACGTGGGGGAATGTATCTGAAATAGATAGAAAAAAAGGGGTTATTGCAATTAAACCTTCTGGCGTAGCTTATGATAAGCTCACGGTTGATGATATTGTGATTGTTGATCTTGATGGAAAAAAAGTAGAAGGTCGACTTAATCCTTCAAGTGATACCGAAACACATCTGGAACTTTATAAAGCATTTGATCAAATTGGTGGAGTTATTCACACTCATTCGCGTAACGCTACCATTTGGTCTCAAGCAGGATTGGATATTCCCGCTTTAGGTACCACACATGCTGATTATTTTTATGGTGATATCCCTTGCACGCGAACGTTAACTCCTGAAGAAATAGCAACACATTATGAACGAAATACCGGAAAGGTGATTATTGAAGAGTTTAACAAACGTTCAATTGATGCTATGGCAATTCCAAGTGTACTGGTATCAGGACATGGACCTTTTGCTTGGGGAAAAAATGCTGATAATGCAGTACATAATGCCGTTGTCTTAGAAGAGGTTGCAGCAATGGCATTAGCCACCCGTAATCTTAATGTAGGCATTAAAATTCAATCTGAATTATTAGATAAACACTATTTTCGCAAACATGGTAAAGATGCCTATTACGGACAAGTATAAATAAATATAACAATAAAACATCAAACTAGCCCTGATGAAGAAGAGGAATTAATTTACGTCCAAACACTTCAACAGGGTATTTTTGCTTTTAATGAATCGGATAATTTAAATTAGTGACAAATATACTCCCGTCTTTGCTATTTTATAAGGTGGATAATATCCTCTTTAGTATGAATTGATATAATGCATACTGACTTATTAATAGGGAAAGTCTCATTTTAACGCGTAACAAGGTTTATTAACAAACAGTCATGGCATCAGATATAGAAAAATCAGTGACGATTCATAACTAGAAAAGTATGCGAAATTGATATACTATAAAATTCACCAACAAAATAACCCGTCATTGATCATCCACAATACCCAGAATCTGACAGAAGGTTAAATAAGTCACCTTATATTAGATAATGAAAAAAATGTTCGATTATTGCATCACCAATATAACAGTATAAGTTAAATTATAAGGAAATAGTAATGAGTTTTAATATTAACGAGCCAGTTACCAACCCTGAGTTAATCGAAGCCTTACAAGCATTTAATGCAGCGCCTTCAATAGAAAAACAAAAACTGCTTTTTAACAAAATAAAGGATGCTAAGTTATTGGCTCCTATTATGATTGTAATACCTGATAATGTAGAGAAAAATGAAGATAATACGATGACGTTGACTCAAGAAACTCAGCTTTCATTTGTTATGATTAACAATAATAAAAATGAACAGTTTTTTCCTGCATTCACTGATTGGGATGAATTGAGAAAATGGCAAAACATCGAAGATCAACAAACTTTAGTTGTCAATATCGTCGATTATCAATCCCTATTAAAGGATTCTAAAGAGTGTCATGGTGTTGTTATTAACCCTTTTGGTAATATTATACAAATTGATCGAACCATATTAGAAGCTATCGTATCTGGTAATATTCCACCGTCAGCCATTAAAGAAAGTGAAATTTCCATTACTGAAGATACAGAGGTGCTTATTGGTTCACCAACAGAATACCCACAACAATTAGTTAATGCAATTTGCCAACATTTACAAACTAAATCTGAAGTTAACAGTGCCTATTTAAGATTAATGATACAAAATCAGCAACAGAGTTTTTTAATTGTGCTAGATATAAATCAAGGCATCAATCCCAAATTGATATTTAATGAGTTGGGAGAAGTTATTAAACCGTATCTTGTCCAAGATAAATTTGTCGATTTTATTACAGCAGATACCTCCTTTGGGCAACAAGCTATTAAAGATGAAAAACCGTTTTACAAGAAGAAAAAAGGCATATTAAATCGATTATTTGGCAAATAATGGAGTAACTTGACCTGCTCCATTTTACTTATCGATTATTGCGACTTTTTTACTAAGTCAGGCAATAACCAATTACAGATAGTTTAATTACTTAACTATCTGTATTTAAATCCAAAATATGTAAATATATAAATATGGCAAATCGTGTTACGCTATAAAAAACGATTTATGCTGTTTTACTAAACAGCGTCACTTTAATATGCTCATCTAAAGTTAAATAAAAACAACGACAGTAAAGATATGTATGGTAAGTGTGATAATTTTGGAAAGATCTTAACTCGTTAGCATTGACCATGAAGTTAAGTTTGCCAACCTGCTTTTGTGATGTTTTGTTATTGCTTAAGTTGTTTAAATCTCATACTATTACCTAAAATTACTCGATAAGGAAATGGTATGATTAAGTTTTTAATAATGAGTTTAGTTAGTATCACCTTAATTGGATGTACGACCTCTCAACCAGCTTCAAATGAGATTAAAGATGTTCCTGCTGAGAGGATTTTTATGTATCAGCAAAATGTTAAAAATTCTACCAATTTAATTTTCATTCGTGATAAAGGTGCTTTGGGCAGTAGTTGTTATGTAAACTTATATATTAATGGCAATGAAGTTGCCAAATTTGATATTAAAGAACGCGCATCATTTTATGTTCCAAGTGGAGAGGTAAAAATGGGCGCTTCAATTTTAGCAACTACAGGCTTATGCAGTTACAATATACCACCTCGACGCGATCGAAATTTCACACTAATACCCAATCAAACCATGATAATGAGGTTAACGACTGAACCTACAGGTACTACTGAAATCATCCAAACCAATTAATATCTAAATAGATCGAAAGATAATCTATCATAATGGTTCAAGGATATGGTTGGTGTGGCAATGAAGACAGGATGATAATGCTGACCGGTTCATACCTTTAGACGATTATTCATCAATGAATAACTCTATTTTTTACTGATCTTTTAATAAGGTCAGTAACATATCATTAAATTGCTGGGTGCCTTTTCCAAGTTTGGAAAAAAAATCCTTATCTATCTGTTCTACTAATGGTACCGTTTTATTTGCCATATCAAACCCATTTTGGGTTAATGTTATTGATTTTGCCCGACTGTCTTTATTTGAAGTGGTACGCATAATGAAAGCCTTTTTTTCCAGATTTTCTAATATTTGTGAAATGGTCATGACATCAATATTAGTTTGATTAGCTAAAATAACCTGCGTTATCTCTTCCGGTTGTTGTGATAAATAGGCCAGAGTGGCGAGTACCACAAATTGTGGATGAGTAATCGACTGTGTTTTTAAACATTTTTTAATTGCATTATGCCAAGACGAATAAGTTCTCATAAATAAAAAACCGATTGAATCCGAATCCTTTTGGAATTGAGATAAGAACTTATTGTCTTTTGCCATAATTTACCTTTCAATGAGACTTTTCAAACGATATGCTTTATCAATAATATCATCAGAAATATTTTTTAGAAAATCATAACAGGATTTATCATCCATTTGTTCATCTGGCTGCAAAGTTATTTCTGATTTAAGTGCATATTGAGTTGGCGAGATCTTTATTATTTGATGAGAAAAATATAGTTTTCCTATATCAGCCATTACAAATTGCTCAGTGAATTGCTCATTAATAATAACTTTTGATAAGGTTACTTCCATTTCAGGCATATTTTGCAGTTTAAATAAGCCTTTCACGCCTGTTGCAATTTCTCCTTGTAGGGTAAACGCTTCAAGATCTGTTTCCCATAATTTTCTTAATGAAAGATGAGTATAATATTGCCAAATTTTGTCAGGACTCGCTATGGTAGGAAGAGTAAAAGTGATAGATATTGGTAACATTGTTTTTTCCTTAATATAATAAGTGTACTTATTATAATATCACGTATTATTTTTATATCCAATAATATCGTTACTAACTGATTTTGATTTAATTAAAAGATCTTTAATGTGATTGAAATGTACAAGGCATTAGACATGATGATAATCAATATTGAAAAAAACTGAATGAAATAAAACAATTAAACAAATGTGTAAAAAAATAATTATAATCTTAAGAGATGAACATCGTTTACAAGAAATTTCACATGCATAAAAAACGATTTTGATGCTACTGTTTATTCTAGCGATAGTTGTACTAGTGAGTATCGGTTTATTGGCATTATATATTTTGATAAGTAATCTTGCTGATCTACTTAGTGATGCTCCTGACGCATTTATATTCGATTATGAAAGAGAAGAGTGTTATTCAATCATTTATTTCATTGCAACCATATTATGTGTAGATCTGTTAATGTTGTTTATCTTATCTATTCTATTCAAAAAAACAAAAACAAAAACAAAAAGCCAATATAAGATAGCTAATAACTAATTGATAAAAATTATTATGTTGCTTGTTTATATCAATTTTCAGCGATAACAAGGTAATTACTGACAGAGGCTAGCGCTAATTTGATAATTAAACAATTTAGATAGAGTTTAATCAGCAAATAGCGAGTACAATGTCATTGATAACAGTTATTGTTTGTCATTTCATTTGCTCATGATCCGCATTTTATCATCCTGCTTTTACGCTAACTCTTTATAAAATGCTCGCCGTGATCTTATAGGAATATGTCAATTTAACTTATGATAGGAGATATTGTATGACGTTAAAAGTACTAGGCTATGGTGTAACTAAGGTTAAATCTAATCTGGCTCCTTTACATTTTGAAAGAAGGGATATTCGTCCTGATGATGTTGAAATTGAGATTCTTTATTGTGGTGTTTGCCATTCCGATATTCATCAAGTTGAAAATGACTGGGGGATGTCTCGATATCCTTTAGTACCTGGCCATGAAATTATAGGCAAAGTTGTTCAAATTGGTTCTGATGTCACTAAATTTAAAGTTGGTGATATAGCAGGTGTAGGCTGCATTGTTGATTCCTGTCGTCATTGTTCACCTTGCGAACATGGACTTGAGCAATATTGTGAAGCAGGGTTTATAGAAACTTATAATAGCATAGATCCTCGAGATAAAATGCCAACATATGGCGGTTATTCAGAAAGAATTATTGTTTCTGAACGCTTTGTACTCAACATCCCTAAAGGTATTGCATTAGAAGGTGCTGCACCTTTGTTATGTGCCGGTATTACTACATGGTCACCTCTTAGACATTGGAAAGTTGGTAAAAATACTCGTGTAGCCGTTGTTGGTTTAGGTGGGCTGGGTCACATGGCGATAAAACTTGCTAAAGGATTAGGTGCGCAAGTAACTCTGTTTACCCGTTCAAAAAATAAATCAGAAGATGCCATTCGTTTAGGTGCTGATCATATTGTGTTATCTACTGACGAAGCACAAATGAAGTCAGTGAAAGGTAAATTTGATGTCATTATTGATACTATTCCTAATGTACATGATATCAATCCTTATATTTCAACTTTATCGTTAAATGGCACCATTGTATTAGTAGGTTATCTGGGACCTCTAGATCCCTTTATACATAGCTTTAATTTAATCTCTGGACGAAAAACTGTTGCTGGCTCTATGATTGGCGGTATTCCAGAAACTCAAGAAATGTTAAATTTCTGTGCAGAGCATAATATTAGTTCTGATGTTGAAGTTATTGATATCCAATATATTAATCAAGCCTTTGACCGCATGAAGAAAAGTGACGTTAAATATCGTTTTGTCATCGATATGCAGTCACTCAAACAAGATAAATAAATTTCTATCTTAAAATGGCAAAAACCTGATGAGTTAACGTCAATCAATACTACAACTTTATCTAACAAAGTAGGATAATAATTAAATATCCTACTTCTGTTTACTTAAATAGTTAACCGATTAATGATACTGTATTTGTTGATCATCTTGCACTAAAAACAAACAGGTATCACTGGTTAAAACGGCTTGTTGTATTCGTTTTTTATCTTGTTCACTAAGATGATTAATACAAGCAACGATATAACTGCAAGTTTTGCTACGCAATGCTTTTTCAATGGTAGAAATTAAGTTATCGTTATTCAGGTTTGCCAAATGTACTACCTTTTGCTTATCAAGACCGGCAATATTTATCCATGATCGTTTTAACATTGGACGATCGGATAACCATAACTGCCATTTTTTAGCTTTATTAAACGAACATAATAAAGGTTTTTGTTGCTGTAAAACTTGTTGAAATGGTGACTCAAAGTTTACAGTCATAAATTGTTGTGGGAAATCTTCAATAAGCATAATAACCTCGACACTGTATTTATATACAGTGTATATTAATACAGTAATTCGCGGTTGTAAATACTATTTATTTTTTTGTTACTGGATCTGTTTAAAATTGTTTTAAGTACGTAACAGTTGATATGACCAAAAGCCTAATAGAGTCATTAATACTGATCCAATGACATGAATAACTATCGTTGTCAGTCCCCAAGCAATACGTCCTTCTTGTAGAAAATTGACGATTTCAGCGGAGAAGGTTGAAAAAGTTGATAATCCTCCACAAAAACCGGTAATAACCAGCAGACGCCACTCCGGTGAAAGATTTGAATGATTAAAAAAGGCAATAGCAAAGCCAATAATATAACCAGCAATTAAATTTGACAGTAGCGTTCCTAATGGAATAACACAATTGATTACGTTTAATTTTAATGATAAAAACCAACGAAATAATCCACCAGCCACCGAGCCTATCGAAATTGCAATAATGAGTTTTAGCATAAAAAACGATCCTTAATAAATTGAGTCATATTCTCATAAACATAATTTTTAGATTATCAACGCTTAGGGTGAATATGATTTACCATTGATTGTTCAAATCATATTAAGACAAAAGCGATCATAACAGTTGAAAATAAAAATAGGTATCTTTTTAGCTATAAAGTGGATTTATAGCAAATTTACCACTAAGTCGATTAAACCAATCTGGGGTTATAGCACTTAAAATTAATCATTGAGAATTAATCCAATAAATAGTATTTTGTTGCGAATTGTGTTTTTGTATTAAAGTAGATCCAGTTATGGATATTATAGGGGGAGATTATATGTATACGGGCATTGTTCAAGGGGTAGGTCAAATTATCGATATTTTAGATCAAGATAAATTACGCACTTATAAAGTTAAATTTCCACATAAATTAACCAGTAATCTTGAAATTGGTGCATCAATTGCCAATGATGGTTGCTGTTTAACAGTGACCGGATTTGAAGATGATTGGGTTACCTTTGACCTTATGGAAGAAACACTTGCCTTAACCACCTTAGGTGATAAAAAAATCAATGACTACGTTAATATCGAGCGAAGTGCCAAATATGGTGATGAAATTGGCGGACATGTTATGTCAGGACATGTTTCTTGCACAGCAACAATTGTTGATATCCAAAAAACAGCGACTAACTGTGAAATGACATTAGAACTACCTGAGCAATTTATGAAATATGTATTATATAAAGGCTTCATTGGTATAGATGGTGCAAGTTTAACAATAGGCGATATTAAACAGAATCGTTTTGAAATTCATCTTATCCCAGAAACACTGGCGATTACTACCTTGAACACTAAAAAGGTGGGTGACAAGGTAAATATTGAAATTGATTCACAAACCCGGGCAATTGTTGATACCGTTGAACGAGTGCTTGCCAGCAAAAAGTTAAATTAAGTCAATTTGTTCTTAATTGAATCAATTTAGGCAAATGCTATCTGGCAATGCTCAAAAAAAGTAGTAAAAACTTGCCTCTATTTTATTACTCATTGCAAACATTATCGAAGTGATGATGTTTGCTTGGTTTTCATACTAAAACGTATCGCTGACCTGAAACACCTTTACCAATTGCCAATGATGTCTACTTAGTTAATCGCGTTCGAGATTAAATCTGACAGCTATTAATCAACTATCGGCACTTAGCTGTTGAATTTAACGCATCAACAAAAATGAAACGGTATAGACTCCTGAATATTTTTTACAATCTATGCCTGTTATAATTATCTTAACTGTTGAAGTCAGCTTTGGTTTTATACTGATGTTTTTATACTGAAACATATAGCTGACCTGAAACACCTTTACCAATGGCCAATGATATCTACTTAGTTAATCGCATTCGAGATTAAATCTGACAGCTATTCATCATCTATCGGCACTTAGCTGTTGAATTTAACGCGTCAACAAAAATGAAACGGTATAGACTCCTGAATATTTTTTACAATCTATGCCTGTTATAACTCGCTTAATTGTTAGATTCAGCTTTGGTTTTTATACTTGTAAATATGCTCTAAAATAGTACATAAACACGTAGCACATTCTCTAGGATAAAAGCAAAAGAGGATTTATATATGAAAAAATGTCAGAACATCAATTTGTATCTATTTTAAAAGAAGCCAAAGCTGGCATTGCGGTTAAAGCGCTTTGCCAAAAATATGCCATAGATAACTCTAATTTTAAAGAAAGCCTCAATTAATAGGACTTTTGTTTTCTCTGTAAAATTTAATAGCATCAAAAGTTAAATATTTTTAGATACTTTTCTACACTATTTTTGTTATCATTAGGCATAATTGTTCTAGAGGTAATGAATATGAAAAAAATATTGTTAATTCTCTTAATTACTCCATTTTTTGTTATTGCTGCTGACGAACAGAATTTATCAGACCAAGAATTGAATTCAATACAGGATAGAGTAATAGAAACCTGGAAAAAAATAGTCCCTCAGAATTTAAACGAATACACTGTTTTACAAGATGTTTATAAAGATAACAATGAATTATTCTTACAATTAAGCCTTAAAAATGTTTCAAAAGATGACTTTAATGATGAAACATCACGAGCTACCCTCAGACGAAATGCAATAACTAAATACTGCGATACAAGTGAAAATGTAAACATAATGCTCAAGTTGAGTAAAAAGGGATTTCCAAATGGGTTATCTTATGTATATTCTATTGGAGATGACAAGCCTTTTGTCATTCATGTGGATAATAGCAGTTGTCAAAAACAATAACATGCGTTATAAGTTAATCAAATAGGAATTTTCTTTAGCCTGAGTTAAAAAATCAGGCTTTTTTTTCATAAATGGACTTATGAAAAGACTACTTATTATCCTCTTATTTATTCTGTTTCTTGCTCACTCAGTACAAAATTTAATACCGCAAAAAAACTAATTTAGCTATATAAATCTGCCCCAGAACAGATCATATTTTATTGCGACGGTGAATTCACATCCAATTATAAATCAGATGTAGATCATTTTAGTAAATGCAGATATGAGCTGAGGAAAAATGAATTTAGATCTAAATGCATAGAATGGGGTAATTACAAGTCATTATCCATTACCAACATTATCGAAATGATAATGTTTGGTCTTTATACTCTAACATATAGCTAACCTGAAATATCTTTACCAATGGCCAATGATGTCTATTTAGTGAATCGCATTCGACATTAAATCTGACAGCTATTCATCATTCATCGGCACTTAGCTGTTGAATTCAGGGCATCAACAAAAATGAAACGGTATAGACACCTGAATATTTTTTACAATCTATGCCTGTTATTACGCTCTTAACTATTAAATTCAGCTTTTATATGATACTGAAACATATAGCTAACCTGAAATATCTTTACCAATGGCCAATGATGTCTACTTAGTTAACCGCATTCGAGATTAAATCTGAAAGCTATTCATCATCTATCGGCACTTAGCTGTTGAATTTAGCGCATCAATAAAAAATGAAACGGTATAGACTCCTGAATATTTTTTACAATCTATGTCTGTTATTACGCTCTTAACTATTGAATTCAGCTTTTATATGATACTCAAATGTATAGCTAACCTGAAATATCTTTACCAATGGCCAATGATGTCTACTTAGTTAACCGCGTTCGACATTAAATCTGAAAGCTATTCATCATCTATCGGCATTTAGCTGTTGAATTTAACGCGTCAACAAAAATGAAACGGTATAGACTCCTGAATATTTTTTACAATCTATGCCTATTATAACGCTCTTAATTATTGAATTCAGCTTTTATATGATACTTATAGCTAACCTGAAATATCTTTACCAATGGCCAATGATGTCTACTTAGTTAACCGCGTTCGACATTTAATCTGAAAGCTATTAATCACCTATCGGCATTTAACTGTTGAATTTAGCCGCATCAACAAAAATGAAACGGTATAGACTCCTGAATATTTTTTACAATCTATGCCTGTTATAACGCTCTTAACGGTTGAATTCAGCTTTTATATGATACTTATAGCTAACCTGAAACTTTTTAACAACTATGATCCTATTGTTTACTTTCTAAAAGGTGCGTTATTTCCACTATATCTTCGGGTGTGGTTTGGCAGCAACCACCAATTAATTTTGCACCAAGTCTGGTCCATGAAGCTAATTGATTGGTAAAGGTACAGTTATGCTGATGATTTTTATGCCATTGCTTAGTTATAGGATCATATTGTTCACCTGAATTAGGGTAAACAATCAGGGGCTTGGTGGTTAATTTGTGAAATGTAGCGAGCGCGGCTGTGACTTTTTCTAAAGCTATACAATTGACGCCAATACTAACAACTTGATCAACCTTATTTAAATACTCAATCACTGAAGTTAAAGGCGTGCCATCGCTAAGATGATTAGCATCTTGTAAGGTTAATGAAAACCAACAAGTGATTGTTGAATACTGTGCGATAAGTTTAGTTAATGCTTTGATTTCTGCAAAAGAGGGTAAGGTTTCACAAGCCAATAAATCCACTTTAGCATCAATCAGCGCTTGAATACGTTCACGATGAAAACGAATGAACTGCGATTCACTAAGCTTATAGTTACCAGTGTATTCTGAGCCATTGGCTAAATAAGCGCCATAAGGACCAACAGAGCCTGCAATAAGCAGCGGCTTTTCTTGCTTTATCTCATTTAAATAACGCTGTTTTGCTTGTTGAGCTAACGTTACACTTTTTTGGATAAGCTCAATGGATTGAGCTAAACCGATCCCTTTTTGAGAAAAACCAAGAGGGGTGGCTTGATAGCTGGCAGTAATGGCACAGTCTGCGCCCGCTTTGAAATAGTCATAATGAACCTGACTAATTAACGTTGGTTGCTCAATTAGAACTTTTGCTGACCACAAACTATCATTAAGATCACAACCTCGTCGTTGCAATTCGCTAGCAAGCGCACCATCCACAATAATGTAATTTTTCTGCTTAAGTAAAGAAGCAATAGGATTATTGATTTTCATTTTTGATGCCTCGCTTTTTGAAAGCTTGTGTGAAGTGATGAGCAATAAAACAAACTATAACAAAGGGTATTCCACAGTATAGTGCAATACGTTGTTCGGGATCGAAAGCAAGACCCACACAAGCAATCAAACATAAAACAAAACCTAAAATAGGTACTAATGGGTAAAAAGGGGCTTTATATCTTAAAGCGTTCAATTCAGTTAATGATAACTGTTTTCTAAAGAAATAATGTGAAAGGCAGATACTGAGCCACACTGCCACAACTGCAAATCCGGAAATCGCGGTTAACGCAACAAAAACAGTATCGGGAGCGATAACGCTGGTAAACAAAGCTAATAAACCACCAAGCATACTAACAGTAATGGCGATAGCAGGAATACCTTTTGGGGTTAATTTGCCAAAACACTTGGGTAAAGTGCCTTGATGCGATAAAGACCATAGCATACGCCCAGATGCATAAAGGCCGGAATTAGCTGCCGATAATATAGCAGTTAAAATAACAAAATTAATAAAATCAGCGGCATAAGGGACGCCGATATTTTCAAATACCATCACAAAAGGACTTTTGATCACGCCGGCTTGATCCATAGGTAATAGGGCAGCAAGGACTAAAATAGTACCAATAAAAAAGATGATAAGCCGTAAAATAGTCGTTTTAATCGCTAAAGGTATCGTTTTTTCTGGATTATGTGTTTCACCCGCAGCAATTCCGATAAGCTCTGTACCAGAAAATGCAAAATTGACAGATACCATTGTCATAATGATTGGGATGATCCCATTTGGGAACCATCCTGAATCAGTTATATTATGTAAAAATGGCGCGGGCATACCATTTTTCATCGGAATAAAACCAAATATAGCCGCGCTACCGGCAAGAATAAAAATGATAATAGTGATGACCTTAATAATCGAAAACCAAAATTCACTTTCAGCAAAAAATTGTGCAGTAATGATGTTTAACGCAAAAATGACAAAGCAAAATAGTAAACACCAAACCCAAACCGGTACTGTCGGGAACCAGTATTGCATGCATAAACCGGCAGCGGTTAAACTTGAACCCAGAGCGACAGTCCATGTCAACCAATACAGCCAAGCAACCGTATAGCCAGCGCCAGGACTGATAAAGCGGGAAGCATAAGTATGAAATGCACCAGTTTCTGGCATGGCGACAGCAAGCTCACCAAGGCATAGCATGACTAAATAAACTACCAAAGCACCGATTAAATAAGCGATGATTGCACCAATGGCGCCAGCAGTCGCAATGATGTAGCCGGTATTAAAAAATAAACCAGTACCAATAACACCACCAAGCGATAGCATGATGAGATGTCGTGTTTTCATGGTACGTTTAAATTGATTTTCAGTTGCAGAGGGTGAATTTGTATTCATAATTTTTGGTTTATATGATTAATTATTTAAAAAATACTCCTTCACAATTATGTTGGAGCAATGTTAATTGATGCTAAAATTTACCGTTGTTTAAGTATTACAGACGATCAAAAAAATCTTCTTTAATATACGTTTTACCATTAGCTTTCATTATTTGACTATCTCTTGAACAATCAATATCAGAAAATAATCCTTTGGTGTCTCCTTTGTTAAGAGTAAAAATTATATTTTTGCTAAAAAGCCATTTTAAGAAATCTTCTACATTTCTACTCTCATCTTTTTCTTGAGGAATCGGTGAGGTCTGCCAATTTCTTACTTTGGTGAATATCGAATTTAACACATCAAGTGGCACATCAACATTCACTTTAAACTCATTAATTCTCTCTATGTCGGATAATATTTGGTCCTTTTCTATCGCGGGTAAATAATCAAAAATAAAACGAATATTGATATCCCCCACCTCAGTATGCCAATTAAACTTATTTAAGGATAAGGTAAAATTTTTACCTTCCTTATTATTTTCAATGCAATGCTTTAAATAAAATAAACAAGGTGGTGATTGATTAGGATTGATATTTTGATAATCAAAGTTAATAACGCCAGTTCCTAAATTATGTTTACCCGCAATAAGTGAACCAATACTTGAAGTTAATGAACCGTCATTGAAATTATCAGTATTTGATCTATTTTTTAAATTGAAAGCTAATTGATTTATGGTAATGGAAATGGATTCGGATTCATTTAGAACATAAACAAATTTATCTATATCAATCGCAAATGCTAAATTAGAAAAATCATTATCATCATTAATATTGACTGTTGTTTTCAAATTAGTGAGAAAGTAGTTCTCTTCTTTGTAATATCGATCATTAGAAGAATAAGAGATATTCTCGGTATTAAGTTCATAACTCACCGCTCTGTTTTCTTTATTCGGCTTGGATGTTAAATTAAATTTGTTGAGTTGGATTGAATAAGGATAGTCTTGGTTGGTATAGGTAAAATGGTCTAATTGTATATTAGCTAATATGTTAGAAGACTCTTTCATAGATGTGAAAGACCAATCACCTTTTGAAATTTCAAACTGCTCTTCTATGTCAGATGATTCAGTCGGTTTATATAAAATAGCTTTATTGCTAAGTTTAACCTGAATATCGTTAAAATAACTGATACCCGCATAACCCGTGATAAACGGTTGATTGCCGGCAAGTTTCCAAAGCTCAGGCGAAGCTTGCTTTGTCGTTTGATAGTCTATCCAGACCATTTGTGGAGTGAAAACGCCTTTTGATAGCGCCGCAATTGGAAACGGACCATGATGAATAGTGACATTATCGTCAAATATTTTTAGAGGCTCTAGATCTGAATCATAACGGGTTATAGGTTTAAGCGTTACAGTAAGATGTAATTGAGTCGAAAAGAGGTTTTTTCGATAATTGCTATAAAAGATGCCAATATCATATTTAGTGTCAGTAATATTATATTTATCTTGTTTGATTTCGAGTTGTTGCGTTAATTGAATGATTTGAGCATCAATATTCTTTTCAATCTGATTACCAGTGAACCATGCTAAACCAACATAACCAAAGACTAATAAAGCAATGAAGCCAATTATCAGTGAAGCCTTTTTCATTATTTCCTCTTTTTTATTAATCTTTTAATATTGTTGTGTTAGCCATTTTCGATATATTGAACTAAAAATTATATGGCAATAGATAAATAACATTTAGTGTGATTGATATTATAGTAATGCATTTATTTTATCAAATATTTAAGTTATATCACTATTTCAAACACTTTACCCAACGAACCATGAAACGATCTTCTCATCAATCATTACCTCACTGCTGAGTATTAATCTAAATGGTATTAACCAAACAGCAGGTACTACTTCTTTATTGTATTAAACACTTTTAGAAATAGTACCGACTATGCTGGTCTGACATTAAACGAGTTAGGGTAGATTAATATTTTAGAAAAGTTGTTAAAATATAATAAGTTATATAATATTGGATTTTAACAGTAGTGACCACTGTTTGAGCATGAATGTTATGCAATGAACTTTACAATTGATCCTCTTTCTTCATTAACGCTGAGGAAAGAGGATCAATAGTTTTTGCCAATTTCTCTTGATTTTTTTATCTAAAAGATCCTATTTATACTACTATTGTTTACTTTTACATCATCGAAATCTTTGCTAAAAACAACTTCTAAAAAATACCTTCAACATCACCACCACTAAAATGGCTAAGCGGTGAACCGCGCAATATCACTATAGACTCTGATTTTATTGTTGCTTTCAGTTGCTATAATTGCCTAGGTCTAACATCGTTGTCTTGTAGATTTTTTCATTGTGTCATACTTTGCACTATTACATTAAAAGGTGCGACAACTCTTTTTTTATTCCATGTTAACTTTTATATCATTGCTACCACCTCTTGTAGCTTTTTCACCAAAAAGATCCTCTTTTTTTAAACTTTTACCGTTAACTTTTACCTCATCACTATCTTTGCTAAAATCAACCTCTGAAAAAATACCTTCAACATTACCTTCACTAAAATTAATAAGCGGTGAACCTCCGAAGAACATCATTGCCCATGATTTTATTGTTTCTTTCATTTGCCGTAATTCCTGAGGAGCAACATCATTGTCTAATAATTTTTGTAGACTTTGCGTTTGTGCCATAGTTTGTGCTAATACATTAAAAGGAGCGGCAACTTTTATTTTAAGTGCATAGATATTATCAATTGAACTTCGCATTGAACTATCTTTTTCATTTGGTATGAAATCTAATAAACCATTGATATTAATATCACCTTGAGCATTATGCCAATTCAATTTATTAAGGGTAAAAATGATACGTTCTGGTTTATTTTGATTAAGATCATATAATTTTTGCAATAATTTTGCTGGATCATAAGTAATTTGCTCTTTAGGAATATTTTCATAAGCCAGATCGATTACGCCGGAACCAAGATTTTGGTTACCGTATTTAAGCAAATCTACCTTAGCTATTAAAGAACCATCATTTTTTCCTTTTGAATTAAGCAGATTTTTTTGTTTCCAATCTAATTTGTTTAACTTAATTGCTGGTTTTGTTTCGTTGGGTTTATCTGGATTAGGTACTAGTTCAAACTTATCGAAACCAAAATCTAAATTCATATTTGATTTATCAAAATTGAAACTTCCTTGAGAATAGAGTTTGTCTATTTCTAACTTAATTAAATACTGTGAGGGAACATTAGTATTCACATTAGTATTAACAAAATTATCCAAATTAATTTTAAAGTCAAAATCTGTTTTTTCGCTATCAAAATCAATCGCCATATCTAATTCTTTCAAAAAAGCATAATTTTGATCGTCTTGTTGATAAGATATTTTAGGTAAATGACTTTTAAGGGAAAAAGTTGAAAAATCCCGATCAGTACCAAAATAGACTTCAGTATCAGAAATACTAAATTTGCCTTTTATATCTTTAAGTATAGGATCTAATTGGTCTGCAAAATCAAAATCGGAGTTAAAATAAGTTGTATAAATATTTTGGTAGAGTTTTGTATACTTTTCTATGGCCGATTCATCTAATGTAAATCCTTTACTTTTTATTTTTGTAAGAAAATAGTTTTGGTAACTAATTCCCAGATATCCAGTTAAAAATGGTTGATTACCGGCAAGTTTCCATAGTTCAGGTGATGTTTGCTCATTCATTTGATATTCCAGCCAAGCCATTTGTGGCGAAAACACACCGTTTGAAAGAGCTGGCAATGGGAATGGACCATGATGAACCGTCAAATTGTCATCAAATACTTTTATAGGCTTTACATCTGAGTTACTGGTATCTTTGGGAGAGATCGTAATCGTAAGATGAAGTTTAGTTGAAAAGACGCTTTTGTGATAGTCGTTGTAAGTGATGGCTACATTATATTTATCTTGTTTGATATTGGCGACTTGGGTTATCTCTTTAATTTTATCATTTATTTTATTTTCAATAACATTGCCTGTGTACCATGTAGCTCCAACATATCCAATACCTAATACAGCAATTATACCAATTGCAAGTGCAGTTTTTTTCATAATGTCTTCTTTCCTATTGAATCTATTTTATTATTATTTTTAATACACTAGCTAACCAAGTAGTGAATATCTTAACTATTATTGATTAGCATTAAATCATGTTAATTAAGTTTAAGTTATTTACTTTTTTTTAGCAATGATCTGTTTTGTAAACAATTATTATTATTTTATAAAAACTTGGAGATCTAAAGTAAAGACACAATTTACCTGAAACGACGGTTGATTGATTTAAACCAACCACAGGATTGTTAATTATCTTACCCTAAATTAACGCTATAGGAGCTTAGATGATATAAACCAAGCAGGTGCTAATAACAGTGTTGTAATCATCTTGATTTTATGAAACTTAATTTACATAGATGTGTTCAGGGAGATCTTTATCATGTGGATAAATACATGTAGATAAATAGATGAAATGCTATTCCACCAAAATATAGGTGGAATAGCGTTATCTGTTTACTACAGAATAATGAATTAAAAATTATCTAAAAATTCTTCTTTTGTTAATGTGTTACCATTCACTTTAACATTTTGACGACTATTGTCGTAGTCAATGTCGGTGAAGAAACCGTTCTTATCACCCTGTTTAAATGATAATAATGATGTTTTAAACTGGAAAAGTTGTGAAACTATCTCAATTTGCGATTTAGTTTTGTTTATCTGATTTACATCAACATCACTGTCTTGTCTATGTTGAAATTGAGTGATGATACGAGCTAATACATCAGATGGTACTGCCATTTTAAGCTTAAGTAAATTCAAACGGCTAGTATCGCTTAGGGCAGACATATTAAAGTTGTCATCTAAGGTATAGTCAACAACGGCATTGATATCAATATCTCCATCAACATTATGCCAGTTGAATTTATTTAATGAGATTTTGATATTTCTAGGGTTCATTTTTTGGTAGTCAACTATATCATTATCATCATCATCGTCATCCTCATCATCATAATAATCGAGGGAGTAAAATTCATTGAAAGTCCGAGTCAGTAAGTTTTTATCGATGCCTCGGTATTCTAGGTTAAGTTCACCCGAACCCATTTTTTGTTGGCCAAAGATTAGTGAATCGGTACTTAAAACGAGCGAACCATCACTGATGTTATTCGCATCTGAATGGTTTTTTTGTTCCCACACAAATTTATCAAGTGCAATTTGTGTTTTGTTATTAGTTTGGTTCTGATCGGGATTAAACATGAATTTAGCAATACTCATCTTTAAGTCAGCATCTTGTGTTTTAAAGTTGTAACTTCCTTTACTCTTGAAGTTATCAATATTAACTTTTATGAGTTCATGCATGTTGTCAACGCTACTTTCGAGATGATCAAAATTCAATTCATAATTTACATTGGTTTTGTCTAGTTGAGGATCGAATACGTATTGTAAATTCTTGAATAAGACATAATTATTATCATCTTTTATTAACCTGACATCTGCAATATGACTTTCAATGCGTACATTTTGGGAATTACTATCACCTTCTAAATAATGCTCCCCTTTTGAAATTTTTAACGAGTCAATCGGTAAATCGTCAAAATTAGTTTTATCAAGAGAGATCGCTTGGTTAGTTATTTTTAAGCGCAGATAATTTTGGTAACTAATGCCTAAATGTCCAGTAAAGATAGGTTGATTGCCGACGAGTTTCGAAAGCTCAGGGGAGGTTTTTTCAGTGATTTGATATTCTATCCAAGCGGCTTGAGGGACAAATGTCCCTTTAGTTAATGCGGCAATCGGGAATGGGCCATGATGAATAATCACATCTTCATCAAACACTTTAATACTTTTTGCGGTTGGATTAGTTGTTTCACTAGATGAACTATCAGCACCTTCTTCTGGTTTAGGTGTAAGCATTATAGTGAGATGCAATTTTGTTGAAAAAAGACTTTTTTGATAATCACTATAGCTGATTGCGACATTGAACTGCTCATTGATTAGTCCGAATTTTTTATTATCAGTATTAATTTTTTCGGTTAATAAAGATAGATTTGTATCAATGTTCTTTTCAATGGCATTGCCTGTATACCATGCTCCACCAACATATCCCATTCCTAAAATAGCAATTATTCCTATTGCTAGTACTTTTTTTTTCATAATACTCTCTTAAATTTATCGTGTTTTTATATTAATGTTCTAAATGTTCAGAAAAATTGGTCAATAAATCTTTGATATATTCAATACGATCCACTTGTTGTAATTCTGATTTGAGTAATTTTAATCTATTTACTCCCTCTAATCGATAATTTTTAGGCTGCTTTTGTATGATTTTTATTAAATAATCAACGGATATTTTATTGTTATTACCAAATTCGATAAATCCACCTTTTTGACCAAATTCAATTTTGGTAATGCCTAACAGGTGAGCATGATAACGAATTTTGGTTGTTTCTAGTAAGAAGATTACTGCATCAGGTAATTGACCAAAGCGATCGCGCATTTCGACTTGAATATCAGTTAACTCATCAAGATTTTCAATACTTGCAATACGTTTATAAAGTGAAAGTCGCGTATTGACATCAGGAATAAAATCATCCGGAATGAGAGTAGGTAAGCGTAGTTCAACTTCTGTTTGTTGATTATTGAGTAGCGATTCAAGTGTTGGCTCTTTCCCTTCTTTAAGTGATTTCACCGCGTCTTCAAGAAGTTCAATATAAAGATTGAAACCGATTGTTTCAATTTGACCACTTTGATCACTTCCCAATAATTCTCCCGCACCACGAATTTCAAGATCGTGGGTTGCTAAGGCAAAACCTGCACCTAAATCTTCTAATGAAGCAATAGCATCTAAGCGCTTTTTGGCATCTTTACTGAGTAATTTTGGATGTGGTGTTAATAAATATGCATAAGCCTGATGATAAGATCGTCCAACCCGACCACGAAGTTGATGTAGTTGTGCTAAACCAAACTTATCTGCACGTTCAATAATAATCGTATTCGCATTTGGAATATCGATACCTGTTTCAACGATTGTTGTACACACGAGTAAATTAAAACGTTGGTGATGAAAGTCATTCATTACCCGTTCCAGATCACGTTCATGCATCTGACCATGACCTATAGCAATACGCGCTTCGGGAACAAGTTCGGCAAGGCGTTCACTGACTTTTTCAATGTCTGATACATCATTATGGAGATAATAGATCTGCCCACCACGTAAAATTTCACGCAAAATGGCTTCACGAATTACTAAATCATCATACTCTCTGACAAAGGTTTTGACCGCTAATCGACGAGCTGGTGGTGTAGCAATGATAGAAAGATCGCGCATACCACTCATTGCCATATTAAGTGTTCGTGGGATAGGGGTTGCGGTTAAAGTTAAAATGTCAATATTAGCACGCATGGCCTTGATACGTTCTTTTTGTCGAACGCCAAAGCGGTGTTCTTCATCAACGACTAATAGTCCAAGATCTTTCCATTTCACATCTTCTTGTAATAGTTTGTGAGTACCTATCACAATATCAACTTTACCTTCACTTAACGCTTGAATAATGGCTTGCTGTTGTTTGGCAGTTTTGAAGCGAGAGAGACTTTCGATGCGGATTGGCCAATTAGCAAAACGATCACAAAAACTCTCATAATGCTGCTCGGCAAGTAAGGTTGTAGGTACTAAAATCGCGGTTTGTTTGTGATTAATTACCGCTAAAAAGGCGGCTCGAATAGCCACTTCGGTTTTACCAAATCCGACATCGCCACATACCAGCCTGTCCATTGCAAAGGGAGAACACATATCACCAATTACAGCACCTATAGCATTTTGTTGATCCTCCGTCTCCTGATAAGGGAATGCTTGACAAAATAGTTCATATTGCTCGCGATCTTGTTTAAATTTAAAGCCCGGTTTACTTTCTCGTTCAGCATAAATATCCAGTAATTCCGCTGCCACATCACGGACTTTCTCAGCGGCTTTTTGCCGTGCTTTACTCCAAGTATCAGTGCCAAGTTTATTGAGTGGTGCATTTTCTTCATCCCCACCCGAATAACGGCTAATTAAGTTGAGTGATGATACCGGCACATAGAGTTTTGTGTCGTTAGCATATAATAAAATAAGATATTCTGCGGTAATACCACCAGTTTCTAATGTGGTCAATCCTGCATATCGACCAACACCATGTTCTAAATGAACTACCGGTTTACCGGGCGTTAATTCAGCTAGACTACGAATTAATGAGTCAGTATTAATCGCTTGTTTATTCTCTTTTTTACGGCGAATAACTCTACGACCTAATAGCTCATTTTCAGTAATAAAAGCAAATTTTTCTTGTTGGTTAATAAATCCTTGTTCACAAGAACCAATCATTAAAAAGAATCGGTGGTCAGCATTTTTACACTCATCTAACCAATTAATCGTTAAAGGTTGGATCTTAATTCGCCCAAGGATCTCTTGTAATGCTTCTTTACGTCCTTCGGATTCCACAGAAAATATTATCTTGCCACTAAAATCATCAAGAAATTTTTGCAAAGGTAAATAAGGATTTTTCTGTTGGATCTGAATGGCAATTTCCGGCAGAGCATAATAGGGAAGATTAATATTCTTATTTGCCTCAGCTAACGGTGCATTGGCTAAAACAATACGAGGATAGTGTTTAAAATTAGCAAAAATCTCATCAGTTTTAGACCAAATGATAGCTGGCTCCAAAAGAGGGCGCATGGGATCAACTTTACGATTTTCATAACGTTGATTAATATCTTGCCAATATTTGTTAGCATACTGCTCTATGTTTACGGTATTTATGATAAGGGTATTATCTAAAAAATAAGAAAAAAGCGGTGTCAATGGCTCATTAAAAAACAGTGATTGCCAATATTCAATTCCGGTAGGTAAGATATTTTTGCTGACTTGTTGATATATACTTTCAGGCTCTAATCTGACGGGGAATTTTTCACGCCATTGACTGCGAAACAGCTCAATAGCTGTTTTATCAAAAGGAAACTCATGCGCAGGCAATAATTGAATTTTGTCTATTTCATCGAGCGTTCGTTGTGTCTCAACATCAAAAGTACGAATACTATCAATTTCATTATCAAAAAAATCAATGCGATAAGGTTTATCGCTCCCCATAGGATAGATATCAAATAGTGCGCCACGAGTGGCATACTCACCATGTTCCATAACCTGACTA
The DNA here is from genome assembly GCF_001690195.1 of Gilliamella sp. wkB108. Classification (GTDB taxonomy): domain Bacteria; phylum Pseudomonadota; class Gammaproteobacteria; order Enterobacterales; family Orbaceae; genus Gilliamella; species Gilliamella apicola_L. Next base: position 16,841 of record NZ_LZGM01000093.1, on the reverse strand, counting down.
ACTGAACGGTAACCCGCATTTTCAAGTTGAAGACGCAAATGCTCTCGACTAATTTGTAACCCTTTTTGCATGATAAAAACATGCCCAGCTAAAAAACTTTGAGGACATACTTTTTGCATTAAAGTATTAATCGGTAAAATTAGCGCACCTTTTTTTAAGTGAGCTAAATGATACAGGCAAGATAAACGTTCAGAGACAATATCTTGATGTGGAGAGAAACTGTCATAAGGTAATGTTTCCCAATCGGGGAAAAAAATCGAAGGAAACGGTGAAAATTGTTTTAATTCATCATGGATGCGTGTTGTCTGTTGCATATCGTCAGTGACAATGACAACTAAACCTTCATAGGCTTCAATAGCTTGCGCACACAGCAGTGATAATGAAGAACCAATAAGCTGTCCTAACTGTCTTACTTCACCTGCTTTTTTGGGGATTGATGTTGAAATATTTATTGTTTTTGACATGATTGATAGTATTGATATCGCTGCAAAATTTTGCGCATAATTATAGCTTAACTATATGGTTGTTTTCTATAACTGTTTAATCCTGTATGATAGATACCTTGCATTTAACTGGCAAAACTTTGTCAAAAAGTTTCAGGTAAAATATACGTTTATGTCTAAAATGTTTCGTCCTTTAGTGTTTTATATCGGTTTACGCTATGTTTACGGGCAGAAAAGTGACGGTTTCGGTCGCTTTGTCTCATGGCTTTCCATGATAGGTATTATGTTAGGCTCGTTTGGCTTAATTATTGTTTTGTCCGTGATGAACGGCTTAGAAGATCAGATGCAGGGTAATATTCTAAAATTCTTACCTCAAGCGCAAGTAACGTCACCACAAGGCAAGATAGATAGTGAAGCTGTTTCAAGTCATCCTTTCGAACAAATTAAAGGTGTTACGCGTGTTACCCCTTTAATAACCAGTGATGTCATTTTGCAAAGTGGACATAGTATAACGGTCAGTACCTTAATGGGTATTACCGAAGAGGATAATGATCCAATTAATGCCTATGTTTATAGTGGATCGGTGTCAGATCTGCAAGCCGGAAAATATAATATTATCATCGGTGAAACACTATCTGAACAATTAGGCGTCTCACCTGGTGATCAAATCCGCTTAATGGTAACCGATGCTAGTCAAATTACGCCAGTTGGTCGCATTCCTTCTCAACGTCTATTTACGGTTGCCGGTATTTTTTATGTTAATCATGATATTAATCAATCATTGATTTATGTTAACCGAACTGATGCTAAAAATTTATTACGCTATCCTAACAATACTATCACCAGTTGGCGACTATTTTTAGATGAACCCCTCGATATTGCATCGGTTACCAATACACCGCTGCCAGACGGCTTAGTGTTTAAAGATTGGCGGGCTAAGCGTGGTGAGTTGTTCCAAGCGATAAAAATGGAAAAAAATGTCATGGGATTACTAATTAGTTTGATTGTCATTGTGGCCGCTTTTAATATTATTACCTCATTGAGTCTACTTGTTATGGAAAAACAAGGAGAAGTAGCTATTTTGAAAACACAAGGCTTATCGCGTATTAAAATTATGCTGATTTTTATTATTCAAGGTGCAAGTTCCGGCGTTATCGGTACGCTATTGGGTAGTATTTTAGGATTACTGCTGGCCTTTAACTTAAATGATATTATGCAAACACTAGGTCTATCATTTGCCGGTATCCAATTGCCATCCCTTGTTGAACCAACACAGATTATTTTTATTGTTATTGGATTGCTTATGTTATCGTTAATTTCAACTATTTATCCTGCATATCGTGCAGCCAATATTCAACCCGCTGAGGCGCTACGTTATGAATAATCCACAAATACTGCTTTCGGCTAAAAATCTCTATAAAACCTATACAGAAGGCAAAATGGTTACTGAGGTTTTAAAAAATGTCTCGTTTGATATTTATGCGCAATCTTTATTAGCTATTATTGGTAGCTCAGGTTCAGGTAAAAGTACTTTATTACATTTACTTGGTGGCCTTGATAAACCAACGTCCGGAGAGATTATATTTAAATCACAACAACTTAATCAGTTATCTGAACAACAAAAAGCACAATTACGTAATAAAGAAATTGGTTTTGTATATCAATTTCATCATCTATTACCTGACTTTACTGCGCTTGAAAATGTATCAATGCCGCTGTTGATTGGTGGTGTGAGTGCCAGTGAAGCTAAAAAACGAGCTATGGCTATGCTTGAATCCGTTAATTTAGTTAAACGAGCTAATCATCGACCGTCTGAACTATCGGGTGGTGAACGGCAACGAGTGGCAATTGGGCGGGCATTGATAAATAATCCTGCACTGGTCATGGCCGATGAACCAACCGGTAACCTTGATAAATCAACCGCGGATGCGATTTTTGCTTTATTAGTTAAATTAAATCGAGAACATGGCACGGCATTTTTGGTGGTAACTCATGATCTTGCTTTAGCTAAACGGCTGGATAAACAATTGATTATGAGCGATGGTCAACTGACCGACAGTACCCTATCAGATAAAAGGTTAATGGATAATTAGCATGAATTTATCATTAATAACAGCCATAAAGTTCCGCAAAGGACGCCGTAAAAGTGGTATGGTTTCGCTCATTTCAATTATCTCAACACTGAGTATTGCCATTGGTATTGCAGCATTAATTATTGGCTTAAGTGCGATGAATGGTTTTGAACGTGAATTAAATAATCGGGTTCTTTCAGTTGTGCCACATGGTCAATTTTATTCACCTTATGGTAACCTTGATGATTGGCGTCAAATACAACAAGAGTTGAAAGAGAATTCAAATATTGTTGCCAGCGCACCTTATATCAATTTTACCGGATTAATTGAAAATGGTAGTAAACTCGGAGCGGTAGAAGTACAAGGCGTTGATCCACAGCAAGAACAGTCCATTAGCGCTTTACCTAACTATGTTTTGAATAATAAATGGCAAGCTTTCAAAGCAGATCAACAGCAGGTGATTATTGGTGCGGGTTTAGCACAAAGTTTGTCAATAAAAGAGGGCAGTTGGGTCTCTTTACTCATTCCGGAGGCTAGCGGATCAAATCAATTAAAACCACCGAAAAGAGTTCGCTTGCAAGTCATCGGTATTTTAGAGTTAAGTGGTAGTTTAAGTAATAATGTGGTTTTAATTCCACTGACTGATGCACAGAAACTTTTAAGTATGGGTGATAGTGTTTCAGGGTTAATGGTTAATGTTAAACAAGTTTACCAAGCCAAACAAATTATTGCTCAAGCTGCAATGAATTTGAATGAAACACTCTCATTTACCAGTTGGGAATATACTTTTGGTTTTATGTATCGTGATATTCAAATGATTCGACAAATTATGTATTTAGCTATGATTGTGGTAATTGGTGTTGCTTGTTTTAATATTGTCTCGACGCTTGTGATTGCAGTGAAAGATAAACAGCGTGATATTGCCATATTAAAAACACTTGGCGCAACTAATCAACTCATTAAGCATATCTTTATTTGGTACGGCGTGATTTCAGGATTAATTGGTAGCTTAATAGGTGTCATTTTAGGTGTAGTGCTAGCATGGCAACTATCAAATATTATGGGTGTGGTTGAATCACTGATTGGTTATAAGTTATTAAATGGGCATATCTATTTTATCGATTTCCTACCGTCCGAGATTCATCTTTTTGATGTTGTAATTGTATTTATTACAGCCATGCTATTAAGCTTAATTGCCAGTTATTACCCAGCTAAACGAGCATGTAAGATAGATCCTGCACGAATTTTAAATAGCTTCTAATTCGTTTTAATCAGGGGTATAGTAATAGCTCTAGTTCAGATAGCGTTAGTTAAATATTTTAATTGACGCCTAATTACTTCATCTCGCCAATATATTCTTGCCTTCCTTACTTGAAGTGATTAGGCCATATTTGATATTAAGGCAAATCATATGACTAATCCAAAAAGATTAATAGAAAAGTTATTAGCACAAACACCCATTAAAATTAATGGTCAAAGTCCTTGGGATATTAAAGTCAAAGACGAAAGTTTTTATAGTCAAGTTTTACATCAAGGATCAATAGGTTTTGGTGAATCTTATGTAGAAGGTAAATGGGAGAGTGAACAACTCGATGAGTTAATTCGTCTCATTTTACTTGCAAATCTGGAGAAAAAAGTTGGTTCCAAGTTAGATCTAATGACCAAGTTACAATTTCTCTTTTTTAATCTGCAAAGCAAAACTCGAGCTTATATTGTCGGTAAAAAACACTATGATTTCGGTAATGATCTGTTTGAAAAAATGTTGGATAAAGGATTGAATTATTCTTGTGGATATTGGAAAAATGCCAACAATCTTGATGAAGCGCAGGAAGCGAAGCTGGATTTAATTGCTAAAAAGTTAGGATTACAGTCAGGTATGAAAGTGTTGGATGTTGGATGTGGTTGGGGTGGTTTTTCAGAATTTGCTGCACGTCATTATGGTTGTAAAGTTAAAGGAATTACCATCTCAAAAGAACAAGCGGAGTATGCTGAACAGCGCTGTAAAAATCTGCCTGTAGAGATTCGTTTAAAAGATTACCGCGATCTTCATGAACACTATGATCGCATTGTCTCTATTGGTATGTTTGAGCATGTGGGTTATAAAAATTACGCTATCTATTTTGCTAAACTCTATGATTTACTGGCTGACGGCGGTCTTTTTTTACTGCATACCATTGGTACCAATACCTCACATTTTGGCAACGATCCTTGGATCAATAAATATATTTTCCCTAATGGCGTTTTACCTTCAATTGCTCAATTAATAAAAGGCACAGAAGGGAAATTTGTCATGGAAGATTGGCAAAACTTTGGACCTGACTATGATAAAACCCTATTGGCATGGTATGGTAATTTTGTACAAAATTGGCCAACATTAAAGAGTAAATATTCTAATGAAACCTTCAGAATGTTTAAATACTATTTACTTTGTTGTGCCGGTGCATTTAGAGCCAGAAACACGCAATTATGGCAAGTAGTTTTTTCTAAAAACCGATCAGAGCGCTATGATGCACCAAGATAAGTAACATCAATGGTAAAAACGGCTTAATCTAGCCGTTTTCCTAAAATCATTAAATCACGTTTTATACCATCGAGTTCGGCAACTTTAGGGAATAATCCCCATTGTTGATAATGCATTTTGTTAAATAAACCGATACTAGGAAGGTTATGAGCAAATACATAACTTAATATTGTCTCTATGCCTATTTGCTTAGCAAAACGCTCAACCTCAGTTACCATAAATTGACCAATTCGTTTACCACGAAAATCTTGATGAATGTACAGACTGATCTCTACGGTTTTGTTATAAGCCGGACGACCGTAAAACGAAGATAGACTCACCCAACCACAAGGTTGATTTTGATATTTAATAAGCCAAAGGGGACGGTTTTGACTATTATGTTGTTCAAACCATGCCCGTCTACTTTGTATTGAAACCGGTGAGGTATCGGCTGTAACCATACGACTGGCAATCGTTGAATTGTAGACTTCAACAATAAAAGGTAAATCATCTAAAGTGGCATTAGTATAAGTTATCATAAGCAAAACATCATAGAGTAATGATCGTGTCTATTATTTTATTAACTTTATTTTTGGTAAGCAATTAATGTTAAAGACAACTTAATTCTTATACTAAAACGTATAGCTAACCTGAAACTTTTTTACAGTGTAGTTTAAATAATTACAATTTGATGATCACTCTTCCTCGAGTAATATCGGCAATAGTCTTTTGCAATAACAGGGATTTATCCTGAGTTATTGCAATACATACATTTACACCTTGAGCATCAAAATCTTGCTTTTCAATCAGCGCATCAAGTTCTTTAAGGCGATTTTCAATTTATTAACTTTATTATTTAATCTGTGTTATATTCAGCCTTGCTTGATATTTATACTAAAACGTATAGCTAACCTGAAACTTCTTTACAGTGCATGGTTTAAATAATGACAATTCGATGATCACTCTTCCTCGAGTAATATCGGCAATGGTCTTTTGCAATAGCAGAGATTTATTTTGAGTTATTGCGATACATACATTTACACCTTGAGCATCAAAATCTTGATTTACAATCAACGCATTAAGTTCTTTAAGGCGATTTTCAATTTATTAACTTTATTATTTAATCTGTGCTGTATTCAGCCTTGCTTGATATTTATACTAAAACGTATGGCTAACCTGAAACTTTTTTACAGCTCATGGTTTAAATAATTACAATTTGATGATCACTCTTCCTCGAGTAATATCGGCAATAGTCTTTTGCAATAACAGGGATTTATCCTGAGTTATTGCGATAGATACATTTACACCTTGAGCATCAAAATCTTGATTTTCAATCAGCGCATCAAGTTCTTTAAGGCGATTTTCAATGATAGGCCATTCACTGTAATAGCAGTGGAATTGTAATGGAACTCGGGCAATGAGTTCAATTAATTGAGCTTGTTGTAGACAGTGACTTGCTGATCCACCATAAGCGCGAATTAATCCACCCGTACCTAACTTGATTCCACCAAAAAAGCGGGTAACGACCACCACTACTTGATCGCAATCTTGTCCCTCAATCGCTGATAAAATAGGGCGCCCTGCGGTACTAGTTGGTTCGCCGTCGTCATTGAAACGATATTGTTGTCCTATCTTCCATGCCCAGCAGTTATGTGTGGCACTTAAATCGCTAATTTGTTCGATAAAATTGTTTGCTTGCTCTGCGGAGTTAACCGGTGCGGCGTTGACAATAAAACGACTTTTTTTAATTTCTTCAGTCAGTTCAATGGGATTTGCTAATGTATATGGCATGCTAATTCTGGTAAAATCGATTTATTGGCAATAATAATACTGATCAGAATAAAAATGTCTATCAATTTAGAACAATTGAAACAAACACAACAAACATTATCAAAACAGGTTAAATTAATCGATGACTTTAGTGAGACCATAACACTTATTGGTGGTACCGATGTTGGTTTTGAGGAAGGTGGTAATATCACCCGAGCTGCCATTGTTATACTTAGTTATCCGGATTTTAACGTGGTTGAATATCATATTGCCCGAATTAAAACTGAGTTTCCTTATATTCCGGGTTATTTATCTTTCCGTGAATATCCGGCATTAGTTGCCGCCTGGCAACAGGTGAAACAAAAGCCAGATATATTACTGGTTGACGGTCAAGGTGTCGCTCATCCTAGACGACTTGGCATAGCTAGTCATCTTGGTTTATTGCTTGATATGCCAACTATTGGTGTCGCTAAAAAGAGGCTTTGTGGTCAATATGATCTGTTACCCAAAGTAGCAGGAAAGGTTACTGCGTTATGCGATAAACAAGAGCAAATTGGTTGGGTTTTACAAAGTAAAAACAAGTGTAATCCTCTATTTATTTCATCGGGACATCGAGTAAGCCAATTAAGTGCATTAAATTGGGTTAAGTCGTGTTTACGCGGTTATCGTTTACCTGAACCAACTCGCTGGGCTGATGCCATTGCATCAAATAAACCACTGTTTGAGAAGTTCATCCATGCCCAATAGTTCAACAATTTTAAAAAAAGGTGGATTTACCTTTAAACGTTTTTTTGTTGCTCACGACAATAGCCCTATGAAAATCACTACTGATAGTACCTTGCTTGGTGCTTGGGTACCGATAAACCCAGTGCCAGCAAGAGTATTAGATATAGGTACCGGTTGTGGTGTTATCGCGCTAATGTTAGCTCAGCGGTTAGAGCATCATGATTGTCAAATTGATGCAATCGATATCGATCGTCAGGCCATTTCTCAATGTCAGCAAAATATTTTGCATGCTCCTTTTCCGCCGGTTCATCCTTACTGCGTAGATATCAATCAATTTCGGCTTAACGATTCACTTCGTTATGATTTAATTGTTAGTAATCCTCCCTATTTCGAATCGGCTGTGGATTGTCGAAATTCACAAAGGCAGTTGGCGCGTTATACCGAAAGTTTGAATTTTAAGCAGTTAATTGATGCAGTTAGACGATTATTAACACCAAAAGGCATATTTTGCTTAGTATTACCTTATCATCTATCAGATCAATTTAGACAGCTATGTGAATCAAAGCAGTTATATTTACAACAAGTAATGAAGGTAAAATATAACGCTAATAAAGACTTTTCATTGGTGTTAATGGCTTTTTCATTTCAACAACCTGATGATTTAGTTGAACAGCAACTTTGTATGCGCGATGAAAATGGGCGTTATACAACACAATTCAGACAGCTATTAGCTGAATTTTATCTGTTTAGGAAATAGCGTTATAACGCTATTACTTTTACTGCCATTTTAAAAATATAAAATGGCAATAATGGCTAATACAATAATAGTGATCGCATAGATTTTGTCGTGCAAATAACTGAAAGTAACCAGCGATCGCTGTTTTCTGGCATATATATAAAAAATCAGTCCAACACTATAAAGGATCATGGAGAGTAGTAGATAAAAAACACCACCAGCATAGATTAACCATAAACCGTAAATGGAGCCTAATGCGCCAATCATGATCAGGTAGGCTTTCTTTCGTTTTATTGCTATTTTTAACACAAAAAGTGCTGCAAGTAAGTAGGGGATCAGCACCATCGATGTTGATAGTTGAATTAAAGTGTTATAACCACTTTGGTAAAAATGAGCCAGAATAATTAAAATGCTGATTAAAACAGTCGTTAACCATAAAGCGTTAGCTGGTGTTCCTGCTTTGTTAAGTTTTCCAAAACTACGCGGAACGGTATGTTGTTCTCCTTGTCCGGCTAAAAATAACATTTCAGCAGCTAACATTATCCATGATAATAATCCGCCACTGACAGATACAATTAAGCTGATATTAATAAAAGTCGCACCCCAACTACCAATGACTCTTTCAATTACTAAAGCCATCGAGGGATTTTTCATGGTTGCAAGTTCTTGTTGCGGTACAATGCCCAATGATAAAACGGAAACACAAACCAATAACAAACTGGTGATAGCAAAACCAAAAAATGTTGCTCGGCTAATACTAATAATGTTCTTTGCTCTTGCTGCATAAACAGTGGCACTTTCAATACCTAAATAGACCCATACCGTATATAGCATGGTGTGTTCTATCTGATCCACAATCGAACCTAATTGAGGCGATCCCCAAAAATCGATTTTAAAGGTTGAGACTTTAAAGGCGAGGATAATACATAAAATAAATAATCCGATTGGAATGATTTTAGCCAAGGTCACAATGCAATTTAATAAAAATGCTCGATAGATCCCATTTAAAACAAAAAAATGGACTATCCATAAGAAAATAAGTCCAACAATGACTGAAGAAAATGTTGTTCCATCACCAAAATAATTAAAACAATCAAATGAACCTAATGCACTAAATAAGATGACTAAATAACTTGCACAGGCCATCCAAGCGGAAATCCAATAACCCCATGCGGCATTAAAGCCGATATAATCGCCAAAACCTTCACGCACATAACCATATAGACCATCGTTGATTTTATAAAACCGAATGGAGAGATACTGAAATATACGTGTTAACATCAGCATACCACATAAAGTGATCACCCAAGCGATAACAATTGCGCCGGCTCCGGCACCTTCTGCCATATTTTGTGGTAAGCTGAAAATCCCACTTCCTACAATGCTCCCGACCACTAAAAGTGTGAGTGGTAGTATGCCTAGTTTCTTTCTTACAGGTGTATTCATTATGGTTTCTTTTTATTTGATTTAATGATAATTAAGATCACGCTTTAATTGATTAAAATCGTAATGACATACAACTTACACCACCATCTATTTTACGATATTCAGAGGTATCTACTTCAATGACTTGATAACCTAGCGCGGCAATTTTTGCTTTGGTAATAGGATAGCCAGAAGGCATGATCACGCGATCATTTACCCAAATACAGTTGGCGGCATAGCTTTCTTGTTCAGGGATCTCGATAATATTAAGGTGCTGAAATTCTTCTTTAGTCAAAAATTCACCAGTAGCTAATAAATTATTATTTTCTAAGTAAGCTAAACCGGTTTTAAGATGTAGTACTTTTTCTAGCGTAACCACAGAACCACTTAATCCGTGTTTTTCTAAAATAGCAATCATTTGATTAGCTCCAGCCAGATTTGTTCTTGCAGATAAACCTATATAGTAATGATCACCAACCATCATAATATCGCCAGCTTCAACCGTACCGGGAGCGGTAATTCGTTCAACTTTATTTGGATAAAATCTGGCTATCGTATCAACCATAATGACCGTTTCTTCTCGACGACTTTCAGCTCCTGGTCTGGTAATGATTGCGCACTTTGGCGTACATAAAGCCACATCTTCAACAAAAACCGAATCAGGAAAACGTTCATCAGCAGGTAAAATTGTAATATCCACATCACATTGCTGTAATGCACGAATGTAGTTGTTATGTTGATCTAAGGCTTTTTGATAATCCGGTTTACCGAGATTAGCGGAAGTTAAACCATTAACAAGTGATTTGGCAGGTGTTCTTGCAATAATATGATTAAATTTTTTCATTTTAACTCTCTTAGTATTTAATATTTATGCTGTATTTCTGCATATTAATTCACTTTAATGCGATAATCAAGTGTTGTAATGATTTTTTATGCAATTAGCAAGTAGGTGTTAAATACATTCAAATAATACCAATAACCATTTAAATGATTAAATAATACTGCGGTAATTAAACAGATTAGTTAAATTAATAAATGAAATAAAAGATAATGGTAAATACCATTGATGTGATGAAGATAATAAAATGTTGGTTAGGTAGATGCAGGAAATAGGGCAGTTTCATGCCCTAAATTGATTTGGATTATTCACCTTCAAAATCGACCAGTGTATAACAATCTATACCCATTTGGGTTAGTTTGTTTTTACCTTGTAAATCAGGTAAGTTAATCACAAAGGCCGCATCTTTGGCAATTCCCCCTGCTTTATGTACTAAATTAACCGTTGCGGCAACTGTTCCTCCGGTTGCAAGAAGATCATCAATAATCAAAACTTGTTCACCCGGTTTAATTGCATCTGAATGGATTTCAAGTGTATCTGTACCATATTCTAATTGATACTCTTCTTTAAATACCTGACGAGGTAATTTATGGGGTTTTCTAACTAAAACAAGACCAACCCCCAATGCTAAAGCAATAGGTGCGGCAAAGATAAAGCCACGAGCTTCAGTACCAACAACTTTATCAATTTTCTTATCACGATAATGATCAACGAGAAGATCTACAGATGTTTTAAACGCTATAGGATCTTCAAGTAAACTAGTAATATCACGAAATAAAATGCCTTCTTTCGGATAATTAGGTATAGTGATAATACTGTTTTTAATTACGGTAAGCTTTTCTTGTAATTGATTCATTTTCAATGGTCTCGACTTATTTACTCTAAGACTGGCAAACTTTCATTATATACCGGCGATCTTCTCAGTTGCAATATGCAAACAAAAACATGCTGATTAAAGCATCGAATTGATGCTATTTTAACTGTTGGTTAGATCAACCGGTGAAATTGATATCTGATCAATAGGCTATGTAATTATTTTGCTGATCTTCTAAAAGATTATTCTGTTTTTACAAATTTTTACAAATAAATACAATAATCAGACAGTTTGATTTATAAAAAGTCGATAATGGGATAAACTTCATCAAAAAAGGAAAGTCCTATGAAATTTATAAAAACATTAGCCATAATGTGGCTGTCGTTATTTAGTTTCTTCAGTCATGCCAAAGAGTCGGCACAAATTCAAATTCGTTCAGAGTTATCTTCCCCTATTGTGTTGGAAAATAGTCAAGAGAGAAACTATTTAAAAGTATCATTAACCGGTGTTAATTTTGATTCAAAAAAACGCGTACCGATTAACTTAGCTATAGTGATTGATCGTTCCGGCTCTATGAGTGGTGATCGTATAGAAAAGGCTCGTGAAGCAGCCATTTATGCAATTAATATGCTTGATGAACAAGATACTTTATCTGTAGTTGCCTTTGCAAGTGATGCTGAAATTATTATTCCATCAACTAGAGTCACCAATAAACAAAAACTCATTAAACTGATTAATAGTAAAATTCAAGCCGGTGGAGGCACAGCACTATTTGCCGGATTAAGTAAAGGCATTACGCAAGTTAGTAAACAACTTTCTAAAGATAAAGTTAATCGTATTATTTTGCTCTCTGACGGTCAAGCTAATATAGGACCATCATCGGTTGATGAACTTTCTGAGTTAGCTATTATTGCAGCCAAAAAGAGCATTGCAGTTACTACTTTTGGTATCGGTTCTGACTATAACGAGTTATTAATGTCATCGATTGCAAGTTATAGTGATGGTAATCATGTTTATGTCGATAATACCTTAGATCTTGAAAATGTTTTTGTTCGAGAATTTAAAGATGTTATGTCAGTAGTTGCCCAAGATGTGGTTATCAATATTCAATTAAAAGATGGTGTTAAGCCAGTACGCTTACTTGGTCGAGATGGTTCAATAAAAGATAACCAAGTTATGGTTAAAATGAATCAACTCTATTCAAATCAAGAAAAATATCTTTTATTAGAAGTGATACCAAGTAAAGGTAAAACTGGACAAGATAAAACATTAGCCGAAATTCAATTAAATTATGATAATTTACTGAAAAATAAATCTGAAAATGAAACACAAGTGGTCAAAATTGCTTATACAAATGAACCGGAAGTTGTTAAGAAAGCTATCAAGGAAGACGTGGTTGTAGAATCTGAAATACAAAAAGTTACACTTGATAATGAAAGAGCATTAGATTTGTATAATAGAGGTAATATTGCAGAAGCAAAACAGCTTTTAGAAGCAAATAGTAATAAATTACAAGAAGCCACAAGTAACGTTAGCCAAAACTCACCGGAAGCTAGAGCTAGATTGGAACAGCAATTATCTAAAAATAGAATCATGGCCGATTCTATTGAGAAAACTGATGCAAAAGTGTATCGTAAACAAGTAACTGAAATGCAATATGACTCAAAACAAAGTGCAATAAAAAAATAGCCGATGAAAAAAATAATAGCGATTTTCTTGATTCTTATATTTATTGTGGCATTTAGCTATTTAGGCTGGCGCACTATTCAACATGAAGTTTTAATGCGTCAAGATCATGTGAAAATGTTATCTCAAAGCCGCCTGAGTAATATTAAATCATCGATTGAATCGCTGTTTAATCAAAAAGCATCCTATCTGCATACCTTGGCTCAGTTTGTAAAAGATGATCAAACAAAAATAGATAACCTATTACAAACTGAAACAGATCTAAAAAATATTTTTATCATTAAAAAAAATAAGACTATTTATTTGACTAACAGCAGTGATGCACAGTGGCTTAAAATTATTGAATCAATTGGATATGATCATTCCATTTTAATTAATCATCATATTCAATCAGAGCAATATCAACCACAATCGGGTTGGTATCAAGCTTATGATCATCTTATTTACTGGTCGATATTTTCCGATACTATTATAGGTTTTGAGTTTTCCAAAATTAACTTTTCATTAGATATTGTTGGTTTACTCGATCAACAATCATTATTGGTCGATTTTACTTTGTTTGATAATGATAAATTGATTTATAGTCATGGCGAACCAAATGATAATACCATTACACTTACCCTTGATTATCCCTTACAAAATTGGCAGTTAACCGGTTTTTATCAACCGCCGACATTAGTTAACCTCTATTTGCTTGGTGGTGTTGTCATTGTATTTTTTATCATTCTTATCCTTAGTATTGTCATTTATTGTTATCGTGAATATACACGAGCATTACGTTTGGCCAGGCAACAAGTGAGTTTTGTTGGACAAGTGTCACATGAATTTAAAACGCCATTAACTAATATCACTCTTTACTCAGAAATGTTGAAAGAACAGTTAGAGGAGGAGCCACAACCAATTACTACTTATCTTGATGTGATCACTAGTGAAAGTAAACGGCTAACCAGATTAGTGCAAAATGTACTTAATTTTAATAAACCTGCCAAACTGAATATCAAACCTGTTAATTTAACTCAACTTATTCAACAAATTTATAGTACTTTTAAGCCAGTATTAGCATCCAAATCCTTGCAACTTAATTTGATTTTAGATCAGGGAGAACCATGCGTTCTTAATACTGATGAAGATAGTATTATGCAAATTATCAATAATTTTTTAAGTAATGCTGAAAAGTATGCAGCCAGTGGTAACAAAGTAGATTTGATCCTTAACAAAAATAATCAGCAAATTATTATCACTGTACGTGATTATGGTAACGGTATACCCAATTATTTATTGAAACAGATTTTTAAACCTTTTTATCGTATTAAATCATCTATCACCGAAGGTGTATCGGGTACAGGAATTGGATTAACCATAGCAAGTCAACTAGCTGAACAATTACATGGTTCAATTAAGGTAATTAATTGCAATCCAGGTATCGCTTTTTCACTTGTTTTAACGGAGTAAACTATGAAAATTTTAATTGCCGAAGATGATCATCATATTCGTCAAGGAATGACAATTCTATTAGAACAAGAGGGCTACGAGATTATTGAGGCTCAAAATGGTAAATTGGCTTTAGAACTATATATTCAACAACAGCCTGATTTTATTATTTTAGATATCATGATGCCTGAACTCGATGGTTATGCTGTTTGCCGTGAGATTCGTAAAATAAATGAGGATATACCGATTTTATTTTTATCGGCCAAAGATGAAGAAATCGATCGTGTAGTTGGTTTAGAGCTTGGTGCAGATGATTTTATGAGTAAACCGTTTGGTATTCATGAACTCCGCGCTCGAATCAAAGCAATCGCCAAACGCTATTTAAAATCTCAACAATTAAATAAACCGATTGATGAGTGCTTTGTGTTTGGTGATCTTACTATTTATCCTATTGAATTATGCGCTAAACGCAATGGTAATGTTATTGAACTCTCATTACGTGAAATTAAAATACTTGAATGCCTTTATAAAAATAAAAATCAAGTAGTGACCAGAGATATGCTATTTGATTATGTCTGGGGATATAACTACTCACCCAATAGCCGAACGTTAGATCAGCATATTTCAAAATTACGTAAACAAATTGAGATCGACCCATTAGCTCCTGTTCTAATTAAAACTATTCATGGAGTAGGTTACCGACATTAACAGCCATAACCGCTATAACAGTTAACCAATAATTAAGCTCTTTATTGTTATAGGTAATAAAATTGTCACATTGATCATGGATAAAATAGTGGTTTAGCTAGCTAATAAAGAGTTGCTAATTACTTCAAGTAAAGAAATGAACAACTTTGGTTCGTTTTTTATTTATCTTAAGCGTTTACATTTGATATGTTTGATTTTTAAAAAATACTACTTGCATCGTTCGCGAGCATTAGACCGTCAATTATCCGATCATCAATAAAGAGGGTAACTTTGTTTAGAATCATATAGATAGTTGTCCTACTTAATTTTCTGAATAACGTTTTTCATGTTCAATTAACCAACGCTTTCTTGCTAATCCTCCACCATAACCAGTTAAATTTCCATTGGTACCAATTACTCGATGACAAGGTACAATAATCGCAACACGATTAAAGCCATTAGCATTTGCAACAGCCCTTACCGCATGTGGGTTATCTATTTTTTCTGCCTGTTGTTTATAGGTAGTCAACTGCCCATAAGGAATTTGTTGTAACATATCCCATACACTTCTTTGAAAGTTGGTTCCCGGCGTATGTAATTTCACGCTAAATTGTTTTCTTACTCCTTGAAAATATTCATTAATCTCTTTTTTAGCTTGTAAAATATGGTTATTTTCGCCAAAAATTATCTGACTATTGAGTAATGCTTGTAACTGCTTAAATTCTGTTTCTAACATACGGCGATCAACAAACTCTAATAAACAGATACCTTTATCTGTAGCACAAATAAACATTGGCCCTAATGGTGTTGTTAATCGATTAATAAGAATAATCCCATTGTCTATATTTAAGGAAGGTGCTGATTTCATTATTTTTTTGTAGGTATAGCCAAAGCCACTTAATGATTCATATCCGCAATCGAAAGCACTATTCATCACATTTTTACCCGCTTTTAATTCTTGAAAGGCAATATTTATTCGATACATACGCTGATAAGTTTGAAAGGTAATTCCATAATGTTTTTTAAACCAACGTCGTATCTGTTCTGGATTGATTTGATATGTGCGTAAAAGTGAATCTGATATTTTCATTTTTGGGTTTTGGTTTATTAATGCTAAGGCTTTTTGCACATTTTTTGGGGTATCGTTTGAATTTTCTGTCGGTTTACATATTTTACAAGGTCGGTATCCGGCATCTAACGTAGATTTAACGGTGGTAAAAAATTCTACATTGTCTAATTTAGGTTTTCTCGCTCTACAAGTGGCGATACAAAATACGGATGTTGTTTTTACACCAGCGTAAAAAATTCCAATATAAGCAGGATCTTTATCAAGCAAAGCTTGATAATAACGTTTAATTTTCTTTTGATCGGTAATAAACATGGTTTTTAATATCCTTCTTAGATTTTGTGGGTCGGTATTCATGTAGTTTTATTACTATAGGTTATCTTTCATATAGCCATTCTTTTCCCATAAGTAAAAGAGTACTACGATAATAAGGTGATAACATTTTTCAATCCTAACATAGTTAAAACGGAAAATAGCGATAGAGCCAATTTGAATCGCATATTAAAAAAAACATAATCAAAGTGCCAACCGAAAAATTGACAACTATTTTTTAACAATTACTTTTATTAACTATGACTGTTCATTTCATTAAATTCGCTGTATATAAAAATCAATAGTTAAATTAATTAATATAAAATTTGATATTA
>NZ_LZGM01000092.1 GCF_001690195.1 Gilliamella sp. wkB108 | reverse complement strand
CAATAAGTAACCTATTAATTATATTTATAAATTAGATAATTTGAAAAATAATTATAACAACAGATCCTTTTGGTTTATAAAAAACTAGGTTTAACATCAGGAGGATATGATTACACTTAATAAAAATAAAATGACGGCATTACCTTTACTTGCAAAATATTGTAATTAAGTTTTAAACGTTATTACTTAAAAAAAATGTTGGTGAAGGTATTAGTTTTAAGATTCTATCTAACTAAATTATATTATTAAATAATGTAGGTCATAGAAGGCTTAAGATTGGTACGCCCGGGTGGACTCGAACCACTGACCCCCACCATGTCAAGGTGATGCTCTAACCAACTGAGCTACGGGCGTATATTTGAAACACGCAAATATTATCTTCCAAATCGATTTCTATCAAGTAAAAAAATTAAAAATAGCTTGTTTTTTAATCTGTTGAACATATTTGCTTATAAAACCGACGGAATCTATCTTGAATCCATTATTGGTCATAAGAATTTATAACCTTTAGTTGCAATTTTGATACATTTATTTTAATTGTAAATAAATGTTGATTCTCTGTGGTTTGTTATAGCTAATTTAGCTATACTCGACAAATTATTTAGAAGTTCTGTTTTCAGGTTAGTATGTCTATAAAAGGTCAGATTGAAGATGTTTTACATAATGTTTTTGGATATAAATCATTTAGGAATCAACAAAAAGAAATAATAGAATCAATTATCGATGGACGAGATACTTTAACCATTATTCCAACTGGTGGTGGTAAATCTTTATGTTACCAAATACCAGCAGTTTTATTGCCAAGAACAGCATTAGTTATTTCACCGTTAATTTCATTGATGAAAGATCAAGTTGATCAACTATTAGCTAATGGTATTTCTGCCGCATTTCTTAATGCGTCACAATCTACAGATGAGCAGCAACAAGTTATTGAGCAATATCTAAATCATACAATAAAACTATTATATATCTCGCCGGAGAGATTAGCTGTATCTTCATTTTCAGCATTAATAGAACAGTATCCGCCTTCTTTAATAGCAATTGATGAGGCTCATTGTATCTCACAATGGGGGCATGATTTTAGACCTGATTATCGTCAGCTAGGTCAACTTTCAACTCATTTTCCTGATGTGCCAATAGTCGCATTAACTGCAACGGCTGATAAAATGACACAAGCGGATATAATTCATCAACTTAAATTGGTTGATCCTTTAGTGGTGGTACGAAGCTTTGATCGCCCGAATATTCGATATACGGTTGTTGAAAAATTCAATTTAACCGAACAAGTCGTTTCTTTTATCGAAACCCAAAAAGGGAATAGTGGTATTATTTATTGTTCAAGTCGTTCAAAGGTAGAAGATATGACTACGCGATTAGCTGCTCGTGGTTTTTCTGTAATAGCCTATCATGCAGGGTTAACAACTAAAGAGCGTCAATGTGCCCAAGAAGTTTTTTTAAAGGATGATGTACAAATTATTGTGGCAACGGTAGCTTTTGGTATGGGTATTAATAAACCAAATGTGCGTTTTGTTGTTCATGCGGATTGTCCTAGAACAATTGAAGCTTATTATCAAGAGACCGGACGAGCTGGTCGAGATGGTGTTCCAGCTGAAGCGATGTTACTTTTTAATAGTAAAGATCTCAATTGGTATCATCGCCAAATCGCAAGCAAAATGGAAGACAAGCACAAAGAAGTTGAGTTACATAAAATTAACGCAATGGAATCATTTGCTCAATGTTTGACGTGCAGACGAATTGTATTATTAAATTATTTTGGTGAAAAACGGACAGAGCCTTGTAATAACTGTGATATTTGTCTTTATCCACCAGAACTCTATGATGGTTTGATTGATGCACAAAAAGTCTTATCATGTGTTTATCGTGTAGAACAACGTTATGGCGCTCAATATATAGCCGATGTTTTACGGGGATCTGCTCGTTCACAAATTAAAGAGAATGGACATGATAAATTATCGGTTTATGGCATAGGTAAAAAGCATTCAGCAGACTATTGGTTGAGTGTGATTAGGCAATTAATCTATTTAGGCTATTTAAATCAAAATATCTCAACTTTTACAACACTACAGCTAACCGCTGACGCTCGCCAAATACTTCGAGGTGAGATAAGTCTCAAATTAGCTAAACCCCGTTTAGAAATAGTTAAGAAGAGTCGTTTAAATCGTTATGCGAGATCGATTAATTTAACCACTATTTTATCTCATCAGGAACGAATTTTATTCAACAATCTAAAAAGATTACGCAAAGATGTCGCTGACGTGGAAGATGTCGCTCCTTATATCATCTTTAGTGATGCCACTTTGCTGGAAATGGTTCAAACTATGCCAGAAAGTAAAAAAGAATTACTAAATGTTACAGGTGTCGGTAAAATTAAATTGGAAAAATACGGTGACTTATTTTTAAATGAACTCAATGATTTTATGATAAAAAATGTATAGCAATTAAAAATTAACTGTAAAAAAATATTGCAAATAAATTTTTATAGTTTACTTTTTTACAAATTAAATAACTAACAAAGATGAAAAATGGAGTTTTTTATGTTTTCAATGCCAATGAACAATATGCCTCAAATGATGGCTTTAGTTTTGTTATTGATTATTCTTTATCTTGGCGATATTGTCTCTACACGAACTAAAGCATGGGTTCCGTCCATGTTTGTCTGTGCGGTATTAATTTTATTAGGTTATTGGTCATTTTTCCCAAAAGATATCGTTGCCAGAGCGGGTATCCCTGATGTTGTTGCTATCATGTTTATGTATTTATTAATTGTCAATATGGGAACATTATTGTCAGTTAAGGAGTTATTACGACAATGGAAGACAATTTTAATCTCTATGTCGGGTATTGTTGGCATAATTATAGTAGCTATTATCATTGGTTATTTGTTCTTTGATTACAATACGGTGATTGTCGCGATTCCGCCATTAGTTGGTGGAATTGTTTCGGCAATTATTATGGCTGATGGCGCAAAAACTGCTGGCTTAGATAGTCTGGCAGTATTTGCCATTCTTATCTATGTTATGCAAGGGTTCGTGGGTTATCCTCTCACTTCTATTATGCTTAAACGAGAAGGTCGAAAAGTACTTCAAAAGTATCGTGCAGGTACATGGTCATCTGTTGATGACACAAAAGGCCAGTTAGATAACAAAGAGGATATCACTACTGATGTAAATCCGATGCCACGGCTTTTTGCAAAAGTTCCGGTCAGCTATAACTCCACTTATTTCATTTTTTTACGTATTGCAATTGTTGGCTTTTTAGCTTATTTCTGTTCAGAAGTTCTAAAACCAGTAGTTAGTGTTAGTCCTTTTGTTCTTTGTTTACTATTCGGTGTGATAGCCTCATCATTAGGTTTTTTAGAACGTCATCCTTTGAAGAAAGCGGGAGGATTCGGACTTGCTGTTATGGGCTTAATGCTATTTATCTTTAACACGCTAAGTAGAGCTACACCACAAATGTTAGTTGGTCTAATTACGCCTTTGGTAGTATTTATTTTAACCGCTGTAGTTGGTATGTTTATTTTTTCTGTGATAGTCGGATGGGTATTAAAAGTAAGCAAAGAGATGGCATTCTCTATTGCTTTGACTGCACTATATGGTTTCCCTGCTGATTATATTATCACCACAGAAGTTATTAATAATTTAACTAATGATCAAACTGAAAAAGATATGCTTACAAGTCATATGCTACCACCGATGTTAATTGGTGGATTTATCTCTGTGACGATCGTATCTGTTGTACTTGCAGGAATAATGGTTAATATGATCACAGGGCCTTTATGATCTGTAAATTGACAAATTGATTTAATTTATAATGAGATAAAAAGTAAAATTGGATTAGCAAAGTGTATTCGTTTAAAACAACGTTATTGGTAATTATTTTAATTAATTACGGTTAGCTAAAAATAATCACTTAATAAGTGATTGAACAAATTGAAATATAAAAGGTATAAAAATGATAAGTCATGAAATAAAAACATTAATTAAACAAAATATTAATGAGATGATTGCTTTTCGTCGAGATTTACATCGTCATCCTGAATTACCTTGGGAAGAGTTTAGAACGACAGATAAAATTGCTGAACAACTTGATAAAATTGGAATTCCTTATCGTCGCACTGAACCAACAGGAATTATAGCTGATATTCAAGGCGGTAAACCGGGGAAAAGGATTTTGCTACGAGCAGACATAGATGCATTGCCTGTACAAGAGTTAAATAAAAATATTGATTATAAATCAACAATTGACGGAAAGATGCATGCCTGTGGTCATGATACTCATGCTTCTATGCTACTGACAGCAGCTAAGGCGCTGTATGCTATTCGTGAAAAGTTAAAAGGTAACATTAGACTCGTTTTCCAACCAGCAGAAGAGATTGCACAAGGTGCAAAAGGTATGATTAAACAAGGTGTTCTTGAAAATGTTGATAGTGCATTTGGTATGCATATTTGGTCACAAACACCGGTTGGTAAAGTATCTTGTGTTGTAGGATCGAGTTTTGCTTCTGCTGATTTGTTAACCGTTCGTTTCAAAGGTAAGGGCGGTCATGGCTCTATGCCACATGATACTGTTGATGCAGTAATGGTTGCGTCGGCTTTTGTAATGAATGTTCAATCTATTGTATCAAGAGAGATTGCACCACTTGACCCAGCGGTTGTAACAATTGGACGTATGGAGGTTGGTACACGTTTTAATGTAATTGCTGAAAATGCAGTGCTTGAAGGCACGGTACGCTGCTTCAATGTTGCTGTACGTGATAAAATTGAATCTGCGATTCGACGTTATGCCAATCAGGTTGCAGCTATGTATCGAGCGACAGCTGAAGTTGAGTATATTTATGGTACATTGCCTGTCATTAACGATAAAGAGAGTGCCTTATTAGCCCAAAAAGTTATTATTGAATCATTTGGTGAAAATACGCTTTATTTTGAACCACCAACTACGGGAGGAGAAGATTTTAGTTATTATACTGAAAATATTCCCGGTGCATTTGCATTAGTCGGTTCAGGCAATCCAGAAAAAGATACCCAATGGCCACATCATCACGGTTGTTTTAATGTTGATGAAGATGGTATGAGTTTGGGTGCTGAATTGTATGCACAATATGCATGGGCATATTTAAATCAAAACTAATTATCTTTTAAACTTCCAGAAACTTGCATTAGCAATTCAAATATTACAATATTATGTATTTACATAATATTGTAATAATCGATTATAGTTTGCTAAATTATTTTCGGTTCTTGAATTTGACAGACAATACGTTTCAAAAAAAATGGTATTTAATAACATTAGTATTAGTGATGAAGGAATTAAAGTAGTTAAAATCGACTTAATCATCCTCCAAAAAAGGCTAAAGTATAAAAACCTTTTCAAGCCTTTTACTAACACGATTTGTACTTAAATATTGAATTCAGCCTTAATTTCATACTAAAACATGTTGTTGACCTGAAACATCTTTACAAAATTTTGAAATTGTTTTTTTCTATACTTTAAATAAATACTGAGATACTTTTTAAAAGCAATTGAAAATTTACAAATCTTTACAAATACCTAATGCTTATATTTGAATAATATTAATAAAAAATTTATACTTCTTTAGCATAAAAAATAAATATATTAACAATAAAACAATTTTATATCCTATTTCAAAGGAATGATAACATGTTGAAAATAAACAGTTATTCAAACAATGATTATAAATATACTGCTATATCTGCGGTAATAAAACCTCTGTTTTTAAGTATTAGCTTATTGTTAACAATTAGTGATGTCTATGGTTTATCTGGAACGACTGCGAAAGTTATTAATGGTACGGAACCTTATCTGTTGTTACCTGATGGAGTAACTGAAGTAACTAAGGATAATATAGATACTCTGCTTGATGATTGGTTCACCATTTATATACCTGACCCTACAGATAAGAATCAAAGGATCAAACTAACTCGAGATTTAGCGGATAAGGGGATATATGAATTGGCTAAAAATACAAAACTCAGTGAAATACAGGCAATAGTTGAAGCGGATAATCAACCACATACTGTGACAACTGATTTTAAAGTTGGTGATGTGGATGGCGATGCAGATAATCCTGTTAATACGTCCGTAAGCGCCGAGATACAGGCGTGTTGGATAAATGAATTGAATCCGTTGGGTTGCGAAAAATTTCTACAATATCAGACTGTGGACGATTGCACAGGACCATATAACTTGACGTTAAAGTTTGGTACTCCTTTTGCTGCCAGAACCAAGTATGGTATCCCTAATAGTCGGGCTTATGGCGTAAATGATTACTCTGTCACATATAAGTTTCTAGTAGATAACAAAAGGATATGTTGGCTTCAACCCTTCAGTATGGATTATTTCCATAGTGATAACGTGGGTGAAGAGATTACCATACGAGAAGGTTATTACAGGAGGTTTTGGGACTGGAGGGGCAAGATCAATCCAGACGAGGATCATTCTGTAGGAGAGTATATGACGAAGCAACGTGGTTGGCTTAGGAAATATGATGGAGTATATGGGGATAAATTCCCGACTACCGGATTTAAAGGGGCTAGATTCAGTATTTTGGCTTCAGGTTATGACCAAAGTATCTACAGATGTTCATCGGAGGATGATGGAATAAAAATAAAATTATCAAACGACATACCTAGAACCTTTAGGAATGAACTCTTGAGATTAAAATATGACGCTGTAGGGCAGAATTGTACTGTGACTTATCTCTCTAGAACTAAGGCGCAGTTTATGGCTGGTGGCAAGGCGCCTTCAATCAGAATAGAACAAAAAAAGCCTGATGGAGAATGGTGGCAAGTTGATAGATTGTATTTAGAAGCACCGCAAAAATGGGCGCTTGGTTCTGCTCAAGTGCTAGAATACGGAGATAACAATAACTTAATGTATGCTAAGAATTTTCCTGCGTTAGATATATGCCGCGGAGTATCGTCTGGTACAACGACAAGAGATCAGGCTGTAGGGCAATCAGAGTCAGATAAGCAATTCAGGCAAAAGTTTATGTATCGACGAGATGAGATAACTAACAGTCCGTATAGTGACAGAAATAAAGCTCCAGAATTTAGTAGCGTAACTCTTCCTGAAGATAGTTATTTTGTTCGTGATGTGGATCATACGTTTATGGGTGAGTGGGGTCGACTGGAAGTTTACCCTGACTCTCCTTGGTTCTATTCTGACAATTATCACGAGGGTCTTTATTTAACTCCTGAACTTTGGAGTCCAGAACGAGGATATAGTGTTGGGGGATCTGGAAACGTTCTATACTATAACAAAGGTATATTGGTATGTCGTGGTGATTAAATAATTTACCCTTAGATTGTGTAAATATCAGGTTATTACTAAAAATAATAATTGGTTAAATATAGTGCAGTGTTGCTATCGGTTAATGGTATCAAAGACTAATTTTGGTTAATTAGCTACTTTGTAAATATTCAAAAACAGGAACAGAACAAAGGTTTGTCTCAATATTATATCAGGAAATAGTAACCGGTTGAGGTAGTAAAGGGTTACTATTTCATAATATATAATAAATATCCAATTAACTCTCAAATAGTGATTCAACCCATTATTATAAAATCAATTGTGATAATTTGTTAGTAGTACCAATATACTATCCTAATAGTAAAGTAAATTGTAAAGATATTTCAGGTTAACTATACGTTTCAGTATAAAAATAAAAGCTGAATTCAACATCTAAGTGCGAATCGAGTGAGTAAAAGGCTCGATAAGGTGTTTTATACTTAAGCCTTTTTCTTGAACGATGATTAAGTCGATTTTCAACCGCTTTAATCTCTTCATCACTGATGCTATCAAATACCATTCTCTTTGGAAAGTATTGTCTGATTAATCCATTTAAATTCTCATTACTTCCCCTTTCCCATGAACTATACGGATGGGCGAAATAGTATTGGCAATCTAAGGCGCTTGCTATCGCTTTATGCTCCGCAAATTCCAGACCATTATCTGAGGTTATAGTCTTAACGCTATGTTTTATATTTGTTAATAAATCAATTATCGCCTTCTTTACCTCTTCTGCTGTTTTTCGCTCAACTTTTTTTATTAAGGCTAATCCTGTTTTACGTTCAACTATTGTGACTAATGCCTGCTTTCGATTACCACCTATAATCCTATCTACTTCAAAATCCCCTATGCGACCTCTTTTTTCCACTATATTGGGTCGGGTATCAATTCTCAACCCGTCCACTATTCGTCCTTGATTTTGATAACGACTTAATCGTTTATTTCTTCTGTGACCTCTTTTTTGTCGAAGACTCAGAGCTGAATTCAACCGCTAAGAAAGTTATAACAGGATTTGTTTGTATATAATATGATACTTATATTGTAAAAAATATTCAGGAATGTATACCGTTTCGTTTTTCTCGGCGGTTGAGTTGGCTAAACCAAAATTAAGCAAGATAGATAGAGCCTGCGAGGTTTAAAGACTATTAAATCACTTTATGATATGATTATCGGAAAATTCGTTAGCAATAGTAATGGTGATTATGAGTTATCAAGTTCTGGCTCGCAAATGGCGACCAAAATCTTTTTCTGAAGTTGTTGGACAAGAACATGTCCTTAAAATTCTATCTAATGCACTTTCACTTGGACGAGTTCATCATGCCTATCTGTTTTCTGGTACCAGAGGCGTTGGTAAAACGTCGATCGCACGGTTATTAGCTAAGGGATTAAATTGTGAAAGTGGTATCACCGCAACACCATGTGGTGTGTGTAATAATTGTCGTGATATAGAGCAAGGCAGATTTGTTGACTTACTTGAAATTGATGCAGCCTCACGAACCAAAGTTGAAGATACACGGGAAATTCTTGATAACATACAGTATTTGCCAACAAGAGGGCGTTTTAAAGTTTATCTTATTGATGAAGTACATATGTTATCTCGTAGTAGCTTTAACGCTTTACTTAAAACCTTAGAGGAACCACCAGAGCATGTTAAATTTTTATTAGCGACAACTGATCCACAAAAGCTACCTATTACAATCTTATCGCGTTGTTTACATTTACATTTAAACGTTCTTGATACCCCACTTATTAGTAAGCAACTTATGACTATTTTACAATTAGAGCAGATTGAAAGTGAACAAAAAGCTATTCAGCTATTAGCTAAAGCGGCCAATGGTAGTATGCGTGATGCATTAAGTCTGACAGATCAAGCTATAGCTCTAGGTAATGGTCAAGTTGATACTGCTTCAGTGGCAGTCATGCTTGGGACATTAGATAAAGCTATTCCGTTTTCATTAGTTGAAGCGCTCTATCATGGGGATGGTAATGCATTAATGCAACAAATTGAAATAGCAGCTATGCAAGGAGCGCATTGGGACAATCTATTAGCTGAATCAATTGCATTATTACATCAAATTGCATTGTTACAAGTAGTACCAACTGCTCTTGGCGATTATAGTGACAATGAAGAACGAATCCGCTTTTTAGCACAGTATATGGCACCAAATGATGTGCAACTATTTTATCAAATTTTGCTAATGGGACGTAAAGAGTTAACTTTCGCACCGGATAAAAAAATTGGTGTCGAAATGACTTTTTTACGAGCTTTAGCTTTTATACCAAAAGTTGTTTGTTCTGATGAACGTTCAATTTCATCCTCTCACATAAATTCTTCATTATCTTCTCAGGCACAGAAGACAATACAAACACCAGTTTCGGTTTCTCAACCTACCAGACAAGAACTAACCGCAACAGTGCAGCCAGCGAAAGATGTTGTAAAACCACAATTGGATGTCAATTTACAACCACAAATTGTCCCTCAAGTCGTCAGTCAATCGACATCACAAGATCAGATGATCCCCGATGAAGCACCGTCTATTACTAAAAATATTTTAGAGATGCGTATGCAACTGATGAAAGAGGAACAAAATGCAAAAAAGTCTAAAAGGGTTGATGATATTCAACCAAAAAAGCACTCTCTTAATAGCTCTTTAATCCACAAAAAGAGTGAGGTAGTACCAGTTAAAAATGAAGAAGTTAATGAAAATGAAACGGAAGAAGAGGAAATAACTGCAGAAAATTATCAATGGCAAGCATATCATCTTGTTGACAGTAACAATGATTTAGTGATAGATACTAAGACTTTTCGCGAATCTCTAAATGGTGATAAAACACCTGAGATGACTAAAAAATTAATTGATGAAATGGCACAAAAAGATCCATGGTGTGCCGAAATTGAACAATTGAATTTATCACCATTAATTAAACAAATTGCAATTAATTCATTTATTGAACAAATGGATGATAAAACGATTGTGTTACATATGCGGTCATCAATTAAGCACCTTATTAATTCATCAATTAATACTGAAAAGTTAGAAAAAACCCTGTCGAATTATCGTCAACAAGCGTTAAAGGTAAAGATTATCATTGATGATAAACAGGACATTAAAACCCCTTTAGAAATGAGAGAAGAGTTGTATCAACAAAAACTTATGCAAGCTAAACAGACGATAAATCAAGATGCTAAAGTCGCGATGATTTGTCAATATTTTGAAGCTAAGATTGATGAAGCAAGTATTCGTCCTGTATAATGACGAATTAATTTTTTTAAGAGGAATGATTATGTTTTCAGGTGGAAAAGGTGGTTTGGGTAATTTAATGAAGCAAGCCCAACAAATGCAAGCAAAAATGCAACAAGCTCAAGAGGAGATTGCTAAATTAGAAGTCACTGGCGAATCAGGTGCAGGTCTGGTGAAAGTTACTATAAATGGCGCTCATAGTTGTAAACGAGTTGAAATTGATCCGTCTTTAGTTACCGAAGATGATAAAGAGATGTTGGAAGATTTAATCGCTGCTGCTTACAATGATGCAACACGACGATTAGATGAAACACAAAAAGAAAAAATGGTACAAGTCACTGGCGGAATGCAATTACCACCGGGTTTTAAAATGCCATTTTAATTGAACGTACTTATATCATTTTAGTTATCGAGATTTTGCGAAAAGATAAATTGAGTTTTACTTTCGCTAAATCTTGATTATTTTCCAATATAGATAAAGTCGTTCACCAATTTTTCATTATCATACGTAATATCACTTAGTCTTTTTTTGTAAATCTCACACAAATCATAAATTGATATTTCTTTGACTTTTACATTATCAAAATCACTTAACTCTTTACTTTCACCCTTAGTAATGATCCAAACTTGCTTACTTTTACCTGTTAATGGGATTGTTTTGGGTGTAATTCCACCGTCACTTTTTTTAGTGTTAAAGGTTAACTGGGCCTTTTGGCTGAGTTTATTGATATAGTTTTCTATTTGTTCTTCTTTGAAAGATTCGTAATCTCTTTGTAATGTACAGTCATACATTACCGCTAAGTTTTCAATGATAAAAAAGCCATCGGCTTTACCGGCTTGGTTATCACGATCGAATTGAAATATTTTATTTAAACCAATCACTTTTAATAAATTGAATACCGAATCTTCAAATGCTATTGAATCATTAATATATTTGATTTGTTGTACTGAATTTATTAAAAGAGTTTTATAATCTTGTGCATCGATTTTATTTTGTAACGATTTATCATCATGTAAATGATTTTCTTCGATTTCTATGTTTTGCTTATTAATTATTTTAATATTCGTTGCATACCTTTGCCCAGAATCTTTATTATTATCTGTAAATGTTACGCGCATGCCTATCGCTATTTCATCCATGGGTAAATTATCAAAATCCTTTTTAGTAAAATAGTAATCATTTTTCTCATCTAATGCTCTTATAAATCCATAATAAGCATCTTCATTATTCTTATCTTTAAAAATACTCTTAATTTGACTGATCATGCATAATGCTCCTTGAGGAAGTAAAACGTTCCAACAAAATTCATCGTTTAATGATTGATTAATAATTATCACTACTATTAATGAGTACAACAGATTTTACCTGTACAGTATATAGAAATGTACTCAATATTTCATTAGGTAATCATTAACGAGATCATCCTCATAGCTTTGCTGTCTATTTATACAGTTTTTCTTTATTATTTACTTTCTATCAGGTAAACTACACCCAATTATAGGTTTTTTATACATTCGATAATAAAAGCATATTTAATAATAAAGTTCGCTTAAAGTGATATCCAATGTGCTTGACTGTTTGTGATTGATAAACCGTATTTGACATAATGCTAAAAAATTGAGGAACAATTGTGATAGGTCGTTTACGTGGAACTATTATTGAAAAGCAACCACCCAAAGTGTTGCTCGAAGTCGGTGGTGTTGGTTATGAGGTCTTTATGCCTATGACCTGCTTTTATGAATTACCTGATAATGATCAAGAAATAATTGTTTTAACACATTTTGCTGTTCGGGAAGATGCACAAGTATTATATGGTTTTAACCATGAACAAGAGCGCGAATTGTTTCGTGAATTGATTAAGGTTAATGGTGTGGGACCTAAATTGGCGTTAGCCATATTATCCGGTATGTCGGCTCAGCAATTTATTACTGCAGTAGAGCAAGGCGAAATAAAAACGCTCGTTAAATTACCCGGAGTAGGGACTAAAACAGCTGAACGTTTAATTGTTGAGATGAAAGATAGGGTAAAACGTTTTGGCAATGAATTAGTAAGTTCTAGCGCTATGTTAGACATCAGTAATGTTAAAAAATCAGCTAATCAGATCGAAAGTGAGGCAGTATCAGCTTTAATTGCTTTAGGTTATAAACCACAAGAAGCTAGTCGTATTATCAGTAAAGTGATTAAACCTGAAATGGACTGTGAAACGCTCATTCGTGAAGCATTAAAATCGGTATTATAAAGTAGGTATGTATTATGATTGAAGCTGATCGTTTGATTGCACCTCAAGTACAAAAAGAAGAAGAGTCATTAGATCGCGCGATACGTCCTAAATATTTAGAAGAATATATTGGACAACCACAAGTTCGTGAGCAGATGAAAATCTTTATTCAAGCGGCAAAACAGCGTAATGATGCATTAGATCATGTGCTGATCTTCGGTCCACCGGGTCTTGGTAAAACGACCTTAGCTAATATTGTAGCCAATGAACTTAATGTCAATCTACGTACTACTTCTGGACCGGTATTAGAAAAGGCTGGCGATTTAGCTGCCATGTTAACTAATTTAGAACCGAATGATGTACTATTTATTGACGAGATCCATCGATTATCTCCCGTAGTTGAAGAAATTTTGTATCCGGCTATGGAAGATTATCAATTGGATATCATGATTGGTGAAGGTCCAGCCGCTCGTTCTATCAAAATAGACTTACCTCCATTTACTTTAATTGGTGCGACAACACGTGCCGGCTCATTAACGTCACCATTAAGGGATCGCTTTGGTATTGTACAGCGTTTAGAATTTTATCGAGTGGAAGATCTTGAATATATAGTCAGTCGTAGCGCAAAATTTTTAGGTATGGATTTATCTGATGAAGGTGCTCACTTAATAGCTAAACGTTCACGAGGAACACCAAGAATTGCTAATCGATTGTTACGGCGTGTGAGAGATTATGCAGAAGTTAAATCTAACGGGATAATTAATGAAACAATCGCTACCCAAGCTTTAGATATGCTTGATGTAGATACAGAAGGCTTCGATTTTATGGATCGAAAACTATTACTGGCAATTATTGAGAAATTTATGGGCGGACCAGTTGGTTTAGATAATATTGCAGCAGCGATAGGTGAAGAGCGTGAAACCATTGAAGATGTACTTGAACCATTTCTGATCCAACAAGGATATATACAAAGAACGCCCCGAGGTAGAATAGCTACTCCCCATGCTTATCGTCATTTTGGTATTATACAAGATAATTAGTCATATAAAAATTCTATCATGTCTCAAACATGTAAGAGCGAGTTCTTTTTCGAGGTTAGTTACCGCCTTTCGGCGGTGGAATGTCATTATAAATAATTAATAGTTTATGGCTAACCAAGTTCTTTTTCTGTGAAAATACCTGTAAATAAGTCAGTACTTAAATAACGTTCACCAGAAGAAGGTAATATCACAACAATAGTTTTGTTAGCATTTTCTGGTAATTTAGCTAAACGATCTGCTACAAATACTGCTGCACCTGACGAGATCCCTGCTAAAATACCTTCTTTCTCCATAAGTTCACGTGCGGTATCAATTGCATCTTCATTAGATACTTTTTCAACCAAATCAATCAAACTTAAATCAAGGTTATCTGGAATGAATCCTGCGCCGATACCTTGAATTTTATGTGAACCCGGTTTGATCGGTTCACCGGCAAGAGCTTGAGTGATAACTGGTGAATTTGTTGGTTCAATAGCAACGGCAGTGATATTTTTCCCTTGCGTCTTTTTGATATAACGTGTGACACCGGTAAAAGTACCACCGGTACCAACTCCGGCAATAAAAATATCAACCTTGCCATCAGTATCTTGCCAAATCTCAGGACCGGTAGTTTTTTCGTGAATTTCAGGATTAGCGGGATTACTAAATTGTTGTAACATAATATTCCGTTTTGGATTACGGGCAACAATCTCTTCTGCCTTTTCAATGGCTCCTTTCATTCCTTTACTTGCTTGTGTTAAAACTAAATTAGCACCTAAAGCTTTTAACAACTTCCGGCGCTCCAGACTCATACTTTCAGGCATGGTTAAAGTTAATTGATAACCACGCGCTGCAGCTACAGCAGCAAGTGCTATTCCGGTATTACCACTAGTTGGCTCTATAAGTTCCACATCTGATGTTAATAATCCACGTTTTTCTGCATCCCATATCATATTTGATGCGATACGACATTTAACACTGAAACTAGGATTTCGGGACTCAATTTTGGCTAGAATATTACCATTTCCAAAATGCTTTAAACGAACCAAAGGAGTATGACCAATGGTTTGTGAATTATCATCAAATATTTTACTCATTATTAAGATCCTTATTAATGACACATCTGGATAGACGTGTGGTAATGATTTATAAATGATATTTATTATAAAACCAAATTTAAAAGATGATACTAATTAATGGTTATAACATTATGCAATTTCGCTATAAATATGACATTAATGTCATATATTAAATTAATTAATAAAATCAAGTTACTATATTAATTAGATTAATAAATTCAATCTATTGATTTATAAGGTTAAAACTATTTTAAAAAAACATGTCAATTGTGTAATAATTTCGTCATATTTACGTAATATTTACTTTTATTTAGATTGTTTTCCGAATAAAATGCTATATATATAGTTCTGGGTAAGCTAATCCTCCATAACTTGTGATTAACTTGTTTGGTTGGCTGTTATTTTGTGTATAATGCCTTAATCTTATACGATTTAATGGAATATCAATCGTTAAGGTTATAATAACTAGGAAGTTGTTATGAAAAAAACAATACTTAATCAACATATTTGTAATCTTCCATCAAAAAACTATAAAAAAACATTCAAAAAATCTTTTCTAGCAATAAGTGTTTTATTAGCTAATTCAATGGTTTACGCTGATTGTTCAGGAACTGGTTTAGACGGGTTAAATTTATCTGATGGTTCGGAATGTATATTTGATCAGCAAATATTATCTGAATGGTTTAATCAAGTTCAAGGGACAATATATTCCCCTGCTATACTTGCAATAGGTGATGGTACAAAAGTAGTTTTTGAAACTGACGGAGACGATTTTCTATCGATTCTTAATTACCTAGGTAATACTGGTGGGATTGTAGCCAAAGATAATGCTGAAGTTAAATTTAACAATACTGTGCACATGGAAATTGGGAAAGGAGGAGATTCAATTACTATTAATGATAATGCAAAAGTTATTTTTAAAGATAACTTATCCATATATATGGATGCGTTTAATATCCAACATTCTTTATATGGAATTAACATTACAAATACAGGTGAATTTGAAATTAAAGGTGATCTTAAACTTGAATCTGAGGAATTACATTCAGGCTCATTAATTAGTTCTAGCGGTACAGTTAAATTAAATACAGCAACTCTTCGAGTAATTGAAGGTGGTAGTGGTGCAGGTATTAGTATTGGGGAATCTGGAAATAATAGTTCCAATGCGTTAATTCATTCTGATGGTTTAGTTAATATTGAAACTCAAGGTAATGAATTAACCGATGCTGCAATACTGGGTAAATATAAAGGCTATATCGATTTAGAATCAGCAAATATAAAGACACAAGGTGGTGCAGGTATTTATTTAAGTGATGCTAATGTTAATATTCGCAATAAGTTAAATATCAAAACTGAAAAAGAGAAAGCATACGGCATTTATATTACAGATGGCAGTGGTGATTTTAATGCTGGTTCAGGTCAGATAACAACAAGCGGTGATGAAGCTCATGGACTTTTTGAAACAAAACATTCGAGTAATATAAACCGTTATTTAAATTTAGATGTTACTACTAATGGTAAAAATGCCGATGCAGTTCATTTAGTTTCTAACAATAATGACATTAACTTTAAAACTAATGCAACTATTACAACAATAGAAGAAGGTAGTAAGGGTATATTTGCTCAAGCAGGATCAGCTAACAAAATTAATATAATACTAGAAAATGGCGCTTCGATTTCCAGTAATAGCCATTCAATTTATGTCACTAATGCAAAAGAATCTCTCGTTTCCCTAGGTCAGGCGAGTATGATCAAATCAAAAAATGGTAATGGTATTAATTTATCTAATCTTCAAAATGCTAATATAATGTTGCAAGATGCTTCTATTTTATCTAAGGATCATGCAATTAATTTAGCAAATGGAAACGAATCTATTATTTCCCTTGGTCAGGGAAGTAAAATTGAATCAAGTAATGGTAATGGTATTAATTTATCTGATCTCCAAAATGCTAAAATAATATTAGAACAAGCTTCTATTTTATCTAACGGTAATGCAATTAATATAGCAAATGCAAATGAATCTATTGTTTCCCTAGGTGAAGGAAGTAAGCTTGAATCCCGCAATGGTAATGGTATTAATTTATCTAATCTTCAAAATGCTAATATAATGTTGCAAGATGCTTCTATTTTATCTAAGGATCATGCAATTAATATAGCAAATGCAAACGAATCTCTTATTTCCCTAGGTGAAAGAAGTAAGCTTGAATCCCGCAATGGTAATGGTATTAATTTATCTAATCTTCAAAAAGTTAATATGAAGATAGAAAAAGACGCTTCTATTTTAACTTCAGGTCATTCAATTTCTATCGCTGATACAAAAGAGTCCATTGTATTACTTGATGAAGGAAGTAAGCTTGAATCACAAAATGGTAATGGTATTGATTTAAGCAATCTGAAAGAAGGGAGCCAAAGTACCGTTTATAATAATGGAGATATTACAGTTACTGATGGACATTATGCTATCTTAGGTGGTTCAGCTAATGATAATGTTAAACTATTAGGTGGTAAAGTTACAGGTGATATAAATCTAGGCGATGGTAATAATTACTTCGAATTCTCAGGAGGAACACTTAATGGGAAAGTTTTATTCGGTATGGGTAATGCTCATGCCATATTGAAAGATAAAGCTGATATAAGTGAGATGTCGCGTATAGAAGGAGGAGAAGGAACCAATAGTTTAGAGTTAAGTAATATTAAATTAACAGGATATACGGCCGATGTTGATAATTTAGACAAAGGCGTTAATCTTAATAATTGGGATAATATTTTCCTTTCTGGAAATACCGTATTTACTCAGTCTGGCGATTTATTCAGTAGTAATGAAGCGAATATATTAACTCGGGACGCAGGATTATTTAACACCAATAAAACTGGAACGTTGACTATTTCAAGCACAGCCACTTGGAATATGGGGGATAATGTAACAAGTTTAAATATTGCCGGTAATGTTATCAATTCAGGGATCTTAAATGTCGGTGATGCAGGTCAAACAGGGAGAGTCTTAAGCATTGGCGGTGATTATGAAGGAAAAGGTGGTACGGTTGTATTGAATAATCTTGCCAGTGGCGATGAGGTATCTACTGACCTAATAAAAATTGCTGGTGATGCTAAAGGGGTAACTAATTTAATTGTTCATAATGTAGGAGGATTAGGCGACCAAACCAAGGGTGATGGCGTTGAAATCGTCCAAGTTGGTGGAGTATCTGATTCAAATGCTTTCATTTTAAATGGTGCTGTCACTGCAGGAAATTATGAATACTTATTAAATAAAGGTGATAAAAGTGGAACCAACCAGAATTGGTATCTAAGAAGCTATAAAGATAATAACAATCAAGTTTTATATAATCCTGCTTTAGGTACTTACTTATCGAATCAAACTGTTGCGGTTCAAATGTTCCGCCAAACTTTTTTTGATCGTCTTGGTTCGCTGTCTTCAAGTAGTATGAGTGATGCATCAGAACAATTTTATTGGATGATTAATCGAATAAATCATAATTACTATAAAAGCATCCATGACAAACTGAATAACCACATCAATAGTTATTCAGTACAATTTGGTGGCGATATTAATGTTTGGGCGCTAGACAACGATGATTATTTCCATTTGGGTATTATGGGTGGTTACGGCGATAGTAGAAGTCGCAGTGTATCGAATCAAACAAAAACTCGTACAGATGGTGAAGTAAGAGGTTATGCTATAGGTGTTTATGGTACTTATTTTTCTAATAAATATACCGATTTAGGTTTTTATGTTGATATGATGAGTCGAATGGGATGGTACCGCAATGATATCACTGGTCATTCACAGGTGGCGACTAAAAATTATCATAGTACCGTATGGAGTAACTCTATTGAACTAGGTTATACTCTACCGCTAATTACAGGTGAAGAATATCAGTTAATAGCTATTCCTCAAGGACAATTTACTTATAATTTATATAACGCACACAATCAAAATGACAAAAATAAACTTAAAGTAAGCAATAATGATGCAGACGGTTTGGATATACGTCTTGGTAGCCGTTTTATCGTTAAAGGCATAAGTATTGTTGAGCCGTTTGTTGAAG
The DNA here is from genome assembly GCF_001690195.1 of Gilliamella sp. wkB108. GTDB lineage: Bacteria > Pseudomonadota > Gammaproteobacteria > Enterobacterales > Orbaceae > Gilliamella > Gilliamella apicola_L. The sequence goes on along the minus strand of NZ_LZGM01000092.1, from coordinate 8,157 downwards.
TTAATTGGTTAAGTACTACAGCAAAAAATCAACTTGACTTTAATGGTACAACTTTTAAAGATGGTTTTGCTAAAAATCGTTTTGAAACAAAATTAGGTTTACAAAATAGTTATAATGAAAATTGGAAAATATTGATGCAAATAGTTGGTCAATATGGAAAAAACAATTTTCATAGTTATGAAGGACAGTTAAATGTTGATTATAACTTCTAACTAATTTTAGAAAAGACGATAAAATCCCAAACATTTCAAGTTTGGGATTTTTTTTAGTGTAAGATAGTTTTATTGAAATTAATTAGCTTTATCATTGAGTTGTATTTTATTAATTAAAAAATGTTTCTTTAACTTTAACTTATAAAAGCAGAATCGTTTTCCATATCTAATTCAATCTTTTTAATCGCCTGTTCACAACGATAGATTCGATTATCGAGTGAGGCGATTTGTTTATGATCTACCACATCTTTAGACAGTGCTAATTCATATTTCATTTCTTGAAGACGACGCAAATAATCTAAGTGGCGTGAATGCTTTTCGTATAATGTTTCGTCAATGATATCAATGTCAGATAGTATTTTTCGCATCTGGTGTGTGACCAATTCACGCGTCAACGCAGTGATCTGATTGACCAGCATTTCAGATAAAAAACTAATTCGTTCAAGTTGTTGTGCCTGCACATTATTATATAACGCTTGGTAAGTTTGTTTGATTTTATCGAGATAAAAAATAAGATCTGTCTCTATTTTGTTAGTCGCAAATAGATGTTCATCAAAATAGTACTCTTGATATTCGGATTGTTCAGCCATCTGTATTTTTTGTTCAAGAGTATCGATTTGCTTTTTTAAAATAGTTAATAAATTGGACATTAAAATTATTCTTTATATGATGGTGGTGAATCATTATTTTGACCAAAATAACTGCCAAGATGTATTTTAGCCAAATTTAATAATTTCATAAAATCTTCAAATGTTAGTTTATTATCATTTTTCTTACTATTAGCTAAAACATTTTTGCTAATCAATTGTGTTCTTATATGATTATAGCAATCAACTAAATTAAGTGGTAATGGTGATTGAGATCGTTTACCTAACCAAAAAATCCCTTGGATGGGTAAACTCAAGGCAAATAATATAGTAATACTGGTCACGGCAATTTGTGCATTCATATAATATTGCCAAACAATTAAGCCAACTATTAAAGGCGGTAAAAATTTGGTTGCGGTTTTTATGTAATTAATAATTTTTAATTCAGGAAAAGAATAGGCAAGCTCTCTATCTTGCGGACAAATAGACATATATGTTTGACCTGATTTAAATATTTTTACTAAATTCATCTATTGGTGATTCCTCGACATTCACATTTTATTGTCTTAAAATAGTGTAATTCAAATTGGCGACGTTCTATTTTATATCAAAAACCAAGATATCAGAAGTCACCTTAGTGTAATCACATCGATTATTAAATCATGTGTTGAGTTACCAATTTTTAATTGGTAGGAATCTTTTATTCAAATTATAGGAATTACTATGTCATCGAGTAATAACGCTCTTGTTCTTAACTGTGGAAGTTCATCTTTAAAATTTGCAATTATAAATCCAGAAAATGGTGATGAATTTTTATCTGGATTAGCTGAATGTTTTAATCTACCTGATGCTCGTATTAAGTGGAAACTTGATGGTGTCAAAAATGAAGCATCTTTAGGTGCTGGTGCTGCACATAGCCAAGCAATCAAATTTATTGTTAATAGCATTTTTCCACAAAAACCAGAATTATTAGATAGTATTAAATCTATAGGTCATAGAATTGTTCATGGTGGAGAAAAATATACTCATTCAGTTGTTATTGATGATTCCGTATTAAAAGGTATTGAAGAAGCAGCTGCGTTTGCTCCTTTACATAATCCTGCTCATTTAATTGGTATTCGTGAAGCATTTATAGCATTTCCTCATTTGAAAGATAAAAATGTAGCTGTTTTTGATACTGCATTCCATACAACTATGCCTAAAGAAGCCTATTTATATGCTATTCCAAATGAGCTTTATACTAAACATGGTATTCGCCGTTATGGCGCTCATGGTACTAGTCATTATTATGTAAGCCAACAAGCAGCTAAACTATTGAATAAACCAGTTGAAGAAACAAATGTTATTACTTGTCATTTAGGTAATGGTGCATCAATTACTGCGGTTAAAAATGGTAAATGTGTGGAAACTTCAATGGGATTAACACCACTTGAAGGTTTAGTAATGGGTACCCGAAGTGGTGATATTGATCCAGCAATTATGTTCTTCTTACATGATAATCTAAAAATGTCTGTTGCTGATATTAATAACCTTTTAAACAAAAAATCTGGTTTATTGGGTTTAACCGGTGTAAGTAGCGACTGCCGTTATGTAACTGAACATTATAGTAAAGATGAAAATGCTAAGAATGCATTAGATGTATTTGTTCATCGTTTAGTTAAATACATTGGTGGTTATGCAATGCTATTAGATGGTCGTTTAGATGCGATCGTATTTACGGGTGGTATCGGTGAAAATTCTGAAGAAGTCCGTCGCTTCACACTACAAAAATTAAGTCTGCTTGGTGTTGAACTTGATCAAGAACGTAATTTAGCTGCTCGTTTTGGTAAAGGTGGTATTATCACAAAAGATGGTTCAACATTTGCGATGGTTATACCAACCAATGAAGAACTTGTTATTGCTCAAGATGCTGCGCGTCTAACAGCCTGATAAACAATTGAAACCGCCAAAATGGCGGTTTATTTTTTAATAAAGAATTAAGAGGAAATTAATTATGTCTCGTACAATTATGCTAATTCCAACCGGTACCAATGTAGGGTTAACAGGTGTGAGTCTTGGTGTTATTCGAGCTATGGAGCGTCAGGGTATTAACTTAAACGTATTTAAACCAGTAGCACAACCAAGAGCTGGCGGAGATGCTCCAGATAATACAACCACCTTAGTCAGTCACAACACATCAATTCCTGTGTTAAAACCACTTAAAATGAGTCATGTAGAAAATCTATTAGGATTAAATCAACAAGATGTTTTAATGGAAGAAATTGTCGCTCTTTATGCCGAGAATACTAAAGGTGCTGATGTAGTTTTAGTTGAAGGTATTGTGCCAACTTCAGATTACCCTTTTGCTAATGAACTAAACAATAATATTGCTAAAACACTTGGTGCAGAAATCATTTTTGTGGTTAACATGGGAACTGATACACCAGCACAATTAAAAGATAGAATTGAAATTGCACGTTCTAATTTTGGTGGCATCAAAAATGAAAAAATTATGGGTGTAATTGTCAATAAAGTCAATGCACCATTAGAAGAACAAAGCCTAGCTCGTCCAGATGTTGCTGAAATTTATCATACACCTAAATTTGATGATAAAAAAATTACCATTGATGATTTAAATGCAAATAGTCCAATACCTGTTCTGGGTTGCATTCCTTGGAATATTGATTTAAGCGCTTGTCGAGCCATAGATATTGCAAAACATTTTGATGCAAAGATTATTAACGAAGGTGGTATTAAAAATCGCCGAATCAAACATGTTTCATTCTGTTCACGTAGTGTACCTAATATCATTAGCCATTTACAACCTAATGCATTATTAGTCACATCAGCCGATCGTTCAGATGTTTTAGTGACAATCAGCTTAGCGGCTATGAATGGTGTATCAATTGGTGGTGTATTACTTACAGGTGGTTACGAAATCGACGAAAAAATATATAAATTATGTCAACCAGCATTTGATACAGGATTACCTGTATTTACTGTTCAAACTAATACATTCCAAACATCTATCAACTTACAACAGTTTAACTTGGAAATTCCTGTTGATGATAAAGAACGTATGGATAATACCCAAAACTTTATTGCTGATCATATAGATTCAAATTGGATCAAATCTTTAAATGAAGTAGTCAGTTCAGCTCGTCGTTTATCACCACCGGCATTTCGTTATCAACTAACTGAACTTGCTCGTAACGCTAAGAAGGTAGTAGTATTACCGGAAGGTGATGAACCAAGAACAATTAAAGCAGCCGCAATTTGTGCAGATCGTAATATAGCAAAATGTGTATTAATTGGTAATCCTGATGAAGTACGTAAAGTTGCGGCTTCACAAGGTGTAACTTTAGGTAAAGGGGTAGAGATAGTCGATCCTGAAGCGATCCGTGAAAAATATGTTCCTCGCTTAGTTGAATTACGTAAAAATAAAGGTATGACTGAAGTGATTGCTCGTGAGCAATTAGCTGATAATGTGGTACTTGGAACCATGATGCTTGAAGCCAATGAAGTTGATGGTTTAGTATCAGGGGCAGTTCATACTACGGCTAATACTATTCGTCCGCCGTTACAATTAATCAAGACTGCTCCGGGTAGTTCGCTAGTTTCATCTGTATTTTTCATGTTAATGCCGGATCAAGTTTATATTTATGGTGACTGTGCTATTAATCCAGATCCTAATGCGCAAGAACTCGCTGAAATAGCTATTCAATCAGCTGATACCGCTATTGCATTTGGTATAGAACCACGTGTAGCGATGATCTCATACTCTACAGGCAGTTCAGGTCAAGGAGCTGATGTTGAAAAAGTGAAAGAAGCGACAAAAATTGCACAAGAAAAACGTCCAGATCTTATGATTGATGGTCCATTACAATATGATGCTGCGGTAATGCCAGATGTGGCGAAATCAAAAGCTCCAAATTCAAAAGTGGCAGGAAAAGCAACAGTATTTATCTTCCCAGACCTAAATACAGGTAATACAACATATAAAGCAGTACAACGTTCTGCGGATCTTGTTTCTATTGGGCCAATGTTACAAGGTATGCGTAAACCTGTAAATGACTTGTCTCGAGGCGCTTTAGTTGATGATATTGTCTATACTATAGCATTAACAGCAATTCAATCAGCACAAGAACAAAACTCGACAAAATAAACTTAGCAGTAAGTTCAAACAACTGATAAGAGGTGATAGAATATCACCTCTTATTTTTTATATTATTTCATACTTTAGGACTAAAAATTTAATGAAAAAAGACATTCATCAACAACGTATATTAATCCTTGATTTTGGTTCTCAAGTTACACAGCTAATTGCTCGCAGAGTACGTGAAATTGGGGTGTATTGTGAGCTTTGGCCATGGGATGTATCTGAAGACAAAATTAAACAGTTTAATCCTAAAGGTATTATTTTATCGGGTAGTCCAGAAAGCACGACTCAGCCCAATAGCCCGCGTGCGCCAGAATACGTATTTAATGCTGGCGTGCCGGTTTTAGGTATTTGCTATGGAATGCAAACCATGGCAATCCAAGTCGGTAACAATGGTCAAGTAACAGGCTCTAATCAACGTGAATTTGGTTATGCGAAAGTGGATATTGTCGGATCATCAAAGTTAACTGATGGTATTTTAGATAGCACCAATCAAGCAGGTATAAATCAACTTGATGTTTGGATGAGTCATGGCGACAAAGTGACTGCTATCCCTGACAATTTTACCCTTATTGGGCGTACTGAAAGTTGCCCATTTGCTATTATGGCCAATGATGAAAAACAGTTTTACGGTGTACAATTTCATCCTGAAGTAACCCACACTGCAAAAGGCTTTGAATTATTACAACGATTTGTGATTGATATTTGTCATTGTGAAAAATTATGGACACCTTCATCAATTATCACTGATGCTATTGCCAGAATTAAACAAAAAGTAGGTAAAGACAAAGTTTTACTAGGTTTATCAGGTGGTGTTGACTCATCTGTTACAGCATTATTACTGCATCAAGCAATTGGCGATCAACTCACTTGTGTGTTTGTCGATCATGGTTTATTACGCCTAAATGAAGCTCAGCAAGTAATGGATATGTTTGGTAATAAGTTTGGCTTAAATATTATTGCTGTGAATGCTGAAAATCGTTTCTTAAATGCATTACAAGGTGAAGCAGATCCCGAAGCAAAACGTAAAATTATTGGTCGTGAATTTGTTGCCGTTTTTGATGAAGAAGCCGCAAAACTTAAAGAAGTAAAATGGTTAGCGCAGGGAACCATTTATCCAGATGTAATTGAATCAGCAGCAGCAGATACTGGTAAAGCACAGGTTATCAAATCTCACCACAATGTTGGTGGATTACCAGAAGAAATGAAAATGGGCTTAGTTGAACCTTTACGCGAACTATTCAAAGACGAAGTTCGTAAAGTTGGTTTAGAACTTGGTTTACCTTATGAAATGCTCTATCGACACCCATTCCCTGGACCAGGTTTAGGTGTACGTGTATTAGGTGAAGTAAAAAAAGAGTATTGTGATTTATTACGTCAAGCGGATGCTATCTTTATTGACGAACTCTACAAAGCTGACCTTTATCACAAAGTCAGTCAAGCTTTCACCGTATTCTTGCCAGTACGCTCAGTTGGCGTAATGGGTGATGGACGACGATATGATTGGGTCGTCTCTTTACGTGCTGTTGAAACCATTGATTTTATGACTGCGCACTGGGCTCATTTACCATATGATTTTCTTGGTCGCGTATCAAACCGCATTATCAATGAAGTCAATGGTATCTCACGAGTGGTGTATGACATAAGCGGAAAACCACCCGCCACCATTGAGTGGGAATAAAAATCTAGTTTTCATTTAAATCTAAGTTAGTTTTTAAAACCCAGTTACATTAATCAATGAACTGGGTTTTTGTTTATGTAAGTTTAATAAAATCAACCTAAATTTTGTAATAAATACCGTAATTTTTGACAATATTACAAATGTAAAAACATATAATATGTTATCTATATGGTCATAAATAGTAGATATCACCAACGTGATATTTCATTTATGTTTGTCAATAACATCAAGAAATGATGACTGATATATTATGGGATCATTATAGTGAGATAAAAAATACAAAAATTACCTTTTCAAATATAGAAACTCTCGATATTGTTAGTAATGTATTTGTCTATATCACAGCATAAGGTTTGTAATAGTTTGTATTTAATCTGACTTTTAAATTATTTAATCACGCAAAAGTTAGTATCAACAATGAATCAGGTAGCTAAAATAATCAAACTTAAATTAAGTCTTTTGGTTTTAGCAAAACAGCTCAGCAATGTTCGCTAAGTCTGTAAAATAATGGATATAGTCTTGATAGCTATTAGTGCTTTGAAAAATTGTATGAGTAAGTTACTTAACTTTCGCACTTAGTACTTGAATTCAAGAGTTATAAAAAGCCGATTAAAAATGGAGTAGGACTACTCATTGAACAAAGCCTTGGTCAATATAGTTTATCTAAAAAGGTGCAAAAGAGTTAGTAAAAAGAAGGCAACTGGAAAATTTATTTTATTCATCGGACATACTTTTTTTAAATAGAATACCGATGAATAAATAGTGTCTGTCAGATTAAATTTGAGCTAATATCATTAATCAAATACCAAAAAATTTATAGGCACAGTTTTAGTTAACCAAACTCCATTATCGGCTAAATAAAATTTAAAGCCTTGTTGGTACATTATTGAAGATCTGACTTTTAATACAATAGGTTTGCCGTGTCTTTTTCCTACCGCATTGGCAGTCTGTTCGTCAGCAGATAAATGGACATAATGACGATTACCTGCAATTAATCCTTGTTGTTTGATTGACTCAATAAAGCGAGTTGCTGTTCCATGATATAAAAACTCTGGAGGTGTTTGCTCTATATAATTTATATCAACTTGTTCGGTTGAATGTCCCTGAGCCGCACGAATTTTTAAACCATCATCTGATATTGTAAAACGTTTTTTATCACTGGTTTTAACCACTTCTAAAATTAGTTCTTTGGTAAGATCTTCACCATGTTGATAAGCTTGTTGGATTAAGAAATCAATATTAACCCAGCCATCAGCGTCTAATGTAATGCCGATAGCTTCTGGTTTATGCCTTAAAATATAACTTAAAAATTTACTTACTTTAACCAATTCAATACTCATGATTTTTTTGATCCATTGTTTTAATTTATTATATTTGTAATATTGTCGTTTTTAATGAATAGGTGATATTTAACTGTTAGTTGAATGTAGCGTGTAACTATTGCCTAAAATAGTACAGTAAAAAAACAAAAATCATCTATGATAAAAAATAAAATAATCTATTTAATTAGATAAAAAATATTATATAACAAAGAATTAA
>NZ_LZGM01000091.1 GCF_001690195.1 Gilliamella sp. wkB108 | reverse complement strand
ATAACGAATTAAATTTTCTTAAATATATACAAGAAAGAACTGTTGAAGAAACTAGCTACCCATTTAAATTTAATAAACTTAATTATTGGAAACATTTTTTTAAACCATATGATTATCGAGATGAGGAAGAAATAAGACTTATTGTTATTAATGATGAAAATTATAAAATAAAAACAGAGTGGGTTTTAACGCATTCACATTCTATTATCAATCCAATGATATTTTTAGATATAAAAGATAACAATTTTCCTTTAATTCTCCAAAAAATTATATTAGGACCTAAATGTCCGGAAAAAGAACTCAATTGTATTCAGCTAAAAGAAATGATAAGGAAAATAGGTAATTCAATTACACATTTAGAAAAATTAAATGTTGAATGTTCAAAAATAGAAAATTATAGATAATAAAAATATTTAAAAATATCATAACCAATTATAATCATAAAAATTATTTCCACATTAAATAACATTTACCTATTACTAAAAATAAAGCACATTTTACTCTTTATTTTTAATTCCACCAATTTACTACATTTAGCCACGGCTATATCAGATAAATTCCATTTATTTTTCATCTGATTTTTGGT
>NZ_LZGM01000090.1 GCF_001690195.1 Gilliamella sp. wkB108 | reverse complement strand
GATTATAGGTGGTAATCGAAAGCAGGCATTAGTCACAATAGTTGAACGTAAAACAGGATTAGCCTTAATAAAAAAAGTTGAGCGAAAAACAGCAGAAGAGGTAAAGAAGGCAATAATTAGTTTATTAACAAATATAAAACATAGAGTTAAGACGATAACCTCTGATAATGGTCTGGAATTTGCGGAGCATAAAGCGATAGCAAAAGCCTTAGATTGCCAATACTATTTTGCTCATCCATATAGCTCATGGGAAAGAGGAAGTAATGAGAATTTAAATGGATTAATCAGACAATACTTTCCAAAGAGAATGGTATTTGATAGCATCAGTGATGAAGAGATTAAAGCGGTTGAAAATCGACTTAATCATCGTCCAAGAAAAAGGCTCAAGTATAAAATACCTTATCAAGCCTTTTACTAACTCGATTCGCACTTAGATGTTGAATTCAGGCCAAGACTTATACTAAAACATACCTTAATATGTAATAAAATTGAAACAAATACCGTTACAACGCTGCCAATATGAACATTGTCAATTCATCGTATCTAATTCCGTATGTATTTTTTATTTTATCTTGTTCCTTCCATTCGTCATAACATATTATACCGTATTCAAACGCGTCTAGCCCTTCGCTATTAAAAACGTCCTGAACTTCCTGCGCTAGTACTCCGATATGTATTCTGGCGTTCTCTGACTTTTTTTTGACTGAATCATTATATTTAAATTTTTTAATGATACTTTTTAGTTTTATGGCTACACGTTTTTCAACATTAGAGAATGATTCAATTTGCTGTTTAAATCTTGCATCAGATGTTTGAATTACACCACTCCCCGTAAAAATATTTTTCCAGCATTTTGAATTTGAGCCCAGAGAGTTTAAATTGTCATCTGACGGTATAATATGACCTTGCGTATATATATTTTTTGATTTACTAAAAATTGTTAACATTGTTTCATTAAAACTATTTTTAAAATTAATGTTATCACCGTAAATATTTAATGCATTGCTTGACCCCGCGCTATACAATACAGTCTGATTGTTTCCATTTTTTAATTGCAAATTTTTGTCAGAATCTTTTAATGATACACCTGTAACGCCGTTCGCATATTGAATGTCTAAATTTTTAGCCCTCCAATTTTTTATAATGAATGTGCCATCGGTTATGCGTGTTGGCATTTGTTTGTAATCAATAAAACAATCTCGTGGATTGAATGCAGATAAATCACAAGAATCTTGTAGATCGCTATTAATATAACGTATATTTCCAGTATAACCACAGCTTTCAGACATGTTATATGCAATCATTGCTCCGTTTTCATGTTCACATGAAATAAATTTAGCATCTCGCATATCACCAAATAATGAATTTAGTTTATCGTAAGTTGTTTGCGCTTTAAAATTTATAAATTTTAAATTCCGCATCGGATAACCTGTGATTTCTAAAGCGCCGGCCTGTCCTTGTCCTAGATTATCTGAACTATTTTTACTATGATGATCCAACGAAACAGCTTTATAATCGTTAAATACTGTTCCCGAGAAATTATTACCAATATTAGCTGGACGCATAACTAATGCAGACGGTGGTAATTTTGGTGTTACATTTTGGAATGTAATTAGCGTATTATCATTGTTAACGTAATACCCTGTAAATGTGTATGTTTTTCCACTCCCGATGAGCTTAAATTGATTAGTTGCTGTTAATGTGAATGAGGGATTATATTCAATTGTTATTGTATTATTAACTGTGTCAATGTTATTCACGGTATATTCGGGCATATTCCTAATTAATAAACCTCGCATCCCTTGGGTTAATCCATTGTTAAATATTGTGGATTCTGGATTCCCTCGTATGTTATACGTACCATCGTTTTCGGTTAATAGCGTACCAGCAATTCTCCAATATCCAACTACTTGTACATTTTCAATAATAGTTGTTGAGCTATCATAAACCCATAAACCCACATCCCACTCATCGCCCAGACTTAAATTTGATTCATTATTATAACCGCTAATCCCGTCGCAATTAATCATGATGCGTAAATTACTGAGTTGTGAACTATTTGTGATCTTTACTGCAACTGAAAACAATTTAGCCGTTGCACTATTCCCTTTCACTGAATCATTATTAGTAAACTCAGTAAAAGGATAACTAATTCCACCCACCTCCTTTGGGGTATGTACATTGTTAAGATTTAATGCTGATTGATTTTTAATTCCAGTTCCAATGAAAATTAGATGAGTTCCATTTGTCCATGACTTTAATAAACGATCTGGTGCCGGGCGGTACGTATCCCAATAATCGACACCATCACCTTCTACAAAAACACCTGTCGGAATTTCTATCATTTCAGAAATACGATATCGTCCCGCAGGTATATGAATACGTTTTGCACCGCAATTTAATGCAATTTTAATCGGTTTTGTTAAATCTAAAACAGGATCAATGCACTGACTATCTGCAATCTCGTCGGTTGTCATAAAATCAAAAACACTCACTCTCTCTTTATTTTTATCATGTTGTGTCCTAGCAATAGCCCCCTTAAAAGGCTGTTTAACGCCAAGCCAAGCTGAACCCAACTTTTCATCATTTGTATTCGCTAAATTTGATTTTATTGAACTATCATCGTGCAGTCCCATGCAAATATGGTCAAAATTCCGGCTAACAGATTTAGTTTGATTATCAGTTCTCCGTTCTAACGGAATCTCACAGATAATAAGGATTCTAGAACAAATTACAGGTATGCTTTCAAAAACTACATTACCTCCATTATCATTATCTAATCCCGTAATTATAAAATTAGTAACCTGATCACCATTAATAAAAACAGATAGATCGGATGCAAGAATAACTCGACATGAAAACGGGAAAACATTAGTATTCCCATCAGCTATATATTCATATGATATGTTTTGGTTAGTTAATGCCATTGGTTGTGACTCCTAAAATTATTGCACATAAACTCTGTAGTATTCCTGCCAAACGTTATTATTGACAAATTTTATTCAATTGCGCCATCGAGGATTGTTATATACGTTTATCATGATAATTGCTGTGTGTTGGTATTATGATTGATTGAAAATTGATTTAAATTCATTCAACTTGTAGATATCGGTTTTACAAGTAAGGGATAATTGTGATTAATTAAAAAATAAATTAGGTTTCAAGCGAATGAAATTTTTTTGATTATAAACTTGTGTTAAACTGCTAAGTTAGTATAAGTAAATATAGTTAAGCAGTTTGATTAAGTAAATTTAAAAGTATCAAGAGTTCAATAAAATGTACGAAGATTATACTAACCAATGCGTTCCATCCAAGCAATATAGAGAATTATTAGGAACTGCTCTATGTGTCTTTAATTCCAATAACTCTTTTGTTATTGAAAATATATTAAGATTAGATAGTAAAAATACATATTCCTGGCATGACTTAATAGATTCAACATCTGGTAATCTTAAGGGACCAATCAAAAATACCATTCAAAAGGAAAAAGGCAAAAAAATTGCGGATCTTTTTGGAGAAATTGTCTTAACCAGAAATAGAATAATTCATAGTTTTCAGATCACAGCTCCCAAAGGAGTTAGTGATGATATTCATGCCCAAATATTAGCAACCAAATATATAGATGGACATCAAGAAATTATTACTAAAGAATTTTTATTAAATTTTATTAGCGAAAATCAAAAATTATCTAATTTACTCCATGATATCAGGGGATATTAAGACTCTATAAAAATGGATTGTAAATTTTCATTTCTCACTATTTATCGCTCTTTTATCACTGTTGCATTTTTCAATGACATTTAATAAATGCTCGTTGTATCGCAGACTACCATCGAATGTCATTGCTTTTGGTGGTAACTATGGCTAGTCAATGATCCAAGTGATGTTAGGATCAATAGATAAATGACAACGAACCAATTGATATTGATAAGGTCTTTTATAGGTATACGTTTAATCTTCATGATGCCTTCATGTTGAAGCGCTTGAAATAGTGGTAGCGTACCGTATACTAACTATGATTTAAAGATGTTAGTGCCTAACATTGCTACCGGTTTGGTGTTGAGTGAATACTCAAAATTTAGGTATAAAAAAACCGCTTCGAGAGCGGTTTGAAATATCATATTACATTTGCTGTTTTTCTGGATACAGCATAAAAGGCGTGTTTTTATATTCTTTTGCCTTCTTATCCCATTCTTGTAGTCTCAATATGCAAAGGTACTTTTTTTCTTGCAAAGGTTTAATACCAATAGATAACAAATAATCATTATCTCTTTTAGGTACAAAAAATAATTTTGTATTATCCCACTTACAAATTGCGTTGTTTATTTCGTTATATCTAGTCACAGACACATCAAAAATAAATGGCTTTCCCGGCACAATATTGATTTGGTTTATTGGTTTTAGATAGTCATCTGGAACAGATACTCCATGAATATCTGAAATTTCAGGAACCACACTGCTATCACCAAATCGGTAAGGAACTAAATTTCCTGAATCATATTTATTGTTTTCATCATATATAACCAAACCTCGAGCATTAAAGTCATCAGATCCGACTTTAATAACAGTAATTCTGGCTTTTGGTTGATTGCCTTCAGGCTCAAAATAAAAATGACTCTTTGCTAAAAATTTAACCCGTTTTTCATCTATCTGTATTGTTACAAAATCTTCGTACGTGCACGATACAATGAATAAGGTAAACACAATAAGAAACAATGATTTTAAGAATTTATGCATCAATATATTCCTCATTTCTAACAAGGATTTACAGAATAATATATATTCAATTTTAAAGGAAGGATTTTAACTTTTATAAAAACCGACTTTTGTCGGTTTCAATTTTCCTTTTTTCTTTTACTTTTATTGGGCGAAGCCAACTGTTCTTCTTGCTTTAATTTCTCTTGTTTTGCCATAAATTCTTTAGTGTCTATTATAGCACCAACAATGATAAGAAAAGCCAATATAATAACCACCGGCCAAAAAATATACCCTAATATGCGCGCTACATGGGGATCCGTACTACCTTTAGAATATAAAGCATGAAAATTAGGAGGGAGAGACCTTACCCTAGCATCCGAAAATAATGGCAAAAGAATAAATAAGAATAAAATTAGCTTCTTCATAAGTCCATTTACATAGTAAAAACCCCAACTATCTACTGTAACCTTATAGTTAATATATATTAGTTACCAACCAATTCCCCTGCAACTTCTTTTTGTTGTTTTAGGAACGATACGTTTAAAGTTATTTTTAAACATACATTGTTCAAAATAATAATTTGTATACAATCCGATACTAGGACCTATCCCATAATCATATAATATGCCATCTTTTGGAATATAAAGAGCGCACGCCTTATTTAATCTATCAACACTAGGAAATTTGTTATTGTCGTTACCAGCTAAAAATTTGATTAAAATCTGTTCAGTTGTGCCTGTCAATATTTTAGTGTTTTTACCAAAATAATCATTTTCAAGATAATTGTGTCGAAACGAAATTACATCAGGTAAATATTCTGGAGAGATATGCTCATCAGAACATAACTGGCTAAAGATATTAATAAGAACAATTCTTGCATTCTCTGTTTCTTGATTACATTTTTCAATATCCTTTTTTGAAGCTATATAATATTCATTATTAACTGATTGCCAATACTCCCTTCTCTGGTCAGGAAATGAATTTTCACTTGTACCAAAAAGGCAAAACTCTCCTTGACTCGAACAAAACTTAAGATTAATAGTGTAAATATCCCCTAAAATAGTACAGCAAACAAGTAGAAAATTCTCTATGATAAAAGCAAAAGAGGATTTGTATATGAAAAAAATGACTGAACACCAAATTGTATCTATTTTTAAAGAAGCTGAAGCCGGTATTCCGGTTAAAGAGCTTTGCCGAAAATATACCATAGGTAACTCAACTTTTTATAAATGGCGAGAAAAATACGGCGGTATGGAAACTTCGGATATCAAGCGATTAAAGGAATTAGAAGCAGAAAATCGTAAACTTAAACAAATGTTTGCCGAATTGAGTTTAAAATCACAGTTGCAGGAAGAAATCATAAAAAAGCTGTAGTGCAAACTGAGGCTCGTAAGGCATGGGCAAAGGAATTACAAACCACTAAATACCTTACTATAGCCCTGAGTTGTGCAATTGTTGGCTTAAGTCGCTGTGCTTATTATTATCAACCTAAGTTACAGGATGTTTCAATGATTATTTCAATACTCAATATGATTACCGACCAACATTTACGTTGGAGTTTACCTAAATGTTTTAACCGCATCAAAAAGCTTGGTTATAAATGGAATCATAAACGAGTGTATCGGGTTAATTGTGAATTAAAACTGAATATCAGGATAAAGCGGAAAAAACGTATTCCACTACGAAGTCCGGAAAAGTTATCCGTTGCCGATAAACAAGGTATATGTTGGTCAATGGATTTTATGAGTGACAGCAGTCAAAATCAACGTAGATTTAGAACTTTCAATGTCATTGATGACTTTAACCGAGAGTCATTAGGTATAGATATAGCAGTGTGTTTACCAGCCAGAAGAGTGACCCGTTATCTCGATAAACTGGCTGAGTATTATGGTTATCCATTAAAAGTAAGAGTAGATAATGGACCAGAATTTACCGGAAACGTATTCAATAATTGGGCTGACGCACACGGCATAACTATAGATTACATCAATCCGGGGTGTCCTTATCAAAATGGCTATATTGAACGATTTAATCGTACTTATCGAACAGAAGTATTGGATTTATATCTTTTTAACAACCTGAAACAAGTAAGGAAAATAACTGAGGAGTGGTTAACCATTTATAATACCGAAAGACCCCATGAGGTATTAAATATATGATGCAGATTATATATAACATACAATAACATCCAGAATAACTTCTTATCTGAATTGTGTACTAAATTTAGGGTATTTAAAAATTGAAGATGTTTAAAGGGAAGCAAATATTTCTATAATAAACAATAAAATCAAACATAACAGTAATTATCTTATTACGTTAGCCACTCATTAAATTTTGTTATATTCTTAACTCATATTAATGACAACACCATGTATAATGCCAAATAAACTTAAAATCAAAAAATATAAATGATAAGTAATCATTAAATTATACATATTGATTTAAAAATTATTGTGCAACAAATTTACCACCACGACGGATCAGGTAAGTGTCCAGGCTAAATAATATCAGTGCCAGCCAAATAAAGGCAAATGTGAATAGTTTTTCAATACCAAATTTTTCATGAAAATAAAATACCGCCAATAAAAAGACTAGGGTTGGTGATAAATATTGTAAAAAACCAATTGAGGAATATGGTAGATGTTTTGCTGCCACATTAAATAAAATTAATGGTATAAGGGTTATTGGTCCTGCAAGCATACATAATAAAATCAGATCACTATGCCAAAATGTTGTTGATAATGAGACAGCATTTGGATGAAATAGTAACCAACCAAGTGTTACAGGTACAAGTGTCCAAGTTTCTACCATCATACCAGGTAACACATTTGTTGGAACTATTTTTCGAATTAATCCATATAAAGCAAAGGTGAGAGCCAGAAAAACCGAAATCCACGGTAATTGCCCCATTAAAATAATTTGGATCATTACACCAATTATTGCCAATCCTACCGCTATCCATTGTAATTTATGCATTTTTTCTTTTAAAACCACTGTACCTAATAACACTGATAATAATGGATTAATGTAGTACCCAAGACTAGTTTCGAGCATATAGTTGTTATTTATTGCCCATACATAAGTAAGCCAATTCATTGACAACATAAATCCAGTACAAAAAAGGATAATGATATATTTAGGGTTTGCAATTAATGGTTTCCACCACTGTTTTTGTTTAATAAAAAACAGTAATAATGTACAACAGATTGCTGACCAAATTATGCGATGTACAATTATTTCAGTAGCTGGAACTGATTCAATCGTTTTGAAATAAATTGGACTTAACCCCCAAATAAAATAGGCAGTAATGGCTAAAATATAGGCATAGCTTTTTGACATATTAGTAAGATTAGTGAAAAAATTAATAGTTTTTGATTGTATAACTTTAATAAATAAAAGCAAATCACTAAAATTGTTTGAAGATTTTAATCGTTATTCTACTTAACCCATTGTTGATTTTGTAATTCACTCACTAAAAAATCGATTAGGCAACGAGTACGTAATGGTAGTAATTTTCGGCTAGGGTAAACGGCATAGATATTGAAATTTTCAATTTTGTAATTAGGTAAAACTTCGACAAGTTTACCTTGCTGGATATCTTGACCAATGATGAAATCTGGTTGAGTAGAGATGCCTCCACCTTGTAACATGATTTGTCTACAAGTGTCACCATTATTACAATAAACACTGGCTTTTAAGTTGACTGAATGAAAAGTATTATCTTTATTAAAACTCCATTGCTCTTTCTTTGCCCAGTGACTATACATAATAATTTTATGTTGCTTTAAATCATTTGGATGCATAGGCATACCATATTGGTCGATATAAGTTGGTGAAGCTGCAATAATCATGCGTGTTGTTGTCAATTTACGACTGATCAATGAAGAGTTTTCCAAGTTTCCAATTCGTACAGCTAAGTCATATCCTTCTTCAAGTAAGTTGACTATACGATCAGATAGCGTTATATCTAATTCAATTTGTGGATATTTATCAAGAAATTTTTGCCATAATGGCGCTAAATGTAGTATCCCAAAACTTACTGGGACATTGACACGTAACATGCCTTGTGGACTTGCTTGATCTAAACTCAACGTGTTTTCAGCTTCTATAGTTGCATTAATTATTGCTTTTGCTTGCCAATAAAAGGTTTGACCTTCGTTTGTAACGATCATTTTCCGCGTGGTGCGTTGTAGTAACCTTACTTGTAAACGATCTTCAAGCGTTTGAATATAACGTGAAATAGCTTGTTTAGACATATTTAACTTGTCCGCAGCTTCAACAAAACTGTTGCTATCAACAACGGCGACAAAAATTGTCATTTCTAATAATTTGTTAGATCGATTCATTTATCACTCACCAAATATAGTTATTATTCCACTTTATAGGACAATCAATCATATAATAACCTATTTATCTATAAAAAAAGAACTATTATTATTTTATTAACAGCTACTAATTAATATTTATTTGTTAACTTATAGGAAAAATAGAATGAAACAATATCAAACTGATTTAGCATCACTTATTTTACGTATTGCTTTGGGGGTTATGTTTTTAGCTCATGGATTAACTAAACTATTAGTTTTTACACCAGCAGGTACAGCACAATTCTTTGAATCTCTTGGTTTTCCTGGAGTAGTAGGTTATTTAACAATTGTGTTTGAAATTGGTGCTGGCACATTGTTATTATTAGGTATTTTAACGCGGATTATTAGTTTATTTGCATTTATACAAATGGTTGTGATTAGTTTTATTCATTCAGTTAATGGTTGGTCATTTAGTAATACTGGTGGTGGTTGGGAGTACCCTGCTTTTATGGCTTTGACCGCCGTAAGTCTTACCTTATTAGGTAGTGGGCGATTAAGTGTTTTTAGAGGTAAAATATAATATAAGTAAATAGTTAGTTAAATTAACCGTAAAATTTGAAGTTTTAATTTCAATATCAGGAGAGGGTTTATACTTAAACATATGCTTCTCCTGAAACTTCTTTACAAAAAAAATAAGCTGTTAATCAAAAGCGATATATAATAATTATAACATCAAACTTAATATGGCAAACAATCATCAGTAACCTTCTAATTATATAAAACAACTAGTTAAATATATTAACTTTTTCTTATGCATTTTTTATGCGATGTTTGTTTTGCATTGAATAAACTCGTAACAACTTTTAATCTGAGCAAAATTCATTAAGGCGGACATAAAACTGTTATGTACTGTTTGGGCGGGAATAATTTTGCCTTCAAACTTAAGATCACAAGTAGTACAGGCGTCATGAATTAATATAGGTTGATAATTGAATTCACAAGCCTGACGAGTAGTTGAATCGATGCACATATGACTCATCATGCCACAAATAACTAGCTGCTCAATTTTTTCCTTTTGTAATTCTTGCTGGAGATCTGTTTGATAGAAACTGTTAGGAAATGCTTTTGTAATAATATATTCATACTGATGATGAATCGGTAATAATTGACTGTGAATTTCAACCCCAAGCGTTCCTTTAGCAAAGAAATTAGCGTTTAAATCTGTTTTTATATGTTGAATATAAAAAATAGGTAATTGCTTGGATCTAAAATAGGATTGTAATTTTAATGTATTTTGTAATGAAACTGGGGTATTAGCTAATGCAAATTTTCCATCTGGAAAATAATCATTTTGTACATCAATAATAATCAGTGCTTGTTTCATAATTATTCCTTGGTTATATTTCAGGGAATAATTATGCGATAATCATGCCTAACCTAACATAGTAAATTGAAAGCATTTTTCTTTGTTCGCTTTCGTGGTGAAATAATATGGATAAAAAAAATCATGCCATTTTAGAGCAACTTAAAAATAATAGTCGACAGTCATGGAAAGAGATTGGTGAAAAAGTGTTTTTATCAGGCCAAGCGGTTGGACAACGTGTACAAGAATTATACACCAATAATATTATTGAAAAGTTTACAATTAAACATAAAACGGAATGCTTACAATTTATTACTATCTATATGAATTCTAACCAATTTGCATTATTTGAGGCGTTAGTTCAATCTTTTAGTGAAATTATGGAGTTTTATAAAATTACAGGTGATGGCTGTTATTTTATAAAAAGTTGCTTTTTAGAGCGAAATTTAAGCGATTTTTTAGTAAAAATTGAATCCTATTGTCGTTATAAAGTTTGTCATCGATTAAAAGCGATTATTTGATATTTTGAGCATTTTTATGCTCATTCATATCTAATTATTAATCTTTACTTCAACCAATCTATTTTCTATAAATATAACGTGATTATGCTGATGTTTTTTGTCATCCTTTAGTAAATAAGTTATCAAAGAATCAGGTTTGCAACAGATCACATTGATTTTATATAAAAATTATTTAATCTTTTTTTACAAAAAATTAAAAAAAGAGTTGCGAGCAAGCAAATTCTGTTATATTTTGTTCACAGTTTAAATTCAAAATTGAATCAAAGGTCGTTATTTAATGAATTGTTTTTGCGGTTTAGTTACTAAACATCATCATCACCATCATCCTGAATAGTCTTCGGGCGATTGGTGCTGGAAGACATGATCTTCCGGTGATGACGCGAAAGCGAATAGAAAACCCTCGGAAGGTCAAACTTCCGGGGGTTTTTTGTTTATGGTTTATAAATTTTTTAAATAAGTTGGAGAATATTATGTTGGATAATTCACGTTTACGTATTGCAATGCAAAAATCAGGTCGCTTGAGTGATGAATCAAAAAAGCTACTTGCACAATGTGGTATTAAGATCAATCTTCAAGAACAGCGTTTAATTGCTTTTGCTGAAAATATGCCAATCGACATTTTGCGTGTTCGCGATGACGATATCCCTGGTTTGGTGATTGATGGTGTAGTAGATATTGGTATCGTTGGTGAAAATGTATTAGAAGAAGAAGTTCTTGATAGGCGAGCTGAAGGTGAAAATCCACAATATAAAAAATTACGTCGTTTAGATTTTGGTGGGTGTCGTTTATCTATTGCGGCTCCTCGTGATTTTGCATATACCGGTCCTGATTGTTTAAATGACCTGCGTATTGCTACCACTTACCCACACCTGTTACGTCGTTACCTTGCACAATATAATGTGACGTTCAAAACCTGTTTATTAAATGGATCAGTTGAAGTTGCACCTCGAGCTGGATTAGCTGATGTCATTTGTGATTTAGTTTCAAGTGGTGCAACACTTGAGGCCAATGGACTGGAAGAGATAGAGGTTATATATGAATCAAAAGCTTGTTTAATTCAACGTGAAGGTGAAATGTCTCCTATTAAACAAGCCTTAATCGATAAAATAATGACACGTATTCAAGGTGTTATTCAAGCTCGTGAATCCAAATACATTATGCTACACGCACCAACCAAAGTATTAGATCAAGTGGTCGCATTATTACCGGGTGCTGAAAATCCAACAATACTCCCATTAACCGGCGAACAAAACCGCGTGGCTTTACATATGGTAAGTTCAGAATCGTTATTTTGGGAAACAATGGAAAAACTGAAAGAATTAGGAGCTAGTTCAATTCTTGTATTACCTATTGAAAAAATGATGGAGTAATAATATGCAACTCTCATATTGGCAACAATGCACAAAACAGCAACAGGCAGATCTTTTAACTCGCCCAGCTATTGCTGCATCAGATTCAATCAGTCAAGCTGTAACAGATATTCTAACGCAGGTAAAACAGCAAGGTGATGAAGCATTAAAAACATTAAGTAATAAGTTTGATCATGTACAAATCAAACAAATCAAACTTACTGCAGAAGAGATTAAAGCGGCTACTAGTCGTGTTAATGCTGATCTCAAACAGGCAATGCAATTGGCGGTTGCAAATATTGAAAAATTTCATCAAGCCCAAGTCAAACCAACTATTACTGTTGAGACAATGCCTGGTATTAATTGTCAACTTGTCACAAGAGCAATTGATTCAGTTGGTCTTTATATTCCCGGAGGCTCTGCTCCTTTATTATCAACCGTATTGATGCTTGCAATACCAGCTAAAATTGCAGCTTGCCGTAAAGTGATTTTATGTTCACCTCCACCAATAGCCGATGAAATTCTCTATGCAGCTGAACTCTGTGGAATAACTGAGGTTTATCAACTCGGTGGCGCACAAGCTATTGCTGCAATGGCCTTTGGTACCCAATCTGTCCCTAAAGTAGATAAAATTTTTGGTCCTGGAAATGCTTATGTTACTGAAGCCAAACGTCAAATCAGTCAACGGCTTGATGGTGCAGCCATTGATATGCCTGCTGGCCCTTCAGAAGTATTAGTGATCGCCGATAGTTCGGCTAATCCAGTATTTATTGCTGCCGATTTGCTATCACAAGCAGAACATGGTCCGGATTCGCAAGTGGTTTTATTAACACCAGATGAAAATATTGCAAAGGCAGTATCAAAAGAGGTCGATAAACAATTAGCACTACTTTCAAGGCAAGCTATTGCACAAAAAGCATTACAACAAAGTCGTTTAATTGTCACTCAAGATTTACAACAATGCGTTACTATCAGTAACCGTTATGGTCCAGAACATTTGATTATTCAAACAGCTAATGCGGATGAATTGGTCAATAAAATTACCAGTGCTGGTTCAATCTTTTTAGGTGATTGGTCACCGGAATCAGCCGGTGATTACGCCTCAGGTACTAATCATGTTTTACCCACTTATGGTTATACCGCGACTTATTCAAGTCTTGGACTTGCCGATTTTCAAAAACGAATGACGGTACAAAAATTATCACCAGAAGGTTTAAAAGCAATTGGTAATGCCGTTGAATTAATGGCACAAGCTGAGCAGCTTACTGCACACAAACAAGCGGTGACATTACGCTTAGATGCACTCAACGTAAAACAGATATAATCAGGTGAATAAAATGGATATTAATCAATTAGTCAGAAAGAATGTTCAAAAGTTAACACCTTACCAATCGGCTCGTCGTATTGGTGGCAAAGGTAATGTATGGCTTAACGCCAATGAATACCCGATTGCTCCACATTATGAATTAAGCCAACAAACCTTAAATCGTTATCCTGAACCTCAACCAGAAAATGTGATTAAAGGTTATGCGGAATATGCTGGTGTGACTCCTGAACAAATTATTGTAAGTCGTGGTGCGGATGAAGCTATTGAACTATTAATGCGTGCTTTTTGTGAGCCAGGACAAGATAGTATTTTATATTGTCCTCCTACCTATGGTATGTATCAAGTTAGTGCTGAAACATTGGGAATTGATACTAAAAAAGTCCCTACTAACAAAGATTGGCAATTAGATCTTAAAGGGATTCAAAACAATTTGGATCAGGTCAAACTTATCTATGTTTGTACACCTAATAATCCTACTGGTAATTTGATTAATCATGAAGATCTAAAAACTTTACTGGCAATCGCAAAAGATCGAGCTTTGGTAGTAATTGACGAAGCTTATATTGAGTTTTCACCACAATCAAGTGTAGTTACATGGTTGGCTGATTATCCCCACTTAGTTATTTTACGTACACTATCCAAAGCATTTGCTTTAGCAGGTTTACGATGTGGTTTTACCATTGCTAATAAACCGATCATCGATGCACTACAAAAAGTAATTGCACCTTATCCATTAGCCGTACCCGTTGCAGACATTGCTGGCCAAGCATTAAGTAAAGAAGGCATAAAAAATATGCAATTGCATGTTGTAAATATGAATAATCAGAAAGAGAAATTTACTAAAGAACTTTTACAATTATCAGTGGTAGAACAAGTTTATCCTAGCGCATCTAACTATTTATGTGTTAAATTTCAAGACGGTAAAGATGTATTTAATTCGTTATGGAATAAAGGTATTATTTTGCGAGATCAGAGTAAATCGACAGGTACCAATAATATGATACGCATTACCATTGGCACTCAAGCGGAGTGTGAAGCTGTCATTTCAGCACTAAAAGCGATTGAATAGGAGTGATCATGTTACAGAAATATTTATTTATTGATCGTGATGGTACTTTAATAACTGAACCCCCTATCGATTTTCAGGTTGATCGTTTTGATAAACTTGCTTTTGAGCCTAATGTGATCCCTGCGCTGTTAAAACTACAATCATCAGGATTTAAGTTAGTTATGGTGACTAACCAAGATGGTCTTGGTACGAGTAGCTATCCGCAAGCCGATTTTGATGGTCCACATAATTTAATGATGCAGATATTTACTTCACAAGGTGTCAAGTTTGAAGACGTTCTTATATGTCCACATTTCCCTGCAGATAACTGTGAATGCCGAAAACCAAAAATTAAACTGGTATTACCTTATTTAACAAGTGGTAAACTGGATAAAGAGAATAGTTATGTCATTGGTGATCGACTTACTGATATTCAACTAGCAGAAAATATGCAAATTAAAGGGTTACGCTATGATCGGCAAAATCTCAATTGGGATGAGATTGCACAACGTTTAACAACAGCTGATCGCTATGCCAAAGTTGAACGTCATACTAAAGAGACGAAGATTTTAGTTGAAGTTTGGTTAGATCGTCAAGGTGGTAGTAATATCAATACCGGAATAGGCTTTTACGATCATATGCTAGATCAAATAGCTACCCATGGAGGAATTAAACTCAATATCCAAGTTGAGGGAGATTTACATGTTGATGATCATCATACTATTGAAGATACCGGTTTAGCTTTAGGTGAAGCGTTGAAAAAAGCCTTAGGTGATAAACGAGGTATTACTCGTTATGCCTCGGTGATCCCTATGGATGAATGCTTAGCCAAATGTGCAATAGATATTTCGGGTCGTCCTTACCTTAAGTTTTCAGCACAGTTTACTCATCAAAAAGTGGGTGATATGAGTACGCAAATGGTAGAGCATTTCTTCTATTCAATCAGTTATGCTATGGGGATCACGTTACACATTGAAACTCAAGGTGATAATGATCATCACAAAATTGAAAGTTTATTTAAAGCTTTTGCACGCACATTGAAACAAGCTATTAAAATTGAAAGTGATCGGTTGCCTAGCTCGAAAGGAGTACTTTAATGAATATCGTCATCCTAGATACCGGTTGTGCTAATCTTTCATCGGTTAAATATGCAGTTGAAAGATTAGGTTACCAACCGATAATTAGTCTCGATCCTGACACGGTTCTTAGCTCTGACAAATTGTTTCTGCCCGGTGTTGGTTCCGCCTGTGCAGCTATGCAAAAGTTAAAAGAGCGTAATTTAATTGAACTTATTAAAGTTTGTACTCAACCTGTTTTGGGTATTTGTCTGGGTATGCAAATATTAGCCGATCATAGTACCGAAGGAAATGTCGATACTTTGGGTATTATTCACGAAACAGTAATCAACATTCCTGATTACAATTTACCATTACCACATATGGGATGGAATCAAGTCTATCCTCAAGCCGGACATCATCTGTTTAGAGATATTCCAGATGGTGCTTATTTTTACTTTGTACATGGATACGCATTACCACTATGCTCAGCAACTATCGCAGAAACCAGTTACGGCGAAAACTTTACTGCTGCCGTGCAAAAAGACAACTTTTACGGCGTTCAGTTTCATCCCGAGCGTTCTGGATCAGCCGGTGCAAAATTGCTAAAAAACTTTTTGGAGATGTAACAATGGCAATTTATCCAATTATTATTCCTGCACTTGATTTGATTGATGGTACTGTTGTGCGATTACATCAAGGTGATTATCAACAAAAACGTGATTATGGTAACGATCCGTTATTACGTCTACAAGATTATGAAAAACAAGGAGCCAAACTTTTGCATTTGGTCGATTTAACCGGTGCCAAAGATCCTTCAGCAAGACAAATTTCGTTAATAAAAAAACTGATAAACGGTGTTAACGTCCCTGTACAAATAGGCGGAGGTATTCGTAATGAAGCCGATGTTAACGCGTTACTTTCAGCGGGTGCTGCTCGCGTAGTGATTGGTTCAACAGCTATCAAACAACCGGAATTAGTTAAGCAATGGTTTACTAAATATGGTGCGGAGGTATTAGTATTAGCGCTTGATGTTCGCATTGATGCCAATGGAAATAAATATGTTGCGATTCATGGTTGGCAAGAAGATTCCAAACAAACACTTGAGCAAGTCATTGAGGATTATCTACCTTATGGCTTGAAACATGTACTTTGTACTGATATCTCTAAAGACGGCACGCTAAGTGGGTCAAATGTTAAACTCTATCAAGAAATAAGTCGAAAATATCCACAAATTGCGTTTCAAGCATCTGGAGGAATCGGACAATTAGATGATGTTAAAGTACTTGAAAAAAGTGGCGTTGCTGGTGTGATAGTCGGTAGAGCATTACTTGAAGGCAAATTTACGGTTCAGGAGGCGATCTCATGCTGGCAAAGAGGATAATCCCTTGTTTAGATGTCCGTAATGGGCAAGTAGTAAAAGGGGTACAATTTCGTAATCACGAAATCATTGGTGATATAGTCCCCTTAGCGAAAAGATACGCACAAGAAGGTGCTGATGAACTAGTATTTTACGATATTACTGCTTCATCGGATGGTCGTGTGGTTGATAAAAGTTGGGTAAGCAAAGTCGCAGAAGTGATCGATATCCCTTTTTGTGTTGCTGGTGGTATAAAAACAATTGAGGACGCTGGACAGATCCTATCATTTGGTGCAGATAAAATTTCTATTAATTCACCGGCTTTAGCAAATCCCGATTTAATCACTCAACTTGCTGATCGTTATGGGGTGCAATGTATTGTTGTTGGCATTGATACGTGGTATGACTGTGAGACAAACAGCTATCATGTTTACCAATTTACTGGTGATGAAAAACGCACCATTGCTACAAAATGGAATACACTTGATTGGGTACAAGAAGTCCAACAGCGTGGGGCTGGTGAAATTGTACTCAATATGATGAATCAAGACGGCGTGCGTAATGGCTATGATATAAACCAATTACAAGAAGTGCGTAACGTTTGTCAGGTTCCGCTCATTGCCTCTGGTGGAGCAGGACGTATGGAACATTTTTTAGCCGCATTTAACGAGGCTGAGGTTGACGGGGCATTAGCCGCTTCTGTCTTTCATAAACAGATAATCAATATTGGTGAACTTAAACAGTATTTAGCCAAAAATGGAGTAGAGATTCGATTATGTTAATTTCAAATTCAGATACCAAATTAAACCTACAACAACTTGATTGGCAAAAAGTCGATAATTTAATGCCGGTAATTATTCAACATTATGTTTCTGGTGATGTTTTAATGCTCGGTTATATGAATCAAGAAGCGCTTAACCAGACACTCGATAGTGGTAAAGTCACTTTCTATTCACGCACCAAACAACGTTTGTGGACTAAAGGTGAAACGTCGGGCAATTATTTAAATGTGAAAAATATTGCTGCTGATTGTGATAATGATACGTTACTGATTTTGGTCGATCCTATTGGCCCTACGTGCCATACCGGCTCAAACAGTTGTTTCACTTCGGCTAAAAGTGAGTGGGGATTTTTATTTGAATTAGAACAACTGCTAGCTTCACGCAAAAACGCTGATCCTAAATCTTCTTATACGGCAAAACTTTATCAAGATGGGACTAAACGCATCGCGCAAAAGGTAGGCGAAGAAGGTGTTGAAACAGCCTTAGCTGCAACTGTTCATGATCAAGAAGAACTTAAAAATGAGTCAGCAGATTTGATCTATCATTTGTTAGTACTTTTACAAGATCAGCATCTTTCACTGAAAGATGTCATTGGCATTTTAAAAGCCAGACATAAATAATCTAACAAAAATCAAAAGTGCGAAGTATTTCGCGCTTTTATTTAGCAAATAGGTAATTTTACCCCGTTAAACATGGCTTGTACTTCAATATTAGTTTCACATAACAATAGTTTATCGATAGTTTGTCGGTTTAAGTGAGGTGAAAACTGACGAATAAAATCATACATATAACGGCGTAAAAACAACGAACGCTTAAAAACAACATAAGTAGTACTATAAGGGAAGATGTGACCAGCATTGAGAACCGCAAAATCATCATTCGCATTGTCATTGACCGCCATTTTAGCCACAATACCCACACCTACTCCTAATTTTACATAAGTTTTGATCAGCTCAGCATCGGTAGTACTAAAGACAATGTTGGGCGATTGATTAGCTCTGTTAAAAGCTTGATTGAGATCT
Organism: Gilliamella sp. wkB108; assembly: GCF_001690195.1. GTDB lineage: Bacteria > Pseudomonadota > Gammaproteobacteria > Enterobacterales > Orbaceae > Gilliamella > Gilliamella apicola_L. Next base: position 57,669 of record NZ_LZGM01000090.1, on the reverse strand, counting down.
GAACCGTCATTAGAAAAATCGTAACTCACAAGAGGGTATTTTGCCAGTTGCTCTAGGGTAATTAAACTGCTTTGTGCCAAAGGATGATCTTTCATCACAATGATAGCTTGGTTCCAATGGTAACAAGGTAGTGCAATCATTTCATCACTTAACTGCGAAAGTTCGGTCACAATAGCAAAATCAGCTTGTCCAGACTGTGCTTGTATAATGCATTGGGATGAAGAGCCTTGTTCCATATGCAAGGTAATATTGGGATATTGCTGCATAAATTGTTGAATCACAACTGGTAATGCATAACGTGCTTGAGTATAAGTCGTGGTAATAGTTAATGAACCTTGATTAGGTTGACTAAACTCTTTGGCGATGATTTTAATATCTTGTGATTTATTGAGAATTTCTCTGGCTAATGCAACAATTTTCTGCCCTACCGGCGTTACTTCAGATAAATGTTTACCTGCACGAGTAAAGATCTGTACGCCTAACTCATCTTCCAGTAATTTGATTTGTTTACTAATACCGGGTTGAGATGTATAAAGTTTCTCGGACGCTAACGAGACATTGAGATCGTTATTGACGACTTCAACAATATAGCGTAACTGTTGCAATTTCATGACAAAGACCTCTTCAATCCTATACTGTCCTTCCTTTAAGTCTGCATTTAAAAGGAAGCTATCATAAAATCATTCCTTTTAGACGTTAACACAAATAAGGATAATCTGTCTTTATACTAAAACGTAGGCTTAACCTGAAACATCTTGCCAAATGTTTCAGGTTTTTTTATTACCTATTTTTTACCATTAATCCATTTTCCGTCCACATACTGCATCACCCAACCTGTCGATTTTCCATTGACTTCGGATGTAACATATTGTTGTTTACTTTTACGACTAAAACGCACTATGGCCTGATTACCTTCAGGATCTTTACTTGGCGCTTGAGTTAAATATAAGAACTTTTCTGGCAAGCGATCTTTAAAACGTTGTAATTCTTCAATCAATGGCGCTCTGGTTTCCCGTGATTTTGGGAAATTATGAGCCGCTAAAAAGATGCCTGAAGCACCGTCACGTAATACGAAATGCGCATCTGATTTGGTGCATTTAAGTTCTGGCAAATCAACTGGATCCTCTTTTGGAGGTGCGACATCTCCATTTTTCAAGATTTTGCGAGTATTTTTACAATCGGGATTTGTACAGCCCATATATAAACCAAAACGTCCTGATTTTAAATGCATCTCTGATCCACATTTTTCGCACTCAATAACTGGACCTTCATAGCTTTTTACTTTGAAGTTACCTTTTTCAACAATAAAACCATCGCAAATTGGATTATTACCACAAATATGCAATTTACGCTCATTATCAAGTAAGTAACTATCCATTGCTGTATGGCATTTTGGACAACGTTTGCGCGCTCGCAATGCATCGGTTTCGGCCGTATCTGCTTCTTCTAAAATATTTAAAGTCTCATGCTCAGGAATTAAGTTTATTGTCTGTTTACAACGCTGTTTGGGTGGCAGTGAATAACCAGAACAAGCAAGAAAAACCCCTGTTCCAGCGGTTTTAATTCCCATTTCACGTCCACAATTTGGACATTTAATTTCTGGCGTTAAGACTAATGGATTCAGCTGCATTCCACCTTTATCCGGATCTTGTTCGGCAATATCAAGGTGTTCACTAAAATCACTAAAGAATTGGTCTAATACTTCACGCCATTCCTGTTTTTTATTGGCTATTTCATCAAGCGCTTGTTCCATACGAGCAGTAAAATCATAACTCATAAGATCATTAAAGTTTTCACTTAGTCTGTCTGTTACAATCTCCCCGATTTTTTCTGCATAAAAGCGACGATTATCCAAACGAACATAACCACGATCTTGGATAGTGGAGATAATTGTTGCATAAGTTGAAGGACGTCCAATTTCGCGTTTTTCAAGTTCTTTAACTAACGATGCTTCATTATAACGAGCAGGTGGTTTAGTAAAGTGCTGATTTGGATTTAAACTTTGTAATGCTAATTTATCGTTAACCGCTACCTCTGGTAACATTTTATCTTCACTATTTTTGCTAAGTTGTGGTTGAACTTTTGTCCAACCATCAAAGCGTAAGGTACGACCTTTAGCCTTTAAGATAAAATCACCCGCTTTAACAGTTATCGTGGTTGAGTTATATTCGGCACTGGTCATTTGACAAGCCACAAATTGTCGCCAAATTAACTGATATAATTTCCCTGCATCAGCTTCAACATCACTGAGATTTTCAGCAAGGATCATTACATCTGAAGGACGAATGGCTTCATGCGCTTCTTGAGAATTTTTCTTACTGGTATAGACATTTGCTGAACTTGGTAGATATTTATCACCAAAATTTTTACCAATATAGTTGCGAACCATGGTCAGCGCATCTTGACTTAAATTAGTCGAGTCGGTACGCATATAGGTAATGTAACCTGCTTCATAGAGCCGTTGTGCTAACATCATCGTCTTTTTGACACCAAAACCTAAACGGGTACTTGCTGCTTGTTGCAATGTAGAAGTAATAAATGGTGCGGTTGGATTACTTTTAGTCGGTTTTTGTTCTATATTTGTAACCTGATATTGGCTATTATTTAATTCAGTTAAAGCAATATCAATAGCAAGTTTATCTTTTGGTTCAAAGGCTTCGTCTTTATAGTGAGTAACTTGTAGCGTTAATAACTCTTTGTTAGAAGTAGTCAAATCCGCATAAAGATCCCAATACTCTTGCGGAATAAATGCATGAATTTCGCGTTCACGTTCAACAACTAAGCGCACGGCAACGGATTGAACTCGGCCAGCAGATAGCCCTCGAGCAACTTTTTTCCATAATAAAGGCGATAACATAAAGCCGACAACCCGATCCATAAATCGTCGCGCTTGCTGAGCATTAACGCGATCCATATCTAACATTGAAGGTTTATTAAACGCATTTTTAATAGCGGTTTTAGTAATTTCATTAAAAACCACGCGACGATATTTACTATCCTCTCCACCAATCACATCTTTAAGATGCCAAGCAATGGCCTCTCCTTCTCTATCCAAGTCGGTTGCGAGGTAGATCATATCAGCATCTTTCGCCAGTTTTTTTAACTCAGACACCACACGCTCTTTGCCGGGTAAAATCTGATAATGAGCTTGCCAACCGTTGTAAGGATCGACACTCATTCTGTCAACTAAGATCTGTTTTTCGGAACGTTTTACTTTCTTTTCTGTTTTATCTTTGCTGGTTTTCTCAGCGCGCTGGCTACTTCCACTCACCGGAAGATCACGAATATGACCAACACTTGATTTAACCACGAAATCTTTGCCAAGATATTTATTAATTGTTTTTGCTTTGGCTGGTGATTCTACAATAACAAGGGATTTTCCCATAATTAAACCTATTTATTCTGTTGTTTGTATTATTTACTATCTTGTTTTACATCAAGTAGTGATAGTAAATCATCTTTAATTGTCGATACTTTGGTTGCATATTGCTCTTTCTGCTCAGCATCTTCAATTAGTTGCGTAATCGTTTCTGACAACGTAGAACGCCTTCTTTTGGCTAGATTCGCTAATCGTTGCCAAACTAGAAATTCCAAATCAATCGATTTTTTTCTGGTATGCTGTTGCTCTGCATTAAAATGTCGTTTTCGTTTTGCCCGAATTGTTTGCTTCATGCGATTATCTAAATCGGGGTTTAAATGCTGTTTAATCCAGTCAACCACACCGGTTGGATTACGTTCTAGTAGCAATAATTCATTAACGGCATGTTGAGCTGCGCTTTTTTCTATATAGCGAGTAATCGGCTCACCTTCTGAATGCCTTTTTACTAGATAGTGCCACTTCCAACCACATTCAAGGTTTTCTAGTTGTTGATATTTCATCTGTTTACCATGTGACGCTGTAACTAAGATAGATTATTTGTAGCATAATCCCCTCACACAATAAAGAAAATTATTGCATTTGACAAATTTTTTATAAATCTGCTATCGTTTCATCTTTGATTTTGATCTCTATTTAAAGGAATCACCAATAATGGCTAAAGCTGATGTTATTTATATAAACGGCTATATTTATACCGCTGATCAACATGATAGTGTGTGTGAAGCAGTCGCGATTGAAAATGGGTATATTACTGCAATAGGTAGTACCAAAGAAATAAATAACAGTAATTTCGTTGATCATCATACGACCATTTATGACCTACAGGGTAAAACCATGATGCCTGGGATCATTGATACTCATCTTCATACTTTTTGGGGTGGAACGCAATTATCCTCTTGTAATTTAAATTATCAGAGTTTAACCGTAGATGCTACTTTAGCAATTATTCAAAAATATTTAGACGAAGATATTACAAAAAATAGTGACAGTTGGTTGCAAGTTCGCGGTTGGTTGAGGCAAGAAGTTTTGCCCATTGGCACAGATATTACTCGTTTTGATCTTGATAAACTTAACACTAAACGCCCTGTTATTCTCTTTTCCAACGATTGTCACACACTCGTTGCAAATAGTATCGCATTAGAAAAATTTGGATTTGACAGAAATACACCAGAGCCATCAGATGGAAAAATAGGTCGCACTCACGACGGAGAATTAAATGGTATTTTAGAAGATGCACCAGCAATGCGTGCATTTGATAGTATTTCTAAAATAACTGCTGAACAAGCGGTTAATATTGCCAAATTGTCGCAAACAGAACTAAATAAACAAGGCGTCACGGCAGTAATGGATGCACGAATTACCGAGTTACAAGCTGATGCATATTTAAATCTTCAACAACATGACCAATTATCCATTCGGTTATTTGGCGCACGTGAATTACCGCCGGGTGATATTTCTACCATTGAGGATATTCCTAATGTAGTGAATAAAGTTAAACAGTTTGCCAAACGTTATGATGATAAAAACTGGCAACCGAAACCCGGAATCAAAATTTCCCATACTAAACTGTTTGTTGACGGTGTTATGCAAGCACCACTAATGACCGCTCGTCTACTTAAGCCCTATCATTTAGCGACTGAAAAAGATCGCTATGGTGATCTTTACTATTCAACTGAAATGTTAGATGCATTAATTCTCGAATCAGCAAAAGCAGGCTTTCATCCACATATGCATACGGTAGGTGAAGGAGCGATTGAAGTTGTGCTTAATGCCATTGAAAAAATGCGTCAAGTATTACCTGATGCCGATATTCGCCCTAGTACTGCCCACAATGAATTAAGTGCTATGCATCAGTTTGCCAGATATAAACAATTAAATACTTCGGTAGTATTTTCATTTCAATGGGCAGGATGCAGTTCAGCAATGATTGAGCAGTATCAAACACTGTTTGGTTCAGAACGTTACAATGGTTTAGAGGCACACGGTCAATATATCGATGCCGGAGTTAAATGTGCATTCGGTAGTGATTGGCCAATTGATCCTTTAAATGAGTGGTATGATTTTCAAATTGCCATGACAAGGCAAATTAGTCCCGATTATCCTCGTTTAAATAGCGATCGCAATTTAACGGTTAACGAAGTGTTACGTTGTGCAACAATTAATGCCGCATATGTGTTAAAACAAGATAAGTATATCGGCTCGATTGAAAAAGGTAAATTTGCCGATCTAATTATTTTAGATCGTAATCCGTTTACTATTCCTGCAACTGAAATAAGTAAAGTAAAAGTCTTAACGACTATTGTTGGCGGTAAAACAGTTTATAACCAACAATAATACAGACTCGTTAACGTCTATCATTTTTACAGTACATAATCAACACCGATAAAATATCGGTGTTGATTATAATATCGAACGTTATTCCACTTCATTGGCATCATAGTGGTCAACTACATTCTTTTTGCTAAAATATAAAATAGCCACAATCTCTTTATTATTCCTACAAACCTCGAATTTTATCAACAATAGTATTTGTCACTGTTAAGTAAATTGTCGACAAAATCATCCATAACTAAATTAGAAGCTAAATTAGCAATTATGATTAAATGGTCTTGGTTAGCTGTTCAGAAGAATTAATTTAAACACTTAATTTCACTTTATTATTGTTCCAAACGACACCTGTACTATTTTTAGGTATTGCAATGAAAAGCGTTTTAACCACACTGCTTTTAGCATGAAACAATACAATATTATTAGGTAGAACTTTCATCTCTATCTCTTGCTCATGAGCCATCACATCTGCAACAAACATTGTTACACCAGTTAAATAAATTTCACTTTTGCTATCATAAAATCAATGATAAAAGATTTTGATTAATGACATTGTTTGTTAATTTAATAGATATAACAGGGATTGATGCGATAAATATATTCTTCTAATTGATAAAAACTAGCTAACTAACACGCTATTTCGACACAGATAAATACGAATAAACATACAGTCATTTATTTCCCGAGACCCTTTTTTTATTTTGACATGCCTAAATTTAGTTCATACATAATCCCAAATTTAGCAAATTGTTCACTTTTCCATTAATTAACAAAAAATTGGCTTGCATATTTACAATAATGTGGGAAAATTCCCTGCCGCTTTTAGCGGGTAAAAAGGCAAAACTATACTTAGTAGTTTTTTATTGTTTTTTTGGACAGAGGAGCAAAGTCATGTCCACAATAAAAATGAAACGAGTTTTAACCACACCTGCATTGATTGCATTTGGTTTAGCTTACATGGTTCCTTTAGGGATCTTTACCACTTATGGGCAAGTTACAGTTTTAAGCAATGGACACTTACCTATAGCCTATATTATCACCCTTGCAATGATCTTTTTCACAGCATTGAGTTATTGCCGTATGGCAAATAAATTACCTATTGCTGGCTCTGCCTATTCATACGTGCAATATACGTTTGGCGGGAAAATTGGTTTTTTAGTGGGTTGGGCGCAAATTCTTGATTACCTATTTTTACCAATATTAAATTATTTGGTTTTAGGCATTTACCTGCATGATACATTTCCTTTTATACCAGCTTATGTTTTTGTATTAGGAGCGTTAATCAGTGTAAGTCTTTTAAACTTTATAGGTATCAAATTAATTAACTCTGTCAATTTTACATTAATCATTGTTCAATTAATTTTTATTGTATTATTTGTTTTTTTAGCTTTCACCAATGTCGATCATTCGCCAGAAACAATGCTAAAACCACTTCAAATCAGTCCACATGATTTTAGTGGTTTACTTTCGGGCGCTGCGGTGCTTTGCCTTGCTTTTCTAGGCTTTGATGCCATAGCTACGTTAGCTGAAGAATCAAATGATGCACAAAAATCATTACCTAGAGCAATACTGTGGACGGTAGCCATAGCTGGCGGTATCTTTTTAATTGTCTCTTATAGTGCGCACTTAGCTTACCCGATTTGGAGTGACCTGATTGGTAAAGAAGACATTGCAAGTTTATATGTTGTTCGCCGTGTTGGCGAAATCAGTCACCTAAGTGGCAACTTTATGTATAACTTCTTTCAAGCAGCCTATTTAACTGGTGTATTTGCTTCAGCGATGACGGCTCAAACTAGTGTATCAAGAATATTTTATGCAATGGGACGAGAGGGAGTGTTACCTAAACAAATTTTTTATAAAATTCATCATCGTTTTAGAACACCTTACCTATCTATTATTTTTGTTGCATGTTTTTCATTGTTATCATTAGTATTAGAACTTAGTCTTGTTGTCTCAATGATTAGTTTTGGTGCATTAGTTGCTTTCACTTTTGTTAACTTATGTGTCATTAAGAGTTATCTAGGTAAAGTCAAAGGTAGCACAGGCACTGCCATTTTTAAATATGGGTTATTACCTTTAATCGGTGTACTACTTTCATTATGGTTATGGACGAGTCTTGATGCTACGGCGATGATTGTCGGTTTAATTTGGTTGGCAATTGGTTTTATTTATTTAGTCTATCTGACTAAAGGTTTCAAATGTATGTTACCTTCAATTGGTCATAATGAACTAAATTCTATTATCAAAGATTGAATTAATCAGATCATTATCTCTATTTTATACTACTTAGTACTGTCTTTTTTAATATTCCGTCGATCAATATCGACGGAATAAATATCTTACAAAACTTACGGTTTACTTTTTCAGCTATTATTCGCCAAAGCCAGAAGCAAAAAGTTCACGAATTTCATCCATAGCGGCTTGTTCGTCTTCACCATCACAAATAATTTCAACAGTTGAGCCACCTTTGACGCCAGCACCTAATAGACCCATCATACTTTTTAATTTAATGGTTTTTTCATTATAAACAAGTTCAATTGTTGATTTGTAGCGACCGGCCAATTTAACAAGCGTTGTTACAGGGCGTGCGTGAAGTCCAGTTGAATTTTTAACTACCATTTGCTCTTTTAACATAATAAGGTCCTTATTTATATTGTTAAGTTAATTAAATTTGTGTATTTATATCATAAATTTAATCATTTTGCTCTTTTTTACATGCAATTTTTTATACTAACAACAGCACTGGTCTATTTTATCTATAATTATTTGAATATTCGATAATCGTTACACCCAAAAATAGCGTACAACGTGGAAAAAAATTGGCGCAGCAAAGCAGACGGAATCTAGACGATCTAAGATACCACCATGACCACCTATTAAATTACCCCAATCTTTTACTCCTCGATCTCGCTTTATAGCTGACATTACTAATCCTCCCATAAAACCAAATAAGGTGATGAGCAAAGAGATTAAGCCAGCTTGAATAAAGCCAAATGGCGTTATCCAGAAAAGACAGGCGCCGATAAAACTTGCTGATAAAACACCTCCGAAAAAACCTTCAATCGTTTTTGAAGGTGATAAATTGGGGGCAATTTTATGTTTACCAAATAACTTACCAAATACATATTGTAATACATCAGAAAGTTGTACCACCAAAATTAAAAAAGCGATAAGTAATAAATTCCGATCTTGATAATTGTTGATTTCTAATGCCAACAATGCCGGTACGCAAGAAATACTATATACGGTGATCATCAATCCCCATTGAACCTCTGCGGTTCGCTCTAAAAAGTTATTGGTTGATCCGGTAATTGAAGCCAATATAGCGAGTAACAAAAAAACGTAAACAGGAATAAAAATGCTGAATAGACCATACCATGATACAGCCACTAAGATGTATTGCACCGGAAGTGCCACATAAAAAGCAAATAACAGTGCATAGTAATCATAACGTGTAATTGGAGTTAAAATAAGAAATTCGCGTAAAGCCAGACCTGAAGCGACAAAAAATAGGAAAATCACCGCCAATTTACCAAGTAAAAAAGCAACACCTATAATCACCACCATCACCCACCATGCATTAATACGAGTGTTTAAATTATCAATTACGCTATTAGGCGCTTTAACACGACTTTTCAATATCCAACCAATAATTGAAGCGACAACAAGAAAAAGCCCGATGCCCATAAAAAGCCATAATGTATCATGTTGGTAACTAGACATCTTTTTCCCCTTATCGCTAATTCAATTTAAAATTTGCTATAAATACGCAACTAGCAGTTTATTTACTGCAAAAAAATGCCAGTCAAAAGCGTAACGATTAATAACAATAGCTGAATAATTAGCATTATTAACTGTTTTTTTAATAATTGTATTGTGCCATGCTGACGATCGACAAATGTTCGAGGCGATTGCGAATTTGGTTTGATTAAATTAAATGACACTAATGCCTCATCCAATTCGAGTAGTATTTCAGACAATTGCTCTGGATTTTGAGACAAGTAATCAAATAGTGTTTTATCAAGAGAAAGTCGTAAGGCATAATATTTAGCAATTACACCAATTATAAATATAACTGCACAAAAAATAGATAATAGAACTGCATGAAACCACCAACTTGCAATCATACCAATACCTATAACTAAAATGGTTAATAACTGCGAAAAATTATCCAATTTTTTACTCAAACCAAGTAGACTACAAAAAGTGACTAATGCGGTTTTATTTATATGATCTGTTGTTTGGACAGAATAACTCTTTAACATCATTGTTCCCTATTATTAAGCTGAGCAATCCAATCTTCCAAAATTTGTCGTTGTTGTGTTGAAATGACAATACTAGGACGACCAGCCTTTATTATATTAATAGCATCAACAATATTGGATGCCCTTTTCGTCATTAATAACCAGGCAATGATAGCAGTTGCACTTCGAGAATAACCTAAGGCACAATCAACTAATAATTTTCCTTGTGAATAATATTGTTCAATAAGAGTTGCGGCTTTCCAACAATCTTGTGCCGTTAACGGCGTCATATCAAGGACAGCTATCAACGAATAATGACCATTAAACCTACCAATAGGTAACTCTGCACAAAGATCCACAACTGAAATAAATTGATTTTTAATCAATATGCTAGTTGAGGGGATACGTCCTAAATAAATCGTTTCGTGAATATGATCTATCTCATGATTGTTATAAGTCCATAAACGTGAATTTATCCACATAATGATAAAATATGGCAAATATAGAAGTGTTACAGCTAAATTAAAATGTCCGTTAGTCTGTTTTTGAAATCCTTTTGCACCTAACAGCAGATAATTCGCTGACACAAGCAGAAACGCCGCTGACAACCATAGTAACCACAGTCCCCATGATTGTAAGTAAATGGCGATGCCAAAAGAGAGTAAACAACAGGTAAAATAGAACGTAGACCACAAATATTGCTTAGGTGGTTGGACCCTTTTTAAAGGGGATAATCCATTAGCAGGCCATAACCATATACAAAAACATCCAACCCAGATCCCAGTCGGAATATCGAAAAAGTGGTGTTGCCAAGTAGTTAATACCGATATACCAATTAATAAACACCAAAAATGTAACAAGTAACGCCAAAAAGATCGAAGATAGCTATTATAAAATGCCCATAAGATGACCAGTAAAGTAATATGCAACGAAGGAGCTTGATTAAAAGGTTTATCAAAACCCATTAGAATATCAAATAACCAGCCAGATAATCCGTCTAAAGCTGGCCGTTCAAAACTGAATTTAAGTGGGAATAACAAAAAACAGATAATACAAATAATTTGTGCAGACAAAAGACGTAAACAGAGAGTTTTAAGTGATTGTCTTGAGCGGGTCAATAAAATTGCCAGACCATACATAACATCTATCGACCAATAAGGTACAATAGACCAAGGTAAAAGCGGAATTGACACTTCCCAATCAAAAACTAAACTGCCTACATTATTTCGGGTTGAAGCAAACCAATTGGCAAAATTGTAACTGGCAAAGAAAAAGATCGACAAACCAACTAACCAAATAAATTTATATAAGGTTAGTTGGTTCAATCTAAATTTTAACATTTTAGTCACTAATTATTTAATGCGTTGAGCCAGTGATACCGTAAATATTCCCCACTGATCAATACGCATGGTGATCTTCTTAAACCCAGCATGAGCAACTAATTGATCCATTTCAAGCTGAGTTCGTCGTCGCATAATCCAAGGCTGACCGTCACGATGAGAAGTTAACGCTCTTGCAATAAATTCCAATTGAGGGTGCCAAGGTTGATTGGTATATATCAGATATCCGCCTTCCGGCATCGAATCTGCTAAACCAGACAAAGAGTCGCAAAGCAGTTGATTGTCACCAAAAAGCTCATATAAGCCGGAAACCACCGCTAATGTTGGTTTAGGCGATAATTGAGCAAGTTGTTGTCGGCTAAATGCATCCCCTTTTTCAAAACGCACCAAACTCGTTAAGCCTTTTTCCGCAATTAATGCTTGACCGTCACGGATGTTAATATCACTATAATCTCTGAGTAATACTGAATCAGGTTTATCAGCTATTTGAGTAATGGTTTCTAAAATATAGCGACCGTGTCCGGCTGCGATATCGACGATATCAACGGATTGATTGTGTCGATGCAATAGATCGATAGCAAGTTTCAATAACTCTTCTAAGTGGACTTTGCGCTGACGAATACCTCGCCAACCGATAGATTGCAGGTAAGTATAATCGAAAAATTGTCCAAGTTTAGATGAACCGGTTGGTTGATTACGATAAACATAATCAAGTGTACTTCCCGAATCAAAACCTGTCTCAAATCCAAGTTTTATCCCTTCAGAAAGTTTGCTAGCATATTTCAAATTAGCTTTAATAAATTTCCAGTACCAGGGTTTGATCCAACCGGTTACTGGCAAGGCTAAATTATCAGCTTCCAGTCGTGTATACCCTACTCGATCGGCATTTAATAAGCATGGAGACTGAGGTTCATTGGCAAAACAACCCAAAATGAAACGTTTGGCGCGATCGATAGCGATCTGACGATCTTTCTCCCCGAAGGTATCATGATAAAATCCAGGCAAAATATGAAACTCTTTTTGTTCTGTACCTAAATTTTGATAGAACAGTTTTTGAGGTTTACGTCTTACCACATAATCTGAACCTGAAACCAATAACTGAGTTGGTACAGTAATAGCATTGGCATCTTCCACGATGCGATCTGATACCGTATATAAATCAAGTAGCAGACGTACAGAAATTCGTCTGGTAATTAAAGGATCTTGTGCAAATGACTCTGCTCGCTGCGTATCATGAGTTAATAATTTAGGTTTAACATAACTATTAACAAAAAAATTACCTTTAAAATTATAAAGGAGCTTTAATCCGGGTACAGCTAAAGGAATATAAAGCTTAACACTGAAGGCTGGCGAACCTAATACTAAAGCTCGAATGTTCGGCACATAGTCATGCACCCAAGTTGCTGCAATAACTGCCCCCACACTTTGGGCAATAACGGCTAAATCTTTTTGAGCAATAGCATATTGGTGAGTAATATGGTCAATAAAACAATTAGCATCTTTTACCAGAGAAGCAATATTTTCAGCATCACCTCGTTCACCTTCCGATTGTCCGTTACCTCTGGCATCCCAAGCGAAAATTTGGTAATTAGGGAGATCAATTTCATCCGCTAAATGGGCTACACGTCCGGAATGTTCATGTCCTCGATGAAAAAGGACTATTGCTTGAGTACTATTTGTTTCACTATCTTGTGCTGGCCAATAGCGATAAAATAACTTACAACCATCATGGCTAATAAATGTTTTTTCTTGCTGTTGACGCATATTTTTCTCCTAGCTATTTAGCAACTTCCTGTAGACCTTTTTTAATGCGGTTAACTATCGTGTAAATCAATAACAGACTGATAATCCACAATAAAACATTAATCCAGTACAAAGGTAATAAATGAGTCGCTATACCAAAACTTATCACACCAAAAATAAAAGCACGATCACTTTTACCCATTGGTCCATCGTAGCGTCTCGACCCGCCGATCATGACGGTTAACACGCCTACAAACTCCGTTAAAAATGAAAGAATAACTACCAATATGACTAAACTACTACTCACTGCATCTATTTGAGTAAAAATTAATAATAAAACGCTATCAGAGATCACATCACAGATCTCATTTAGATAAGCACCTAAATTAGATTTTTGATTAAATTCTCGTGCTAACATACCGTCTATCGCATTAAGCGCCATGCGGATAAACATCCATAATGGTATCAATATAAATATCATTTGATACTGCGCTAAATAACCAACAAGCAAGGCGATCAAAATGGAACCAATACAGGCAGCAAGGGTTACTTGATTGGCGGTGATATTGGCATCAAAAAGAGATTTCGCATAAGGGCGGAGTAGTGATTGAAACTTTGGTTTTAATTGATAAATTGATAACACAAGCAATCCTAATTATTCAATACCGCTTATCTATTTTCTTAAATAAACAAGCGGTAATATTTAAGTTATCATTCATTATACAATTCTTTGCAGTTGTGTATACTTTAATGAACTAACCATAAAATGTAAACGATTGAGAACGTTTACTTCACCAGCTCCATCATCGAAATCTAAGTACAATAAATTTAGTTTTGGATGAATATCTCGCATCCGCTTTTCAACCCCTTTAGAAACAACATGATTAGCAATACATCCAAAAGGCTGCAAACTAATCACATTGTTAATGCCGTGTTCGGCAAATGTCATAATCCCAGCTGGAATCAACCAACCTTCACCATATTGATTGGATAGATTAAGAATTTGTTCGGCTTTTTTCGCCATATTACGAATACTATGAAAAGGTTGATAATATTTAAATCCTGATAATATCTGGTTAGTTTTATTAATATATCTTTGTGCCACTTTTTCAAAAAAGTGCGAAAGGTATGAAAGATAATTTTTGGTTAACAGATGATTCTCTACATTGCTATCATAATTAACGAAGCATTGTGCAAAAAACTCAATCATTGGTGGAATAACTGGTTCAATACCTTGGTCAACTAACCACTCTACGCTATGTTGATTACCGAAACTATTATATTTAACATAAATTTCACCAACAATACCAATTTGCGGACACTCTTTATTCAGTGTCTCAACTTGGTTGAAATGATTTACGGCATCAGATAAAAGTGCATAAATAGCTTTATGCCCTTTACGTTCACTAATGATTTGCTGTAACTTTCTGGTGTAGTACTCTTTAAGCTGGTTAGCTTGTTTTTTTACCCGCGCTCTTGGCGCAATAGCGTAGTACATTTTGGACAATGAATCAGCAAATAACATAGCAAAAAAGGTGATTGGTAACGTCTTTAACCAATTAATTTTAAAACCTGGTTGTTCAATTTCATTAATATTACCGGTACTTAAAGAAATAATAGGGATATCATCAAAACCATTACTAATCATAGCTTTTTTAATTAACGACAAATAGCTACTTGCACGACACTGTCCTCCAGTTTGGGTGATCCCAATAGCAACTTCATCACGATTGTATTTACCCGATCGTAATGCTTTAATTATGTCGCCTACAATAATTGTTGCTGGATAGCAAATCTCGTTATTACAATATTTTAACCCCCACTCTACTGAACTTTTATCTGGTTTTGGTAAAGTTTCAAGTTTATAACCCGATAAAGCAAAAATCGGCGGTAAAATGGGTGAATAAAAGTCAGAAATAAACGGCGCTAAAATAGTACGTCGTTGTTTATCTTTTACACCAAAAATTGCGGTCTTTTTACGCTCGGTTGTTTTCAGTGGTTGATTGCGATTCATGCGAATAGATTCAATAATTGAACGTAACCGTAATCTTACTGATCCTGTTGCGGTAATTTCATCAACTCGAATAATCGTGCAGGTTTTTCCTTTTGATTCTAATATAGCTTTACATTCATCAGTTACAATTGCATCTGGTCCACAACCAAATGAATTTAATTGCACAAACTGAATATTATTTGCTTGCTCGGCAACAAATGAGGCCGAAGCATATAAACGATTAGGATAACTCCATTGTGAACAAATCTGCAATTCCGGTGATAATTGGTTAATTGATCCTAATACCGAATCTTCGGTGATCACATCACACCCTAATGCATTTAAGATCTCTGGTGTTTTATGATTAATTAAGCTGTCACTATGGTAAGGTCGGCCGGCTAAAATAAAGACATAACGCCCTGTTTCTTTTGCTTTATTGAGTATTTCAATTGCTTTATTATATAACGCTTGTTTATATTGAGCTTGAGCGTTTAAGGCTGCCGAAAACGCCTTGTTTGCTACACTTTTATCAATACCCAACGATTGTAGATATTGTATACAACCCTTTTTAAGTAATTTGATATCGGTAAAATTAATAACAGGATAATCTAATGGTACACCATATTTGATTTCCGGATTAATAGCGCTGTTCATAACTTCAGCATAACTACTCACAATCGGGCAGTTATAACTGTTTACTGCATTACCAAATTGCGTCGCCTCAAAAACCACCATTGGCATAAAGATTCGATCAACTTTTTTCTCAACTAACTCAATAATATGACCATGTACCAATTTAGCAGGGAAACAGATACTATCGGACATTACCGTACCCGCCCCTTTCTCATAGATACGATGCGTCGAATAAGGTGAGAGGGTGACATTAATACCGCTTTGCGTTAATAAAGTATGCCAGAACGGAAAGTTTTCATATTGTCCTAACACACGAGGAATACCAATATTAATTTTGGCATCAGGATTTGACTGAGACGTACGATCGAATAACAAGGCATTTTTATAATCAAACATATTAAATGAATTGCTATCTTTCTGTTGATTATTACTTAAAAAACGCTCGCATTTATTGCCGGAATAATAACGCTGTCCATTAGCAAAACGATAGATCATAATATCACAATTATTTTCACATCCTTTACAGCGTGAAGGTTTAGCTCTATTGTCTAACGCTTTATCCAAATTATCCAAACCAATAAATTGCGATTTACTATTTTGTTGCTGATAATGATTTTTAGCCACTAAAGCTGAGCCATATGCCCCCATTAGTTCAGGTATGTTTGAACTGGCAATCTGCGCTCCTGTTAGCTGTTCCAATGCTCTAAATACAGCTGGATTTTTAAATGTACCACCTTGAACGACAATATGATCGCCTAACTTCCGCATATCATGTAATTTGAGTACTTTATGAATCGCATTTTTGATCACTGAAAAAGCAAGGCCTGCTGAGATATCCCCCATGGTGGCATTTTCACGTAATGCTTGCTTCACTTTAGAGTTCATAAATACAGTACAGCGTGTACCTAAATCACATGGATTACTTGACTTACAAGCTGCATCAGCAAAATCAATGGTATTTGAATTAAGGGATTTAGCAAAGGTTTCAATAAACGATCCACAACCAGATGAGCAAGCTTCATTTAATTCAATATGATTAACTACGCCATTAGCAATAAAAATGGCTTTCATATCCTGACCACCGATGTCCATCACAAAACTTACATCAGGATCAATATGTTTGGCCGCGGCAAAATGTGCCATGGTTTCAACCAAACCGTCATCAATAGCAAACGCCGCTTTTAATAACTCCTCACCATAACCCGTTACACCGGTTCTGGCGATAGTGATCTGTTTACCGGATGCTTCAATCTCTTCTTTGAGTTTAGTTAGCCCTTTAATCAAGGCCGTGATAGAGTGTCCATTATTGGGTGCATAATAGGTAAAAAGTAACTCATCATCTTCGCTGACTAAAGTGATCTTAGTGGTCGTTGATCCACTATCAATACCTAAAAAGGCAGTTTGTTTTTGATAATCGGCTAAATTGACTTTTGGGATCTCAATATATTTACGCTTCTTCTTCCAATTATCAAACGAAAGTGCTTCATTAAAAAGTGGTTTTAATCTGAATGACTCGTTCACTTTTACCTTACTTGAATCATTCAATTTCTGGATCAACTCAGTTAGCGGTAGTTCAGTTCGTTCAAGCAGGTGGATTGCGGCACCCCAAGCCGATAATAGGGTTGGATGCTCAGTTTTGACAATCTGCTCATCACTTAATTTTAGGGTGTCTAAAGCGGCTTTGCCTAAAGTAGGAATAAACGAAAATGGTCCACCAATTAACATGACTTTTGGTACAATATCATAGCCACGTGCTAACGTATTAATTAATTGGATACAAACGGCATGTAATACAGAATAAGCTATATTTTCTTTAGAAACATTTCGGCTAATTAGATTCTGCACATCAGTTTTAGCAAATACACCACAGCGAG
This sequence comes from Gilliamella sp. wkB108, assembly GCF_001690195.1. Lineage (GTDB taxonomy): Bacteria > Pseudomonadota > Gammaproteobacteria > Enterobacterales > Orbaceae > Gilliamella > Gilliamella apicola_L. Next base: position 40,135 of record NZ_LZGM01000090.1, on the reverse strand, counting down.
ATGCAATTGGGAAAATCTGATCATGTTTTTGAGCAAGCTGATCGAACTCTTGAACAGGTGTATTAAGTAAAGTTGCCATCTGGTCAATAAAAGCCCCTGTTCCACCAGCACAACTACCATTCATGCGAATATCAGGTGGGCGATCAGGGAAGAAGAAGATCATCTTACTATCTTCACCACCAATATCAATTAAAGTCCGAACTTCTGGATACTTACGCTGAACCACTTCTGATGCAGCAACAACCTCTTGAATAAAAGCAATACCAGCTTTTTCAGAAATCCCCATGCCAGCTGAACCAGTTACCTTGACTGATAAAACAATATCCTCACCAAGACTCTGTTTTATTTCATCAAGCAATTCAAGCACAGTTGCTACAATATGGGTATTATGACGAACATAGTTGGTATATACAAAATTATCTTTTTCATCAAGAACGACACATTTTGCCGTTGTTGAACCTACATCCAATCCGAGCCTATATATTTTTGACATAAAACAAACTCACGTTTAAAAAATGATTCCTAACTTATAAATATATTTTAATAAAGAATTCTTTTAGTAATTCCTGTCCATTAAAATTATTATAGCTAAAACTTTTATTTTTTAACATGTCTGAATAAATAATCTCACTTTTTAGCGGTTATTTCGACCAAATGTTTCAGGTTAAGCATACGTTTTAGTATATTTTTCTGATAAAAATCAAATTTTATTGCAGATGATAGCTTACAATGTCTGTAAACCTTGTTTAGCTATGGCAATGACATTTTTCATATCAATACCTTGAGCTTTGGCGGCAAAAATACACCCACAATAACATTGTCGATAAACATCATATTCTTTGCATAACTCAATTGATCGCTTATAACCATTATTCTTTTTGAAATCAGAAGGGAGATAGTTAACAGAAAAGATCTCTTGAATTTCAAAACCAAGTTCATTTATTTTCTGACTATTTTTCTTGGGACTGAGAGTTAAGGCACTAGCAAAATAATCAAATCCCAGTTCTTGCGCTTTTATTGCCGCTAAATCCAAGCGTAATTTATAACATAAATGGCACCGCTCTCCACCTTCTGGCGCATCACGTAAATGTTCAACTTGTTTAATAAACTCGGCTGGTTGATAAGGCGCTTCTAAAAACTGTACGTGATTACCCGTTTTGGCGTTAAAATCGGCGATAAATTTTTGTTGAACCACACTTCGGTACTCATACTCTACCCGAGGATGAATATTGGAATTGGCAAAATAGATTGTAATATCGGCATACTGAGCTAAGTACTCTAAAACGTAAGTACTACATGGCGCACAACAGCTATGTATTAAGAGTTTAGGACGGACGGTTGCTAATTGCCAATCGGCTATCACCTCTTTTAAAATGGCATCGTAATTAACTTTATTATGTGGATTTAATTTTTCGAGAATATTTTTGGCATTGATTAACATAAGGACTCAATTTTATTTTGATAATTAAAGTCTTTCACGCTCGCTATGATATAGTGATACCTTCTTCTATTCAAGCTAAACCGTGAAGTTATTATACTCAAACATATAGTTAACCTGAAACTTTTTGACAAACGTTAGTAATTTTACATCTTTCACCTCAATTTATTGCATAGTGCTTTACTCGACAACTCTGTTCGCAGTTAAACATTTGTTAGTATTTATACAAATAAACAAAAAAAATTTTCAGTTAACCGTTTTTGAAACTCATTACTAATCATTTATTCATATCTGCTTCGACAACATTTTCATTGGGTTACTTTTTGGAGAAAAATTATCCACAGAGTAGCTAAAAACAGATATGCATTGCATTATCTTCATTATTTATGTTATCTAACAAGCCAATCATTAATTTACATCGCCAAATTTGCTATTAGCGTTAAATTTAAGCTTATTTACCAACCATTAAAAATCAAAAAAATAATGTTAATCGTGAACAATTTTCTACCATAATTTTTAAAACATGAATTCATTTTTGTTAGATAATGGAGTTATAATGGCGCCCAAATTTTAATGGACAATCGATAAGGCCTAAAATTGAATGTACAACTTATTACACGATTAAAAAGTCTACAATTATATAAAAAAAGGCATTCAAATAATGTACTTCTATGGAGAGAAATTTATCCTTTAGCAATTCCAATATTTATTGAAAATTTATCCGTTATCCTAATGGGTATTTTCAGTACCTTTTTAGTTAGTTGGATAGGTAAAGCCGAAATGGCCGCAGTAGGATTGGCTGAAAGTTTTAATATGATCATTATGTCCTTTTTTATGGCTGTTGCTCTTGGGACTTCGGTGGTTGTTGCTTTTAGTTTAGGTCGTCATAATAGGAAAAAAGCCGTATTTGCAGCCAGACAATCTATTACTTTATTAGTCATAATATCAATTTTACTGTTCCTGTTTGTCGAGTTTTCTGGTTATTGGATCATCGAAATTATAGCCGGCAAAGCAGATCTTGAAGTAAAAGAGTTATCGTTAACTTTCCTTAGATTAACTGTGTTAGGTTATCCTGCTTTAGCCTTTATTTTAATAGGTTGTGGAGCTTTAAGAGGTGCCGGTAATACTAAGTTACCAATGTATTTGAACATTATCATGAATATCCTTAATTTATCGATAAGTTATATCTTAATTTACGGTATTTTTGATTGGCAAGGATTAGGATTTATTGGCGCAGGAATTGGACTTACAGTATCTCGTTATTGTGGTATGTTTTTTATATTACTTGTATTAACCATTAAACCTAGCCGAGCTTTATTTATTCCTTTTAGAAGTTACTTCCACTCATTCAATGGTAAAATTCTTCTTGATATCTTAAGCATCGGTATTCCTGCCAGTGTTGAATCTGTAATGTTCAATATTGGTAAATTGTTAACTCAGACTTTTGTTGCCGGTATGGGTACATCAACAATAGCAGCTAATTTCATTGCATTTTCAATTGCGGGATTGTTAAATTTACCCGGTGGAACTTTAGGCGCAACCTCAACGATTATTGTTGGCAAACGTATTGGAATGGGACAGATTTATCAACCTACACGACAATTAACCTTTATTTTTCATTTAACTAATATTCTATTATGTGCTATCGCTTTTTTATCCATTCCCTTTGCTGGTTTGTTAAGTTCGATGTACACCAACGATCAAGAAGTTATCGATATAGCTAAGCACTTACTTTGGTTCAATGCACTATTTACCCCATTTTGGGCATCGTCATTTGTCTTACCTTATGGTTTTAAAGGCGCAAAAGACGCCAGTTATACTATGTGGGTAGCTATTGCTAGTATGTGGATGTGTCGAATTGTGGTCGGTTACGTTTTTGGTGTCTATTTCGGATTTGGTGTAATAGGTGTATGGTTTGGCATGTTCCTTGATTGGATCATCCGAAGTTTATTTTTCTACTATCGATTAGTGAGTGGCAAATGGTTATGGCGTTATCATCAGCGAATTTGATAAAAAATTAACCATTATTTGCTTATAATCTGGTAGGCAGATTATCATCTTATTGTATAAAAACTAATAGTTTAAAAATGGATAACTCGCCTACCTCAAAACTGTTGAACAACTATAACTTATGATGTAACTTTTTAGCAATTTGCTAAATCTGCCCTATATTAATTAATAGATTAGTACTGTTGTGAAATATAATGAAACTGAGCTTATTAAATTAACATTTTTCGACTTTTATTCCTAATAACCATTCAACATTAATTTGCATTAAACAATATATCTTTATACTCATTTTGCTCGATAATCATTTTGTCCCCTTTCTCAAAAAATCTAGCGGATTTCAAGATATCAATCATCTCTATTTGATCTATTCTCATCATCTATTTCGCATTAATCATGCTTAATTTTAGTATTGTAATAATTAATAGTTAAAATCCTTTTTTAATCAATTCAAGCTAATCACGTTACTATCAATATTCAACTGTCAATTTGCCTTAAAAGCAACATCGTCAGAAAAATATTTGCACTATCTATTTGATAAATTAAATATCGGTTAGGTTCTTTTTCACTTAATGGATTTCTCAAGTAATCAATACAATAACCTTAGTTATATAAAAATACCTGTTCAATCAAAGAATATCGTTAGTGCAATGTGATATCTATCACATTAACCATAAAACGTAATTAGAGTACGTAAAATCATAATACTGTATTAAAAACTAATTTTATAAACTCAAAACATAGGTATTTGTTAATAAATAGTAAGTAATGATTTCGTGTAATTAATCAAAATTTACAAAATGGTTTATAAGCCATAAGGAGATTGTAATGGATAATAATAAAAAATTATCAACCATGGAAAAAATAGGCTTTGGAATGGGTGATGCTGCCTGTGGTATTGTTTATTCTTCTGTGACAATGTTTTTAACTTTCTTTTACACCGATATTTATGGGCTTTCAGCCGCTGCTGTAGGGATCATGTTTTTAGCTACACGAATTTTTGATGCCATTATCGACCCTATCACTGGTATGATTGCCGATCGTACCAAAACCCGATGGGGGCGATTTCGGCCTTGGTTAATATGGTTTGCTATTCCTTATGCTGTCTTAGCTGTCATGACTTACACCACACCTGATTTTGGCTATTCAGGTAAACTCTTATATGCCTATATCACCTACGCACTATTAATGATGTGTTATACCTTTATTAATATTCCTTACTGTGCTTTAGGTGGCGTAATTACTCGAGATGAAAAAGACCGCCTTTCAGCGCAATCATTCCGTTTTACCATCTCTTCAGCATCGGGTTTAATGGTCTCAATTGGAACTTTATTTCTGGTCGATTGGTTAGGTAAAGAAAACAAACAACTTGGATTTCAACTTACCATGGCGGTTATGGGTGTTATGGCCATTGGCATGTTAATATTCTGTTTTGCTACCACGAAAGAACGCGTGACACCAATTGATGAAAAAAATGTCAGTGTTAAAAAAGATTTAAAATGTTTGTTAGCTAATGATCAGTGGTGTATTGTTGCAATCATTACATTTTTTTCCAGTATGGCTGGTGTAATGAGAAGTTCAGCTACACTTTATTATGCTACTTATTTAATGATGGGTGGAATAAGCTCTGCAGCGGGTACAGCCATGAAGTCAGCTTTTGTATCTACCTCTGTTGTTGGTACAATCCTAGGTGCTATCGCAGCAGGATATTTCGCTAAACGTTTTACCGCTATACAACTATTTAAAAATATAAATTTAACCTTGTTTGTCATTGGTGTGATCATGTTTTTTATTCCACCTGTCTGGTTACCTGTTGTCTTCCCTCTCTATTTCTTAATCGGTTTTTTCCATTCAATGTATCAACCATTTAAATGGAATATGATGGCAAACGCGGCAGATTATGGTGAATGGAAATTTGGTGTACGAGCAACCGGACTCTCTTTTTCAGGAAATCTATTTGCACTAAAACTAGGAATGGCAGTAGCTGGAGCTTTAGTGGGTATCTGTTTAGGACTATTAGGCTATCAAGCCGGTGTTGATGTACAAACCCCTCTTGCCACTACCGGTATTATCGGTTTATTAACCATTGGACCTGCATTTTCATATTTATTACTCTGGTGGTTGATGCGTTTTTATAAGTTAGATGACAAAATGATGGAAAAAATCCAAAACGATTTGTTAGCAAGACAAAAAAATTCGGAAAACAACTAATAGGATAACAATATACGTTAGCAACGTATTTTATGAAAAGGTATTTGTATGAGTCTTGATTATTATAAAAACCCTATTATCTGTGCGGATTATTCAGATCCAGATATTGTGAGAGTTAATGATGATTTCTTTATGGTATCATCAAGCTTTAATCACATGCCCGCATTACCAATATTACATTCAAAAGATTTGGTTAACTGGCAAATTATCAATCATGTTTTTTCATCATTTGATCTACCTGATTACGACTTAGTTCAACCAGGTAAAGGCGTTTGGGCGCCTTCGATCCGCTATCACGATCAAAAATTATGGGTGTTTTTTAGTACACCAGATGAAGGGATTTTCATGTGTAACACCGATGATCCTTGGGGAAAATGGAGCAAACCACATTGCGTACAATCTGCGTTAGGTTGGATAGATCCTTGCCCTTTTTGGGATGATGATGGCAATGCATGGTTAGTCCATGCTTTTGCACAAAGTCGTAGTGGCATAAAACATAAGTTACAACTATTCAAAATGAAAAATGACGGTTCCGCTTTAATTGGAGAAGGTAAAATTATTTATGACGGAACGGCAGATTTACCTACTCTTGAAGGCCCTAAAGTTTATAAACGTAATGGTTGGTACTATATTTTCGCACCAGCAGGCGGCGTTGAAACTGGCTGGCAAACCGTTTTACGTAGCAAAAACATACAAGGTCCATGGACTGCTCGAAATGTACTTTTCCAAGGTGACACACCAATTAATGGACCTCATCAAGGAGGTTGGGTAGAGTTAGACAATCAGGAGTGCTGGTTTGTACATTTTCAAGATGCTAATTTATATGGACGAATTGTACATTTACAACCTATGCATTGGGCTGATGATGACTGGCCGACAATCGGTGAAATAAAAGGTAATAATGTTTGTCAACCAGTATTAACCTGGAAAGTGCCAACAATCACCAATAATACAAGCCATTATCAAATCCAAACTAGTGATAATTTTGCACAGGGAAAATTTGGTTTACAATGGCAATGGCTTGCTAATCCACAAAAGCAATGGTTAGCTGACAATAATCAATCATTAACATTAAATTGTTACCCTCTTCCCTATCGTAATGAACAACAAACGCTCTATTTTGCTCCAAACTTATTATTACAAAAATTCTCATCATTTCAATTTACTGCTCAAACTGCTATAAAACTAAATCCAGAGCAATCTGGTGATTTTGGTGGCTTAATTGTTTATGGTGAACGCTATGCTGCCCTAATAATAAGTTATGACAATAAAGAGTATAATTTATATTACCGCTACGGTTGGATGAAAGACTCTGGTAAAGTTGATGAGTATCGAGAAAAAATTACGCAATTAACCACTGCTGATTGTCAATTTAAAGTTGATGTTGGATTAAACGGTATTTGTCAATTTTATTACCGAGAAGAAAAAGGTGAATGGCAAAAAATCTCCCGTAACTTTGCTGCCGGAAAAGGCAAATGGGTTGGTGCTAAAATTGGTATTTTTGCCTCCACCGAATCTAAACAAAACAGCCATGGTAATTGTAACTTTAAATATTTTGACATAAAACCAAAATAAACAATAAGTTAAATTTCACCTATTAACTAAACACTCAACGCCAGTTCAACATTAATGCTGGCTTTTTGATATTAACTCAATCGCACTAAAGGTCATCGTATGATGGGTCTTTTCAACATATTCATTAAATGCAATTCACTTTATCACTAAGTTAAATATTGCAACTGATTGAGAAAAGAATCTGAAAATCATAACTAATTATTAAGTTAATGAATTATAGTAAACAAACCATTTACAAAAATCGTTTCTATTCATTTTAATTTTCTAAAATTTCTCTTTTATTGCTCGAAAGATAAACATAAAAAAACCATATTCAAATTACTTGCAGAGTGTAAAAGTAGCAAAAAGAGATTTTATTTAAGATATAATACTTATTAGCAGCAAGTTTGAATGAATTTTAATTTTGTAAGAGAAAAATTTATGGCAAATTATTTTTAATAAATAGACTATTAAAGGCTTAATATGCTAAATTTATACAGCATATATGCCCATACAATAATCGAAATAAGATAGCCTTTATATTTCATATTATAACACGAGGTGAGTGTGTCACGATTTTCCAATTCATTGTTTTTACTTTTATTTGTAACATCAGCATCAAGCTATGCTGAAATGAAGTTATCAATTAAAGGATTATCGGGAGAGCTTGCTGAGAATGTTGATGCGCGGATCTCATTAATCGATCCAAATAAGATCGACAATAGCCCATATTTTAAGCGTTATTTAGAAAATGAAACAGAAAAAGCGTTACGCGCTTTAGGTTATTATTCTCCTACTTTTCAATATGATGATCACGATCCTAAAGTATTAGTTGTTAATATTTCGCCAGGAGAACCCATAACGGTTGAGAAATTAGATATTAAAATACTTGGTGAGGGTCAAAATGATAAAGATTTTAACGATCTATTGGCACATAATTTACCTAAACTAGGTGACGTTTTAAATCATGGTGTATATGAGGCCTTCAAAAAGAGCCTACAAAATCTATCTCTGAAAAAAGGCTATTTTGATGCCAATATGACTAAACATGAATTGGCTGTCTCCAACTCTTTACATCAAGCTTTTTGGGATATTGAATATAATACGGGACAACGATATAAATTTGGTAAAGTAAGTTTTCACAATGCCAGAATCCGGGAAGATTATTTGGTCAATATTATTCCATTTAAAGAAGGTGAAAAATATACTGCCGAACAGTTATCATTATTTAATAGACGCCTTGCATCAACCAACTGGTTTAATACCGTTGTTGTTGCGCCGGATTTTTCAAAAGTATCTGCGGATAAGACGTTGCCTATCGATGTAGCCACATCACCGCGAGCAAAAAATAATATGGATTTGGGATTGGGTTTTTCAACAGATAATGGTGTACATGGTAAGATTGGTTGGAATAAACCGTGGATCAATAGCCGTGGACAAAGTTTTCAAAGCAATCTGTCACTTTCATCCCCCGAAAAAACCATTACTATGAGTTATAAAATCCCGCTGAAACGATCGCCACTTGAACACTACTATACTGTTCAAGGCGGATATAAGAAAATAGATAATAATGACACCTATTCTCGCTCCTATACGTTCGGTGTTTTACGCAATTGGGATAGTTTTGAAGGGTGGCAAAGTGCATTGGGTTTATCAATGCTACGTGATGACTTTACGCAAGGTGATTCAAGTTTTAAAACGTTTCTCTATTATCCTTCGCTTAGCTTCTCACGGATTCGTACCGATGGTAATCTATTTGCAATGTGGGGGGATTCACAACGTTATTCTGTTGACCTAGCTGGCGAATCATTAGGCTCTGATATTAATTTAGTTCGTTTTCAAGCCCAACAAAGTTGGATCCGTTCAATTTCACAAAAACACCGATTTATTGCTCGTGGTAATTTAGGGATAATTCAAGCAAGTAATTTTGATCGGGTTCCACCTTCATTTAGGTTCTTTGCTGGCGGTGATCATAGTATTCGTGGCTATAGCTATCAATCTATTTCCCCCGAAGATAAAAAAGGCAAGTTAAAAGGAGCTTCAAAACTCCTAACAGGCTCTATAGAGTACCAATATAAACTAACAGGTTCATGGTGGAGCGCACTATTTATCGACAGCGGTGAAGCCATTGATAAAGTTGATAAAAATAAATTTTATACTGGTGCAGGCTTTGGGGTTCGTTGGGCATCGCCTGTCGGTCCAATAAAAGTCGATTTAGCAACGCCTACTAACCGAAAAAATACCGGCTCTATTCACCTATATATTGGTTTGGGAAGTGAATTATAATATGGCAAAAAATCCAAATAGAGTTAAAAAAGTCAAAAAGTTAAAACGGATCCGTAAATGGAAAAAACGTAGTATTATTATTTTATCTTTTTTTGTCACGCTTATTATCCTTTTTATTATTTTGATTTATACCAGTTTAGGTATAAAACTAACTACTTTTGCCTTAAATAAATTTTTACCTGAACTAAAAATAGCACAAATTGACGGAACATTGCATGATCTGCATATTAAAGATCTTTCGCTCGAATTACCGGGCGTTAATGTTCGAGTTGATGATGCTTCACTGACCCTTGCTGGCTCCTGTTTATTAAAAGCAAAAATCTGTATTAACCATTTTGATGCTAAAGGGGTAAATGTGGATCTTGAAACCGCCAAGATCATCACATCACCTGATAAAATTGAAGTTATCAAAATGCCTCTGCCGATTGAGCTGAAAAAAACTTTTATATCTGATGTTAAAGTCAAGGTCAATGATATGCAGTTCGCTCTTTCTGACTTTACCGGTAAAGCGAAATGGGTAAAAGATAAGCTTTATATTTATCCTGTAGTTGCCAATGATTTAAAAGCGATTTTTGCCGATCCTGTTCAGACTAAACCAAAAAGCGAAAGCGATAACACGATTCCACTTAATCAAAAGATTAATCAATTATTTAATAAACCTTTGATTAATACTCTTCCGGATGTCCATATTCCGCTAGATATTAATGTTACAAGCCTTAGTGGTGATAATTGGTTATTGCATATTGCTGGCCAAGATTTTAAATTTAATCATGTCACAATTCAGACAGATATTGATAATAATCATATTGTGATCAATAAAGTTGATACCGATGTAAAATCATCCTATGCCAATGGACATGCAACAGTATCAGGTGAAATCACGTTAGGTGATAGTTGGCCTGTTTTTGCTCTAATAAATGTGAAAACAGACAAGAATCAGATTGACGGGCAATTTTCCGGTAAATTGCTTGGCGAGGTTTCAACCTATACTACATTGAGTGGTTTAAATCAGGCAAAAATTGAAGGGCAGATAAATTTTATCGAAAAATATCTACCTATCATGGCTAAAATTAATGGTGAACATATTCAATGGCCAATCGAAGAACAAGCACAATATCAACTTAATCAATTTGCACTGACTTTAAATGGTTCAGTGAATAAATATCAATTGACGACAAAAGGAACTATGTTAGGTAAACAATTACCAGATATTCATTTTGATATTGTAGGTAATGGCACTAATGAAGATGCAACATTTGATCATGCTTTTGTTAAATTACCGCAAGGAGAAGTCAATCTTACGGGTAAAGTAAGCTGGCAAAAAGCTCTACAATGGGATACCCAAATTAAACTAGATAATGTCGATATTAGTAAAGAGTTCCCCGCTTATCCAATTAAATTAGCGGGTAACATTAAAACAACAGGAATGTTAGATGATAAGATATGGCAATTAGATTTACCTGAATTACAATTAAAAGGAAATATCAAACGTGCTGATTTTTCAGCCAATGGTAATGTATCGGTCAACTCACAAAATGTGATCACAGCTAATAATTTAACCCTTAATTGGGGAAAAAATCGTTTTGATTTAAATGGTTCGACACAAAAAGGCAATTTAAATGCGAAATTAAATCTGGCCTCTTTATCATTATTCATCGATGATATGAAAGGTTCGATTGTTGGCGATGTCAAAATGAGTGGTACTCTCAATGAACCAATTATTGACACTAATCTTACGGTTAATACATTAGCATTACATGATATTGCAGTTGCTAAAGCCAATCTCACCGGTAAAGTGCAGTATAAAAACCAATTAAGTGGAAAAGTTAATCTGACTGGACAAGGTATTGAACTACCGAATCAAAGTGTTAAAAAGGCTAATATAGAATTGTCTGGTAACGAGAGTCATCATACTTTAACTGTTAATCTTGACGGTACTCCCGCATCATTAACCACGTCATTAACAGGTCAAATTGATAAAAATCGTACTAAATGGACAGGTACAATTCCACGAGCTTTATTAAATTTAGGTGATAAAAATAATTGGCAATTAGCTAAAGCATTAACATTATCTTATGATATTGATCAGCAAGCGCCGGTGATTAACGCACACTGTTGGAATAATAGTTATTCTAGTATTTGTCTTGATAAAGCAATGTCATTTATGCCTAATACTGATACCAGTATTAGTTTAAAAGATATCGATCTTGCTAAATTACCGATTCCGAACGATGGTGAAACCAAAATTGCAGGTAATATCAACGGTAAAGTAACGATAAAATTTAATGATACAAGTAAGATTCCGTTAATTAAAGCGAATATTAATAGTAAAAAAGTTTATGTTCAGCAACTTATAACTTCACAACCGTTAACCATTCCTTTTGATTTATTTAATATCAATGCTGAATTTAACGAACAACAGGCTAAAATAGATTGGAACTTTAGTTTGGATAAATTAGGTAAAATAAAAGGTGATTTAACTATTGCCGATCCTATGCAACAAAAAAAATTAAGTGGGCAGTTAAACATTGATAGTCTTGCCTTAGCTATCGTGAATCCACTATTAGATAAAAAAGATTATGCTAAAGGTGCAATTAATGGTGCAGTTAAATTCTCAGGAACGTTGATTGAACCATATCTAACTGGTGAAATAGGTTTAAAACATAGTGAAATAAAATCAAGTCAATTGCCAGCCGATATCAAATCAGCCAGATTAACGATCAATTTCAATGGTAAATCATCCGTTTTAAAAGGAAGTTTAGCCACTAATGCAGGGAATATTAATCTTAATGGTCGAGCTAGTTGGAATACCATTGATAAATGGCAAGCGACATTAACTGCTAATGGAGCAGCAATGGAAGTTACGGTACCACCTATGGTAGTAATGACCGTTGTTCCTGACATAAAAATCGAAGCAACTCAAGATGAATTAACCTTATCAGGTAAAGTCAATATTCCAAAAGGCAAAATCACCGTTGAATCTTTACCTCCGTCTAGCATTGATGTATCCAAAGACGAAGTAATGTTAGATAGAAATAATCATGCGATTAAACCACAACAGTTTGGTATGAAAATTAATAGTCACCTTGAGATCAATATTGAAGATAAAGTGACTGTCGATGCGTTTGGTTTAAAAGCTTCGCTTAAAGGTAATTTAATTGCTCAACAAAGTAATAAAGGTTTAGATGTTCATGGTGAAATTTTGATCCCAAAAGGACAATTTAAAGCTTATGGACAAGATTTAATTATCCGCAAAGGTATACTCACGTTTTCTGGTCCAACCGATCAAGTGATGCTAGATATTGAAGCAATTCGTAATCCGGAATCAATGGAAAATAGTAATATTACCGCCGGTATCCGTGTTTCTGGTCTATCGGATGATCCTAAAGTTGAAATTTTTTCAGATCCCGCAATGTCACAACAAGAAGCACTCTCTTATTTGATCAGAGGACAAGGACTTGATAGTACCGACCAAAGTGATAATGATATGATGACTGCGCTATTAGTTGGATTAGGTACAGCAAAAACAGGTAAATTTATTGGCGACTTTGGTAATGTTTTTGGTATCAAAAACCTCTCTTTAGATACGCAAGGCGCTGGAGATAATTCAAAAGTAGTCGTTAGCGGTTATATTTTACCTAATTTGCAATTAAAATATGGGGTCGGTATTTTTGATTCTCTTGCAACATTTACACTGAGTTATAGATTAATGCCAAATCTTTATTTAGAAGCAGCATCCGGTCTTGCACAAACACTGGATCTAATTTATCAATTTGAGTTTTAAATCATTTAAAATAATTTAACTCTTCCCTCTCGCCGATTATTTTTTCGGCGAGGTGATTTCGTTTTTGTAACCTAATAACATTTCACGTTTTACACCAAATCCTTGACATTTATTAACAATAAATCCGCTACTGATTAAATTACGACGGACAAATCCACCAGCTGAATAAGTTGCGAATGTTCCGCCTAACGAAGTTAATTGATAACAGGCTTTAAATAATGATTCTGACCACATATCCGGATTTTTAGACGGAGAAAAACCGTCAAAAAACCATGCATCAATCATTATATTTTGCTTGGCTAAAAATTCAGGAAAATGGCTGACGTCATTATAAAGAATAGACAAACTGACATTATTAAACAGGCAAGTTGTATTAACTAACTGTTGCTGTAACTGTTTAGCAAGGAGTTTTAATGCTTGATCATGGATAACACTTTCATGAATTTTTATCATTTCTGATTGAGTTAAAGGATATTTTTCCACACTAAAGAATTGTAGTTTTTTAAGTATATGATCTGGATGTTGTTTTCTGAATCCGAGAAACGTTTGCCATAATATAAGAAAACTAAGCCCTGTACCAAAACCGGTTTCACCAACTGTAAATATAGGTTGTTTATGTTGTAGAAAACGCTCAGATAACTTATTACCGTTAATAAAAACATAAGTCCTTTCATCAATAGCGCCGTCTGTATTAAAATAAACGTCATTAAAATAACGAGAGATAGGGGTGTGTTTTTCATCCCAAATAAGCGTTGAATTTTGCATAAACTTCCTTAAAGCAATCTCGAGGAAACTGTATATTAGTCTAGATTACATATATAATACGCCATATCAACTTATGAGGTAAATTATGGTTTTTCTATTTCGCTTAATTATTGTCTTAATATTAGGTATCATTATTTGTGTTTTAGGCATTTTATTTTGCTTATTTAATCCTCGTAACCCGAAAAATGTCGCCCATTTTGCTCATTTATTCAGTTTCTTTTTCAAACCAATTTTGGGTGTAAAAGTAGAAACTCGCCAATATCCCGGCATCAAAGACTTAGGAAGTTGTGTTTATATTGCTAATCACCAAAATAATTTTGACATGATTGTAGCTGCTGATATTGTTCAGCCTAAAACTGTTACCGTTGGTAAAAAAAGTTTGGCTTGGATCCCCTTTTTCGGTCAACTCTATTATTTAACTGGTAATATTCTTATCGATCGAAATAATAAAGCAAAAGCACGTGATACTATAAATCAAGTTGTTGATGAGATTAAAAAACGTGGCATTTCTATTTGGATGTTTCCAGAAGGTACACGCAGTCAAGGTCGAGGACTATTACCGTTTAAAACGGGTGCATTTAAAGCAGCTATTGCTGCTGGCGTGCCAATTGTTCCAATTTGTGTTTCAAATACCAACGATATCCAATTAAATCGTATAAATAACGGGCATATGATTGTTGAAATGCTTCCACCAATTGAAACCAAAGATTTACGTAAAGAAGATGCAAAAGTACTTTTGGAAAATTGTTATCAGCAAATGGCTGCAAAAATAGAACAAATAAATATAGAAGTAACTAAACTGAACGATCAAAAGTAATTTATGAATAAACAAGATCGCAATTTTGATGATATCAGCAATAAATTTGTACAAAACATTTACGGTACTAGCAAAGGTAAAATTCGAGAGATTATTGTTTGGCAAGAGCTAGAGAAAATACTTGCCACTTACCCTAATGACAAACCGTTAACTATATTAGATGCAGGTGGCGGGCAAGGTCAAATAGCGTGTAAGTTAGCCAAACTGGGACATCAAGTTACGCTCTGCGATATCTCTATAGAGATGCTAACTCTTGCTAAACATCAAGCACAAAAAGATAATCTTAACTTAACTTGTATCCATAGTTCTATCCAACAACTAGAAACTTGTCTTGATCAGTCGTTTGATCTGGTCATTTGTCATGCGGTACTAGAATGGGTTGCAGATCCTGTTGCAATAATAGCCTCTTTAAAAAAATACCTTAAGCCTAATGGTTATCTATCATTGATGTTTTATAACTATTATGCTTTATTTTTTAAAACGGTCACTTTAGGTAATTTTGGTTATACACAAACAGGGTTAGCTAAACGTAAAAAAAAGACACTCTCTCCTGATTTTCCTAGAGATCCCAATGACGTTTATAATTGGCTTAGTCAATTGAATTTTGTGATCACACAAAAAACAGGGATTCGTATCTTCCATGATTATCTTATCAATAAAAACAAAGCACAGGCAGAGTTTGAGCAGTTGTTAGAACTTGAAAAACAGCATTGTCAAAATGACACTTTTTTGAATATTGCCAGATACATTTTAGTAACCGCTAAGCAGACTGATGAATAATTTAGTATCAGATATTTTATTAGTAGAGATATTTGCAGACAACTCAGTCTTTTCCTGATTTGTTGAACAGATAAGTGCCGGAAGTAAGAGTAATTACGCCCAGAACAATGAATAGCAATCATTATATCACCGATAGC
The DNA here is from genome assembly GCF_001690195.1 of Gilliamella sp. wkB108. Classification (GTDB taxonomy): domain Bacteria; phylum Pseudomonadota; class Gammaproteobacteria; order Enterobacterales; family Orbaceae; genus Gilliamella; species Gilliamella apicola_L. The sequence continues at coordinate 24,356 of NZ_LZGM01000090.1, read as the reverse complement.
GTTACCCTTATGGAACATCATCAACTAACCCTATCACCATTTAATGAATGATTAATCCTTCAAAAGTAACTCATTAAGTTGATAATTCTGAGTGATATTTATCGTTAAAAAGCCCTTTTTACCACTTGTAGCAATCAAACTTCTTTGACTATGTTTGAGAAACGAATGAAAAATAACTTAACTTTAAATGATTACTCGAAAATTCTTGCATAAATCGGTATGATAAGCACATCAATTTATTAGTGAAGGAAAATGATTATGATCGTTGTTACAGGTGGCGCAGGATTTATTGGTAGTAATATAGTAAAAGGTCTAAATGAACAAGGATATAAAGATATTTTGGTTGTTGATGATTTAACCGACGGTACCAAATTCGCTAATTTAGTCGATTTAGATATTGCTGATTATCTGGATAAAGACGAATTTATTTCAGCAATCCTTTCCGGTGAAAATCTCGATATTGATGTTATATTTCATCAAGGTGCTTGTTCATCAACCACTGAATGGAATGGTAAGTTCATAATGGAAAACAATTATGCTTATTCCAAAGATCTTCTACACTACTGTTTAGAATTAAGCATACCATTTTTATATGCATCATCAGCGGCAACTTATGGTGGCCGTAGTGATAATTTCGTCGAAGGTCGGGCTTACGAAAAACCATTGAATGTCTATGGTTATTCCAAATTTTTATTTGACCAATATGTAAGAGAAATATTAACAGAAAAAGATCACTCCCAAGTTTGTGGATTTCGCTATTTTAACGTCTATGGACCTCGTGAAGCACACAAAGGCAGTATGGCCAGCGTTGCTTTCCATTTAAATGAACAGATCAATAAAGGTGAAACACCTAAATTGTTCGAAGGTAGTGATAATTTTAAACGTGATTTTATTTATGTGGAAGATGTGGTTAACGTCAATTTATGGTTCTGGAAAAACAAAATATCTGGAATTTTCAACTGTGGTACAGGTCGGGCTGAATCATTCCAATCAGTTGCAGATGCAGTACTTAATTATCATCAAACCGATAAAATTGACTATATTCCTTTCCCTGATCATTTAAAAGGTCGCTATCAAAGTTTTACCCAAGCAGATTTGACAAAATTTAGAAAAACAGGTTGTCCGGTTGAATTTAAAACTGTCGCCGAAGGCACAACTGAATATATGAAATGGCTCAATGCGCAATAAAGGTAATAAAATGAAAACTCTCATTATTGGTCCTTCATGGGTAGGCGATATGATGATGTCACAAAGTTTATATCGCACATTAAAACAGCTTGATCCAAGTAATGAAATTGATGTCATGGCACCGGCTTGGTGCCAAGCGTTATTAAATAAAATGCCAGAGATAAATCAATCCATTGATATGCCTTTAGGTCATGGTGAATTTTCATTGGCAAAACGTTATAAACTGGGAAAATCATTGCGTGCTAATCAATATGATCAGGCTATTATTTTACCTAATTCGTTAAAATCAGCGTTGATTCCTTTTTTTGCTAAAATTCCTAAACGAACTGGTTGGAAAGGTGAAATGCGTTATGGCTTACTTAACGATATGCGTAAACTTGATAAACAGGCTTTTCCTTTAATGGTAGAACGTTATGTTGCACTCGCCTATCCTAAACACCAAATTCACCAAGCAGATGAATTACCACAACCTCTTTTATGGCCTAAATTGAATGTTGAAGCAGATGAGATTTCTCAGGCACTTGCTACGTTCAATATTCCACAAGATGTGCCTCTAATTGGTTTTTGTCCGGGAGCTGAATTTGGACCAGCTAAACGTTGGCCTGACTATCATTATGCTTCACTAGCCGATTTACTTGTAAAACAACATGCTAAAATTCTTATTTTTGGATCAGCCAATGATTTTGAAGTCGGCGAACGTATTATTAGCAAAATGACTCATGGTGATCAAGGTATTAATCTGGCGGGTAAAACTAAGTTAGAGCAAGCTGTAAGCTTAATTGCCTCTTGTAAAGCTATTGTTACCAATGATACTGGGTTAATGCATGTAGCCGCTGCGCTAGATCGGCCTTTAGTCGCACTTTATGGACCAAGTAGCCCTGATTTTACTCCTCCTCTATCAAACCGAGCTGAAGTTATCCGTTTAATTACGGGATATCAGCGAGTTCGTCAAGGAGATGCTGAGCAAGGCTATCATCAAAGTTTAATTGATATAAAGCCTGAGACTGTTTTTGAAACTTTAATGAAATTAATTGTGCGTTGTGAAAAAGAGTAATTAATAATGCGCGTATTAGTCGTTAAAACCTCATCAATGGGTGATGTCCTTCATACTTTGCCTGCGTTAACAGACGCAGCTAATTGCCTACCCAATCTAACTTTTGATTGGGTAGTAGAAGAAAACTTTGCCCAAATTCCAAGTTGGCATTTTGCTGTCAATAACGTTATACCAGTGGCTATTCGACGTTGGCGAAAAAATTGGTTCGCTAAGCAAATTCGCCAAGAGCGTCATCATTTTATCCAACAGCTTAGGCAACTAGAATATGACTGTATTATTGATGCACAAGGGTTAATCAAGAGTGCTTTTTTAATAACTCGTAAAGCACGTGGGATCAAACATGGATTAGATCGTAAAAGTATCAAAGAACCCATTGCCAGTTGGTTTTATGATATTAAACATTACGTACCTAAACAATTACATGCTATTGAACGTGTCAGATTGCTTTTTGCTCAGAGTCTAAACTATCCATATTCTGATTGTATGGGTGATTATGCCATTGCTCGTCATTTTTTATCTTCCTTACCTGAAGATAATCAACAATATTTAGTTTTTTTACACGCCACTACACGTGATGAAAAGCATTGGACAGAAGAAGCATGGCGAGAATTAATTAAATTGATTGAGCCTACAGGTTTAAAAATAAAGTTGCCTTGGGGCGCACCTCATGAACAAGAACGGGCTATACGTCTAGCTCAAGGCTTTAAACATGTTGATGTGTTACCTAAACTTTCGCTTGCGCAAGTTGCTACCGTTATTGCCGGTGCGAAAGCGGTTGTTTCGGTCGATACAGGATTAAGTCATTTAACAGCTGCATTAGATCGACCCAATATTACGCTTTTTGGGGAAACGGATCCTAAGTTAATTGGGGGGTATGGTAAAAATCAATATAGTATTATTTCTCCTGAAAAAAGCATGCAAACCATTACAGCTGGTCAAGTTTACCAACAATTAGCTGATTTTTTATAGCAGATTTCAGCAACCTATTTAATTTATAAAAAAAGGAATTAACATAATGAAGCAATACTGTGAACTTATCCGGGAAAAATATGCTCAAATCGGCAGTAATGACCTTGGTTATATCGAAGATGCACTTGGTACGGTAATGCAAGTACTTAATGAAATCGCTTGTGACCAACAAGTATCAGAAGATTTAAAACATAAAGCTGCTTATGCAGCAGCTAATTTGTTAATGAGTGATTTTGATGTCAATTAACTGTTGGTAGATTTATTACAAATCGAGTGGATAGATCATCTGATTCAGCATAAATGCTACCTTTATGTGCTTCAATAATCGATTTTACAATAGCTAAACCAATACCAGCACCTGAGGAATTATCATTTTCATTACGATGACGAGACTCATCTATGCGATAAAAGCGATCAAACAGATGAGGCAGATGCTTACTGTCTATCTTAGTACCTGGATTAGATATAATTATTTTGACACGTTTTTCGGTAACTTGACTTAACGTAATGGTAATTTTTTCTTTTTCAGGTGTATAACGAATTGCGTTAGATAAGATATTACTTATCGCTCGACCTAGCATTCTCTTATCACCTTGAATATGTGAACAGTTGCCTTCCAGACAAAAAGTGATATGTTTTTCATCGGTTAGAGGTTCGAAATAATCACACATCATCATAATCATATCATGCAAATCTATACAAATTAAATTTGGTATTAATTGGCGATTATCAGCCTGAGCTAAAAATAGCATATCCGATATCATTTGTGACATCTTTTCATATTCTTCTAAGTTAGAATATAAAATCTCGCGATACTCTTCAGTTGATCTTGCATTATTTAATACAATCTGTGTTTGTGTCGTTAAATTAGTAATTGGAGTACGCATTTCATGTGCTATATCGGCAGTAAAATTATGTTGTCGATGAAAAACATCTTGCATGCGATTTAATACGTTATTGAACGCAGTAACTAGACTGACATATTTTGTCGGAACTGATGTAGTTGGAATACGATAATTAAGACTTTTCAAATTGATACGTTCTATTTTCTTAATTAAGCGATTAATCGGTTTTTGCGTAATATAAATAGTCATTACTGAGCCAATTAAAGCTAAGACACAAGCTATGATAATAAGGATACCCAATCCATGCCTTAATCGACCTATAAATTCAAGTTGTAAATCACGAGCTACTGCTGCAATAGTAGTAAATTGTTTACCATTTTCAACCATTAATCTAGAAGCTGCTATGCGATAAGATGCTTTATCTACATTTGCAATTGCCGTACGATGATTTTTAATAATTTGTTCTAATACAGTTGGCGTTAACGCTATGGATAAATTAGGCCCACGAGTGCGGTAGACTATTTTCCCTGAGTCATCAATAATATAAACGAACAAACGATGATGTCCGGTCAAAATTAATAATAGGTTTTGAAAGAATTCATCCCGATTCTCATCTGGAGCATAGTAAGAAAGTTCTCGTTCAACAGAGGTAATGACAGAGTTCAATTCTGTCACATTCTGTTGAATTGAGAATTTCTCAAAAGAATTTTCAATTAAATAACTGAAACAGTAAAGTAACCCACACGTTAGTAGGCAAACTATAACAGGTAAACGAAACGAAATTAATTTATTCTGCTTCATCTAAAACATCTAATTTATAGCCCATACCACGAACTGTGTGAATTAATTTAGGTTCAAAACCGGCATCAATTTTATTGCGTAGCCGTCTGATTGCTACGTCAATAACATTTGTATCACTATCAAAGTTCATATCCCATACTTGTGAAGCGATTAATGATCTCGGTAAAACCTCACCAGGATAACGTAAAAAGTACTCTAACAATAAAAATTCTTTATTGGTTAGTTCAATACGTTTATCGGAACGTGTAACTGTACGTTTAGGCAGATCCATAACTAAATCTGCGATACTCAATTGATAATTATTAACCTGTGGAACATTGCGTCTGAGTAACGATTTAACTCTAGCTAATAATTCCGCAAATGAAAAAGGTTTAACCAAATAATCATCCGCACCAAGATTAAGTCCTTTAACTTTATCTTCTACACTACCCATTGCAGTAAGTAAAATAATTTGAGTATCTTTGCCGACTTCACGTAGTGATTGTACTATCTTCCAACCAATAATATCAGGTAACATCACATCGAGAATAATTAAATCATAATCTTCTGTCATTGCTCTATGATAACCATCTAGGCCATTATTAGTCAGGTCGACAATAAATCCAGACTCAATTAATCCCTGACGGAGATACTCACCTGTTTTCTGCTCATCTTCAACAACTAACAATTTCATCTTGAATATTTCCTTTGTTTTTTATCAGGTTATCGAAATTGCATAATGCTGTAATAGGATATATGAAAAACTCTAATGCAATCATGATAATTCAATGACTATTTTGTAATCACAATGTCATCAATCCGTTTGTTTGAGTCTGCTATAGTAGCCACACAATGATTCATGAGGCTAGACAGTATTGTTTCATTGTTTTATTTCCTTTCATCCATTCCTTGCAATTTAATGCAGCCCTAGTTTATCTAGGGTTTTTTTTTGTCTTAAAACAATGTTAGCTTAACTACAATTAATACACCAATTAGTTTGGCACAAATTTTAAGCTATATAAACAAAAATCTTACATACTCAAAAGGTAAATTAGTTTAGTTTTTGCAAAACAACACCTGTTTCAATATGCTCGGTATAAGGGAACTGATCGAACATAGCAATATTAGTAATATTGTGAGTCTGAGTCAGTTGCTGTAAATTCTCACATAAGGTATGTGGATTACACGAAATATATATAATTGTTTTATAACTCATGAGAGTATTTAGCGTTTCATCATCTAATCCACCTCTAGGTGGATCGACAAGTACAGTGTCACACTGATAATCATCAAGATCAATATCTTTTAATCGGTTGAATTCTCGCTGCTTTGTTATTGCACTGGTGAACTCTTGTGCCGATAAACGAGCAATAATCAAATTATCAATTTTATTAACTGCAATATTATGTTGCGCTGAATAGACCGAAGCTTTGGCAATTTCAGTTGCAAGTACTTTGCGAAAGTTCTGTGCTAAAGCAACAGAAAAATTACCATTACCACAATAAAATTCAAGTAAATCACCCGATAGACCTTTAGTTACTGTAATAGCCCATTCAAGCATTTTAATATTTACCGCAGCATTAGGCTGTGTAAAACTATTTTCTACTTGTCGATAGGTAAATACCTTATCCCCAACAGGTAAAACTTCATCCACATAATCAACATCTACGGGAATTTTTTGATTACTTGCACGCCCAACCAAATTTGCATTAATCCCTTGTTTTGCCAATTGCTGTTTTAAGTTTCTTGCTTGGGTAAGCCATGTTTCATCGAGTTTTTTATGATATAACAGCGTAATTAATAATTGACCACTCAAAGTTGAAAAATAGTCAATTTGAAAAAGTAAATGACGAAGCAATTGATTGTGTTGCAAAAGTGGCAAAATAGCATGCATTGCTTGATTAATCAATTTTGTCGCAATGGGAAAACTATCAACTCGTATACGCTTTTTCGTCTTTTTATCATACATAATATGATAAAGTTCTTCACCATTATGCCAAACTCTAAACTCAGCTCTCATACGATAATGACTTATTGGTGATGAATAAACCGCTAATTCAGGTAGGACGAAATTAACTAGTAGTTTTTTTAAATGGATTACTTTATTTTCTAGTTGTTGGTTATAAGTTTCGGTTGAAAAACACTCGGTCATATTATTTATTTAATGATTGTAAAAAAAACGAATATAATTTGTTATCAGCTAACTAAGAATTTATCAATAATCATACCATTAATTGTTTAACTATTTAGTGTCATTAATAAATGAAATTATCATCCTTAGTAAACTTATGTTGTTATTTTAGCATAAATAGCCAATTTTGATAAATTTTATACTAAAACGTATAGTTGACCTGAAACATTTTTACAGAAAATTTACTCTTATAAATGATTAAAAATAAATAGGTGAAAATAATTGTAATACACCTTGCTAAAATAGGATTTTATAGCCTATCTATATTAAGATTTTGCTCAAAATAAGAGGTTAACTCGCTTCTTTTTCAAAGATGCAGGCATATTGTACTATTATGCTCTCTTTTGCTTAATAATAATGAGACAAGCAATAGATTCTGTCACTTTTATTGATTGTAGTTCTAATGATTGCCGTTATAATGTGTCACATTAATTTAGACAGAAAGATCACTATGACAGCACAGACTTTTTCGGATTTAGAATTAGATGATATTTTAATTCATAACCTACAAGCAGAAAATATCCAAACACCAACAGTAATTCAAGCTCAAACCATTCCTGTGGCATTAGAAGGTAAAGATATTTTAGGCTCAGCACCAACCGGTACGGGAAAAAGCTTAGCTTTTTTACTTCCAGCGGTACAACATTTATTAGATTTTCCTCGTCGAAAACCGGGTCCACCACGAATTCTGATTTTAACCCCAACTCGCGAGCTTGCTATGCAAATTGCTGACCAAGCCAAACGATTAACCCAAGACACTCATTTAAGTATTGCAACAATTACCGGTGGTGTAGCTTATATGAATCATTCTGAGGTGTTTAGCAAAAATCAAGATATTGTCATTGCGACCACTGGTCGACTATTACAATATATTAAAGAAGAAAATTTTGATTGCCGCGCTGTTGAAATGCTCATTTTAGATGAAGCAGATCGCATGTTAGATATGGGCTTTTCACAAGATGTTGAAACGATCTCGGCAGAAACTCGTTGGCGCAAACAAACGCTTCTTTTTTCAGCGACACTAGAAGGCGAAGGCTTACATGATTTTGCTCGTCGTATCTTAAAAGATCCGATTGAAATTAACGCAGATCCTTCTCGTAAAGAGCGTAAAAAGATTTTGCAATTTTACTATCGAGCTGATGATTTAACACATAAAATTGCGCTACTCACCTATCTTTTAAAACAACCAGAAGTAAAAAAAAGTATTGTATTTGTCCGTAAACGTGAAAGAGTTCATGAATTAGTCACTTGGTTACATCAAGCTGGAATACAGAGTTGTTATCTCGAAGGAGAAATGGTGCAAGCTAAGCGAAATGAGGCAATCAAAAGGATCAGCAATAATACGGTTAATGTGCTGGTTGCAACTGATGTTGCCGCACGTGGTATTGATATTGATGACATCACTCATGTGATTAATTTTGATGCGCCAAAAACCGCGGATGTCTATTTGCATCGTATCGGTCGCACTGCCAGAGCCGGTAAAAAAGGAACTGCAATAATGCTGGTTGAAGCGCATGATAATGAGTTATTACAAAAAATCGAGCGTTACATTAAAGAACCAATTAAATTAAGAACTATCGATCAGCTGCGCCCTAAAACTAAAGCGCCCAAACCTGTTACAAAAAAGAAGCCTTCACAAAAAACAAAACTCAAACAAGCTTCTAAGAAGAAAGAAGAGACTAAAAAGAAAAAGGTTAAGCTTCGCCATCGAGATCTCAAAAATAAAGGTAAACCTAAAAAATCAATAATTAGCGCCGAATAATAATAACATGCATAATAGTTTAAGCTTATGAAATTGATTGTTCATAACGACTTGGACAATTCACTTTAATTGCTATAATGCATCAATATAAATTATGTATTTTAAAATAAGATAAGGAGAAAGATTATGACATTAGTCACTCGCAAAGCCCCTGACTTCACTTCAGCAGCGGTATTAGGTTCTGGTGAAATTGTTACCAATTTTAATTTAGCAAAACATATTCACGGTAAATACGCAGTTGTATTCTTTTGGCCTATGGATTTTACCTTTGTATGTCCTTCTGAAATCATTGCTTTTGATCACCGTTTAGAAGAATTCAAAAAACGTGGTGTAGAAGTAATTGGTGTATCTATGGATTCAGAATATGTACATAATGCTTGGCGTAATACTCCACAAGATAAAGGCGGTATTGGTGAAGTGAAATTCCCAATTGTTGCTGATGTTAAGCATTCAATTATGCAAGCTTACGGTATTGAACATCCAGAAGCTGGCGTAGCACTTCGCGCATCATTTTTCATTGATAAATCAGGTATTGTTCGTCATGAAACAATTAATGATTTACCAATTGGACGTAACATTGATGAAATGCTTCGTATTGTTGATGCTTTCCAATTCCATGAAGAACATGGTGAAGTATGTCCTGCTCAATGGACTAAAGGCAAACAAGGTATGAAAGATAATCCGAATGGTGTGGCAAGTTATTTAAAACAACATGCTAAAGAACTGTAATTGTTGAAATCCACCTTATTAGCATATATTTCTGTTAAAAATGGACTTTACTTTAACCGGAGCTTGTCTCCGGTTTTTTCATATTTTTATATAAAACCTTATCGTTACAAAATCTGTTAATCATTATTGTATATTAGGTAGTTTAGCTGTTTACCCAACTCAAAGCGTGTATAGATTTGATAACAGGCTGCGTCTAAAGGTAAACTTAGCGCCTTAACATGAAATCTTTTCATTGTATTTTTGAATGATAGCGCAATGGTCAGATTAATATGTAAACTGCTATCATAATTAAACAATTTAACATTAAAATATCATAATTATCGTTTAAATATTGAGAATATTATTATGTCATGGATCATTCTTATCATTGCAGGTCTTTTTGAAACTGGTTGGGCTATTGGTCTTAAATATTCTGAAAATTTTAGCAAATTAATACCTTCTATTATTACCCTTATCTTGATGATTATTAGTTTAGTTCTACTTAGTTTTGCGATGAAAAACTTACCGGTTGGTATTGCTTATCTTGTATGGACTGCTGTGGGTTCAGTTGGTGCGATTATTCTCGGCGTTATTCTGTTTAATGAGAGTATTTCCTTTTGGCAAGCGATTTGTATATTATTCATTATCGGAGGGGTTATTGGGCTAAAACTATTATCGTAACTTTTTACGTTATTAACTCGTAAGTTATATAGTCATATGCAAACCCACCACACCAATAATAATAATGCCCAAGCCAAATAAACGCGCTATATTTTTAGGTTCATTAAATAGCAACATATTGGCTGATACAGCTCCTGATGTGCCAAGTCCAACCCAAACAGGATAGACAATACTTAATTCAAGGTAATGTAATGAAAGATAAAACAGCACAAATGAAACAAAAAATCCTCCCCAATATAGAATTAATCTGATTAGATTTTTTTGTTGTGCATATAATTTAAGCCCGACTGCACCGACAACTTCAAATATTGATGCAGTAAATATTAACAGCCATCCCATAAAATCGCCCTTTATTTCTTATAACTTAGCTATCAGTACGTTTAAGTTGTACAACCCCAATTATGATTAATGCCACAAAAAAAATTTGTATTGCCTTTATCTCCTTGCCAAACAGCAACATATCAATAATCGTCGCACCCACCGCACCAACGCCTGAAAAAATCGCATAAACCGTACCTGTTGGAATTGTTTTACAAGCATTGGTGAGAAAAGTAAAATCAATCAGAATCAGGGTGATAATAATCATCCATTGCCAAAGTTCTGTGGCAATACTAAATCCTAAAATCCAACATAATTCAAAAAAGCAGGTTAATACCACAAATGCCCACTCTTTATTCACGCTAAACATAGCTACCTCGCTATTACTATTTTTTTACTTATCTTTGTTGTTTTGATTTGTTCTTTTCGCCGAAGTTTGTCATTGAAAGCGAAAGACGGTTCGCAAACCGATTGGCCTGCCACCTAAAGATCTATTGGTATAGTCAGAAACTAATTTGCCTTACCTTAAAGCATCAATATTACAAAAATTCTTTAACTTTTTATTATTATTTATTCACTGTAGAAATAATTCTATAATGAAGAAATATAAATAGCAAGTTAAAAAACGTTTATTATTCAAGATATCAGCTATCTATCAGAAGGTTATCTTTGCTCAAATAATGATAAAAGCGATATAATGATACTGTTTTTTCTTTTTTGAGATTAAGAATGAGAATGAAAAATCCAGATAAAATCAAAACCACCGGACCCAAAGGACTAGCATCTCAAACTATGGTTCTTGCAGCGATTGAATTTATGGAAGATGTTGGGGATTCAGCATTTAGTTTGCGTAAACTTGCCAGTAAAATAGCTTGCGATCCAATGTCATTACAATATCATTTTAAATCCAAAAAAGGACTGGAGCGTGCTATGGCTGAGGAGCTAACGCGTAGAATATCCACGATTAGCCATACCGCATCTTGGGAAGATCGTCTTAAACATTTAGCTTATCAATATCGAGAAATTGCCCTTGCCTATCCTAATACGTTTAAATTAATGCAGCAATTTTGGAGTACCGGACTTGCCGATTATATTCGAGCTGAATATGTCTGTCAGGCACTCGTAGATGCTGGTTTTAATGATAACCAAGTAACCAGTTTTTGTTTAGGTTATTATGCCTGCATTATTGGACTTGCAGCTTCTGAAGCTGGTGGATTACTACGCCCTGCCGATGATGCCGATTTACAAGATATTCAAAGACTTCCAAATCAAGGTTTTGAACTGACCAAGAAACTTGCTCCGGCCTTCAACGCCATCGAATCTGGCCAAGTTTTTGCGTATACTGTAAATCTATTTATTGAAGGCATAAAAAAAGCACTATAAATAAAACAATTGCGTAACCAATAGCTAAGTAGCAGGAACTTTATTGCAACCAGTATATTGTTACAAACAATGATGCATATTTTCAAATAGCATCTAACTCGTATTCAGCGTATTAGAGGGGTAGCTCCAGCTCCAATAACAGTGATTTTACTACTTGTAAGCTCTTGTAAAGGCAATGAATTACCTTCGCTAACTAGATGTTTATTAAATAAATTATCGACGTTAGCGGTTAGCATGACGTTTTTAATAAATTGATACTGACCATTAACGTTCAAAGTAGAATATAGATATAGTTAGTTGATAAAACTATTGCTAACTTTCTCACATCAATAATTATACTATTACCGTTTTTACTCATCCCCTATTACTGATGTTGAAAAATGCTAATGTAAGGCTTACCTAACTACATAGAGCTTAACCTCTGTAATTGACAAACAGTAAGTTCCCTAAAATGAGTGAGTGAATAAAAATCAAACACAACATGAACAGCCTAACCTCAAATAATAGCGATTAGGTAATAGACGACCAATGTGCTGGTATTGTCAGTTTCCACCGATAAATTCAGCGAAAACTGATGATTGATTTAATTTTGTAACGTTTTACGATAGGCCACAATATCTTCAATAGTCACTACAGGTAGATGATGCTGTTTAGCAAATTGGACTACTTGTGGCGCTCTTGCCATTGTGCCATCGTCATTAGTTAATTCACACAGAACGGCAGCAGGTTTTAAACCAGCTAATGTCACTAAATCAATGGACGCTTCTGTATGACCTCGACGAACTAATACTCCGCCTTCTTTAGCGACTAATGGAAATACATGCCCGGGATGATTTAAATCACTAGGTTTAGCATTATCTGCAACTGCTGCTTTAATTGTCGTTACACGATCTGCTGCTGAAACCCCTGTTGACACCCCTTCAGCTGCTTCTATAGATATAGTAAATGCGGTGTTATTTTTACTTGTATTATGAGCAACCATCATCGGTAATTGCAATTGATCACAACGTGCTTGTGGCAAGCATAAACAAACTATCCCACTACCATAACGAATAGTTAAAGCCATTTGTGCTGCTGTGATTGTTTCAGCCGACCAGATAATATCACCCTCATTTTCTCGATCTTCATCATCTAAAACTAATACGCCTTGACCGGCTTTAATTGATGCAATTGCTTTTTGTACACGTTCAATCGATGTACCAAACTCTTTTAAATTAAACTGATTCATGGTAAGTACCTATATTTTTTATCAAAAATTTATTATTTACCAAATTAATTTTAAGCGCTAACTTGAGCAGATCTGATTTGTTTAACAACATCAGTAAAATTACTATCTAATGCTACTACCTATCAATTTTGCTTTTTGGAATGCTAAAATTAAATAAATAAAAATAAATTAAATACCAGAATCAGGGCATGTGCTTGACCATAGTGACATTGCTCTTCAGCAATTTTGAAAAGATAAGCAACTCTCTTTTATCCAGACTTTAACTGTCGGCTTTGGAATTTCACCAAATCTGCTAGTCCTTAATATAATCACATTGTGAATATCACTACTTTGCAATAACTCTGATACCCAAATGATATCTGTTTTATTCAAGTCTGTAGTAGTTCACTCAGTTCAACAGGTTTACAAGATAACTCGTAAAAATCTAATATATTAAGCGCTCGTGGGCTATACCACCGGTGGGGATTTACACCCCGCCCTGAGAATTTTGTCAGTAAACTGACCGCATGACACTATAATACAAAACGAGACAAAAAACACGGATAATTTATAGGGATAATATTGCCACCATAAGTGGCAATATCAATATGAAGTACAATTTTAACGCATACGAAGTTCACGCAATCGACGTCGTTCAGCTCTACGCATTAATAACCATGAAATAAATCCGATGATACCAACGATTAATAAAATAATGGTCGCTAATGCATTTACTTGGGGATCGACACCTAATCTAACTTTAGAAAAGATTAGTTTTGGTAATGTCATTGCACCCGGACCTGTTACAAAATTAGCAATGACCACATCATCAAGCGATAACGTAAAAGCCAATAACCAACCAGAAACTAACGCTGGTGCTATCATTGGTAAAGTGATAATAAAAAAGACCTTTAACGGATTCGCGCCTAAATCTAAAGCAGCCTCTTCGATAGATCTATCTAATTCACGTAATCTTGCACTTATCACCACAGTTACATAAGCTGTACAAAAGGTGGCATGCGCCATCCAAATAGTTAACGCACCACGATCTTTAGGCCAACCGAGGACTTGCCCCATTCCAACAAATAATAAGAGCAATGCCAAACCAGTTATCACATCAGGCATAACTAGTGGTGCGGTTGTCATAAATGAGAACAGATTAGAGCCTCTAAAACGTCTGAAACGAATAATTGCATAAGCTGCTAATGTACCTAAAATAATAGCAAAAGTTGCTGCACCTGCAGCAATAGATAAACTTAAACCTACAGCTTTAAGTAATGTTTCATTATGTATTAATTCAAAGTACCATTTAGTTGAAAATTCGGCCCATACCGTTACTAAACGTGAACTATTAAACGAATAGACAATCAAAATAATCATTGGAATATACAAAAACGAAAACACTAACACTATAATTAAGCTTTTCAAACTTTTACAAATTAAAGCTAATGTCACCATTGCTGTAACTACAATACTGAAAATTAGACAGCCTACATATAAACTACTATTGCCAATTAATTCTAACCCTGACGATGAGATTAAAATGCTTAATATATAAGAACCAATTAACGATGAAATAAAGACAATCAAGGCTGATCGCATAATAATTGATGAATTATTCATTTATCTGCCTCCCATTTGTCGATTTTGGAATTTATTGAAATAGTAAATAGGAACAATTAATATCAATAACATCACTGCAGCTACCGCTGAAGCTGCTGGCCAATCATGATTATTAAAGAATTCTGTCCACAACTGTGTACCAATCATAATACCTTCTGAAGGGCCTAATAACTCTGGAATAACATATTCCCCTACTGCAGGAATAAACACAAGCATACCACCAGCTATTACACCATTTTTGGTCAGTGGCACAATAATTTTGAAAAAGGTTCTAATTGGCTTACAACCTAAATCTAATGCTGCTTCTATTAATGTAGAATCAACTTTACTTAGCGATGTATAAATAGGTAAGACCACAAAAGGTAGATAAGAATACACAATACCAATATAAACAGCTAAATAGGTTTTCATTATAATTAACGGATGATTGATATCAATTACGCCCAACCAGGCTAAAAAATTATTTAATAAGCCATTAGGATTAAGTATGCCGATCCATGCATAAACGCGAATCAAAAACGAAGTCCATGAAGGTAAAATAATCAATAATAATAGAATATTACGAGTTGATGGTTTACATTGTGAAATCGCCCATGCCAATGGGTAACCAATCAAAATACATAATAATGTCGAAATAGCAGCAACTTTTAAAGACTGTAAATAAGAATCTATGTAAATCGTATCACTAATTAAATTTAGATAATTACCAAAATTTAACGCTATATTAAGTAAACCATCGTCATAACTAAATAAATCTGTATATGGTGGTACAGCTAAAGCCATTTCAGAAAAACTGATTCTAAATACAATCAAAAATGGTAATAAAAATAGTAATAACATCCAAAGGTAAGGGATCGCAATTACTATAGATCGACCATAAAGTGTCATCAAATCAGACTCATCTCGTTGCAGGCGCATTTTTTTAACTGCAAAATAGATAGCAACAATACCTGCCGGTATAAATAAGATACTTCCGGCAATAATAAGTCGATAAGCAAATTTAGACGGTTTGTAATACACTAAATATAGCCCGACACATGACACTATAAGTGATAGCGTCATTGCCATAAATAACGCATCTAAAAATAAATTATCAAACGCTCCGGTAGTTACAAAACGCCAATAAACATTGAGTAACACAAATGCATTTAACAATACACCCAATAAAATGGATCGCATCACTATATCCTCTTTTATTTATTCGGTAAGAACAACACAACTATCAACTTCCCAACTAAGGTTTACTGTGTCTCCCCAAGTTGGCATACCTTTACGATAACGATGTTCATTTTGTAATTGCGCAATGATAATTTGTCCACTTGATAATTTGACGTGATAAATAGAGAGATCACCCAAATAAGCAATTTCCACAACCTCACCTACTGCAACGTTATAAGCGTTTTCTGGTATTTGTTCACAAAGTTTGATTTTTTCTGGTCGCAATGCAACTTTGATTGGTACACCTTCAACTGCTGGAGAATCATAATCAACTTTTAATGGATGTTTAATCATTGGACAAGCAATAATCAAACCATCTTCTAAAGTCTCTTGTAAAATACCGTCAAAAATGTTCACTGAACCAATAAATTCTGCACTATAACGACAATTTGGATGCTCATAAATTTCTTCAGGCTCTCCAATTTGCACAAATTGCCCTTTGTTCATAATTGCGATTCGTCCTGCCATTGTCATGGCTTCTTCCTGATCATGAGTAACCATAACACAAGTCGCACCCACCTGCTCTAAAATGCTAACAACTTCAAGTTGCATACGATCTCGAAGTTGTTTATCTAAAGCCCCCATTGGTTCATCAAGTAACAACAATTTTGGTCGTTTAGCTAAACTTCTGGCTAACGCAACTCGTTGCCTCTGTCCACCGGATAATTGGTGTGGTTTACGTTTACCGAACTGCTCCATATGAACCAGAGCTAACATTTCTTCTACACGTTGTTTGATTTCATTACTATTTAATTTGTCTTGTTTTAAACCAAATGCAATATTTTGCTCAACCGTCATGTGAGGAAATAGAGCATACGATTGAAACATCATATTGATAGGTCGATTATAAGGAGGTACTTGAGATAAATCCTTGCCATCTAAAATAATCTGTCCTGAAGTCGGTTGTTCGAACCCCGCTAACATACGCAATAGTGTTGATTTACCACTACCAGATGCCCCTAATAAAGCAAAAATCTCGCCTGTATAAATAGTGAGATTCACATCATCAACAGCATAATAATCATCATTAAAAACTTTGGTTAAATTTTTGATCTCCAACAGTGGAGTTATCATCTTTTTTTTAGGCTGTACCTGATTTGTTGTTTTATCGTTCACTCTTTTTTCCTCATAACAACAAGCCAAAAAAAACGAAACGGAAAGATCAATTCAATCTCTCCGTCTTGAATACTTTATTAAATAACTCTGTATTTAATAAATCACTTACTTACCAGTTTTAAGTTTTGTCCAAGTCCGAGTAATAACTCGTTCAAGTTTAGGCTCTTTAACTTTTAAAGTGAATAACTTTTCCATCACTTCTGGTTTTGGATAAACCGCCGGATCGTTTTTCACCTCTGGTTTGACAAATTCATCATTAGCAACTTTATTTGCACTAGCAAAGTTAACATCATTGGTAACTTGTGCGGCAATCTCTGGTTTCATAACAAAATTTAAGAACTCGTGCGCTTCTTCAACATTAGCTGAATCTTTTGGAATGGCAAAGGTATCAAAGAATACAAGTGCGCCTTCTTTAGGAATTTGATAGCCAATATGTACACCATTTTTAGCTTCATTTGCCCTATCACGAGATTGCAGAATATCACCTGACCAACCTAAAATCACACAAATATCACCATTAGCAAGATCGGTAATATATTGTGACGAGTGGAAATAACGGATATTTGGTCTTACTTTTGCTAATAAGTCGTAAGCTGCTCCGGTATAGTCTTTAGCATCAGTACTATTTGGATCTTTACCTAAATATTGTAAAGCACTAGCAAAAATTTCGGTTGGCGCATCAAGAAATGCCACACCACAATCTTTCAGTTTTTCCATGTTTTCTGGTTTGAATACTAAATCCCAACTATCAACTGGTGCATCCGCTCCTAAACGTTCTTTAACTTTATCAATATTGTAACCAATACCTGTTGTCATCCAAACATACGGAATTGCGTACTTATTATCAGGATCGTGAGTTGCCATTAATTTCATTAAATTAGGATCAAGATTTTTCCAATTTGGTAATTTGCTTTTATCTAATGGTAGATAAATATCTGATTTAATCTGTCTGGCTAAGAAACTATCCGAAGGTGACACAACATCAAAACCTGAATGGCCTGCCATTAGTTTACCTTCTAATGCTTCATTTGAATCATAAACATCATACACCAGCTTAATACCCGTTGAATTTTCAAAATCAACAATTGTTTTTGAACCTATTTGTCCTGCCCAATTATAAAAATGTACAACACGATCTTTAGCTATGGCCGATTGTGATAAAGCTAGTGAAACACCAGCAAGAATTGAAAGAATTGTTTTACGTTGAGTAAACATGCTCACCACTTCTCCTCTTGTATAGGGATATTACATGTTAGACACAAGCCCATTGCAATGACACAACGGACCCCCAAATTTTACCCGTTACTTTTAAAAAAATAACCTGGCGAAACCGAGGTAATCAGGCAATCACAAGTCATTAACTGATTATAATTAATGAACAAGTAGAGCTAACCTTGCATTACGAGGGATAAAATACCTTTTTTTTAAAAGATGTCCACTTAAATAATCAAATATCATCAGATTCAGGATTGAGTGGTCATATTTTAGCCTCTCAACCCTGATTTAACGATCTATTGACGATTAATTTTGATAATTTTATTCGGCGTTGGCTTGTGAGGTTTTGGTATGAGGTTGCCAAATACGATATTGAATAGTTAACTCACTTGGTACATAAAAGACAATCGGTAATCGACTGTTATAATCTAACAAACCTAAATTGTGATGAATGGTAACAAATTGCTTTTGTGTTGCATTGTCAGGACAAGCCATTAAAGTTGACA
This sequence comes from Gilliamella sp. wkB108, assembly GCF_001690195.1. Classification (GTDB taxonomy): domain Bacteria; phylum Pseudomonadota; class Gammaproteobacteria; order Enterobacterales; family Orbaceae; genus Gilliamella; species Gilliamella apicola_L. The sequence continues at coordinate 5,592 of NZ_LZGM01000090.1, read as the reverse complement.
CACCATCACCAACTTTATCCACTACATAATATGAATATCCCCAACCTTTTAACTCTTTTTGCACCACTTTGCCAGATAAACTATGCGCGTTACAATCCACATTCATATTTTTACCAATTAATACTTCGACACGGGCATTACTCTCATCTGATAAGGCGGGAAGATGAATTGTATAACGAGTATAACCCACTTTTGCCTCAGGATAAGGTGCTATTTCACTTAACTTTTGATTAGTGACAGGTACATTTGGGCTTTTCGCACAAGCGCTTAATACAACGCTCATCAACGTTAATAACAGTAATTTTTTCATTTTATGCCTCCGTTAAACTTCGTTATCATTAACATTACGTTATATGATTTTTAAATGAGAGTGGGTATAATACCACTATTGAATTTAATTAATACGGTCAAATAATGCCAGCCGAAAAAAATACTTACGATTTATTAAAATTAATTTTAAATCTTTTACTGATTGGTTTACTTATAATTCTTACTTACCGTGTTGTAGAAGCTTTTTTATTTGGCTTTTTCTGGGCTGTAATGGTAGTGATAACCACTTGGCCATTAATGATAAATATACAACAACGACTGTTTAACAAACGATGGTTATCATTGCTAGTAATGACGTTAATACTATCATTGGTGTGTGTCATTCCTTTTTTTCTAATTATTAGCAGTGTTGCTCAAAATGGTCATTACCTTATTGAATGGGCAAAAACCCTTCAATCTAAAGAACTACCAACTTTTGACTGGTTAAATAACATACCTATGTTTGGTACTGAGTTACATCAAAAATGGTTAGAACTGATTAAAACCGACGGATCTGATTTAATCACCAGCATTCAACCTTATATTGGCACAGTGATAGGATGGTTGTTAGAACAAGCAACTAACATCGGTCTATTTATCTTCCATGGTGGGGTCATGATTATTTTCAGCCTGCTACTATTTTTAAAAGGTGAAAGTATTACTAAATATGTTTACCTATTTGCTAACCGTCTATCTAAACAATATGGAGCAACAACCGTAACTTTAGCCGGACAATCAATCCGTGCCGTAGCATTGGGTGTTGTTGTGACCGCCATTACATTGGCATTAATTGGTGGATTAAGTTTTATATTGACCAATATGCCATTCCCTGGAATTTTAACACTGATTTTATTTATCTGTTGTGTTGCACAAATTGGACCGGTCATAGTCATGTTAGGTTGCATTATTTGGCAATTCTGGGACGGTCACACCACGTCGGGTATAATACTTATTGTTGTGGCTGTCGTTTTAACCACTCTTGATAGTGTAATGCGAGCCTTTTTAATTAAAAAAGGGGCTGACTTACCATTCTTACTTATTTTATTTGGTGTGATTGGTGGGCTTCTTGGTTTTGGTATTATGGGATTATTTATCGGACCTGTGGTACTCGCTCTGGCTTATAAGTTAATTCAAACTTGGATCAATGAACAATCTTGATATAGCTTTGATCACAAATAAAGCCATTTTTAATATATATATTTTATTAAGTTAATTAAAATAACGCCAATGTTATAAAGGGAGTGTTATTTTCTAGTGTAAATTATGTTATTCTACCAACTAAATTAGTTACGATGATAAATGAATCATGCGAATACCATTTATAAAATATAATCACCAAAAGCATCTTGATGAATTAGGAAAAATTCAGCAAAACGCAGATCAATATCATATTGTATATGAACCTGAAGCTTATCGTTTGGCGCTTTTAGATCATATTTATAAAGCACAACAACGAATCTATATTGTTGCGCTCTATTTAGAAAAAGATGAAGCCGGAAAAGAAATACTTGATGCACTTTATCAAATTAAACAACAGTGGCCGAATATAGACATTAAAATATTTATGGACTGGCACAGAGCGCAACGTGGTCGTATTGGTGAAGATAAAACGCAAACTAATGCCCGTTATTATTACCAATTAAAACAACAGCACCCTGATATAGATATTCCTATTTATGGTGTACCTATTAACCGCCGTGAAGTGCTTGGCGTATTACATCTTAAAGGCTATATCATTGATAACACCGTCATTTACAGTGGTGCAAGTATTAATAATGTTTATTTACACAAACTTGATAAATACCGTTACGATCGTTATCACTTTATTAAAAATAAAGTTTTAGCTGATAGCATGGTATCATATGTGGATAACAACTTTTTACCATTGGACGGATTACAAAGACTCGATGTTGAAAAGCACAAAAGTCGAAAACAGATTAAAAATGAAATTAGATCATTGCGCCAACATCTTCAAGATGTTAATTATCAATATACCAGTAATGCGGATAACGATACATTATCGGTAGCACCAATTGCTGGTCTTGGACGTAATAATGCGCTGAATAAAATTATTCATCATTTAATTAACTCAACCCAACAAAAAATAGTATTTTGTACACCTTATTTTAATCTACCTAATATCTTAGTGCGCGATATTATTCGATTACTTCGTAAAGGTCGTCAGGTTGAGATCATAATTGGCGATAAAGAAGCTAACGATTTCTTTATTCCCGAAGACCAACCGTTTAACATCTCTGGTGGATTACCCTATTTATATGAAATCAACTTAAGAAAATTTATTGAACGATTACAATCATTTGTCGATAAAGAGCAACTTATTATTCGATTATGGAAAGACGCAGATCAAACTTATCATTTGAAAGGTATCTGGATTGATGATCAATGGGTACTAATTACCGGTAATAACCTTAATCCTAGAGCTTGGCGATTAGATCTTGAAAATGGTATTTTGGTTCACGACCCTAAACAAGAGTTACAAAATCAATTCACAAAAGAGCTTAATACTATTCGTGAAAAAACTACCTTGGTAACCCATTTTCAACAAATTCAGGCTAGCCAATTTTATCCGAAGCATGTTCACAAACTAATTAAACGATTAAGCCGAATTAAAGTAGATAGAATAATAAAAAGATTGCTATAAAATCGCTCCTGTGTAGCATGCTTTTAATTATTTTTAGTGCTAATCGCTTTTTTACATAAAAAATGATCGGAACCTGACGTACTCTCAAACACTGTATTTTGAGGCATTTTTTATTTTTACTATTATCAAAAAGCCCCTTTTTGCCAACATATCTTTATCTGATTAACAAAAATGGGCTATTTACTATGAAAAACCGGCTAACTTAAAATAAGCTAGCACAAAAATTTTACTTCACTCTAGCTGTCAATTTCTTCATTATTTTAAGGTTTGACACATACCGCCCGATAATCAAAATAGTTATCTTGAGAATAGTAATTAATATTGCCATAAGATGAATTAACTAACAAAGCATAACCATTTTGGATACTACTTGGATTCGTGGCTACACTGTTGGTCCAATATGAACGATATCTATCCCAATCACTGTCCGGATAACCACTGCACCTATATCGGGTTCCAAGCACGGCAACATCAGCTGAAAATTCAGTATTTGTTAAACATCCCCATTCATTTAATATTCCACCTTGCCACTTTGTAGGAGTCTCAAGGTAACTTAATTTACGCTTATAGCTATCTCCAGCGGATTCACTACCGTCAATAAAACCTTCTCGCCAACCAAAATTAGGTTGGTTCGCATTGGTGTAATCATTAACATTTGGTAATCGATAACCAAAACTCTCACAATAAGATCTCGCCTGAGCTTGACCATCTAGACCATTCCCTGTTTTTGAACCAGGATAAGATTTTCCGGGCTGTGCTATATACCAACGCATTAAGCGAAATTCATACAATAACTTTTTCCTACTGCTATCAGCATAAAGCTTAAATGTCACAGGACTAAAGCTTTTATCGCCAGAGGAATACCTAGGACCAGATAACTGTACCTTTACTGCTGGTACAGGTGGAAATGGACCATACCATCCTGTACTAATTATTGGTCCTCCAGCAGAGGTTGGACCGTCACCACGTCTCCACTGAGGGGTCTCTGTTGCAGTTAGGGTTAAATGAACATTACTGCCTGATGCAGTTACTTGACTGCCATTAATAGCGACGACCTCAGCAGGAGTGATGCCATTAGTGATCAAATAAAAGTTTAATCCGTGAGCTCCGGTAGTAGGGAAATTATTATTATTTACCGAATTTGCTCCCCAATAATTACCACTATTGGCAGGTTTGGTAACCCTAAAACCTAATCCTGTTACAAAATTTCTATTATCCCAATCATATTGCATGCTCAAATTTGGTTCCGCGAAACATACTCGCCCTGCTTCTGCTTTATTAGGAACGATGTAATAAGTATGAGAACTAACGTTATATCCACTAATTTTAGGATCTCCATATTTGGTACTAAATTGACCCGGCCCCACCATTACGGTTAACTTGTACGGTGCATCGCAAAAATTTATAGCCCCATTTGGGTTATCTCCTACATCCATAGTTATATCTCTATCATCCTTATCTTTCCATCTTACGGAGACAGCCCCTGTAATATTGTCATAAGTATCACCATCCGCGTCTCCCCAATAATTATTAGGACCAATTATATTATTCATATAATAGGAGGGGTAACGATTATTATTAGCTGGAAACGGCACTACCGTTTTTACTGTAGAAAAAGTCTCTTCCCCATTTGGTAACTCAATTGGTTTATCTAAAGATGACGTATCGTCAGTAGCTTTAATTTCATTGCCGTCTGATAACGTGATACTTAACAATGTACTGGCATCGTTGACTTTAGTTACCCCACCATCAAAGGTTAAATAGGGAGGTTCGCCATTAATAGTTTTAGCTGTACGAGCATTTAATCCATAAGCGCTATTTATAGCTAATAGAAAACTTACACTGAGTAATAGCGGTTTTAATAATGGCCTGATAAATTTTGATACTTTTATTTTGGAATGAGAATTTATTGCTACATAAGAACGTATTGATGAATAGGGAAAGATTGATACTGAAAATTGTCTTCCTAAAATTACCGGCACTTTAATACTGCTCGGTTGCCTGGCTTCTAAACATATCCTTTTTAACATACTATCAGCCTTTTGTATAAATATGTGGTTATATTATTATTGAATAATTTGTTATTACAATGCCAAGAGAGACGCAAAACAGTATAAGTATGATATTAATATTATGCAATTGTATGTAAATGAGATTTGTTAAGAAATGTAAATAATTAATATAAAATTTAAGTTAACAACTTCTTTTTATTTAATAAAAAAAAACAATAACATAGCTTAAAAATAACCTTATAGATCATATCTGTTTTTAATGAAACGTTACGAGATATAGATGTTTTAAATGACATACTATCAAAAAATATTATGTTTATATTTGAGTAAAATAAAGTTGATGTGAATCGCCGTAGTCAATCCCAATATCTCGATAAAAATAGTGATTTTTTTATGATTGCCTTCGTTGCTAATTAACCTTTTACAATCCATTGGGCATCAATCTACCTACAGGTAATTTGGATTTCTGTCTGATATTGATGCAAATTAATCTACTTAGCACTATTTAGTGAATGAAAAGATAATGACTTGCAATTTTTGTAAAGATGTTTCAGGTAAGCTATACGTTTAAGTATAAATTATAGGCTGAATTCAACATCTAAATGCGAA
>NZ_LZGM01000089.1 GCF_001690195.1 Gilliamella sp. wkB108 | reverse complement strand
GTAAACTAGATATGCAAAAATTAGAACAAGATTGTACACTTCCTTTAAACTACGAAGAACTTGATGCTTCAAAACAAGCTGAAATAGATAAACGTTGTTGGTTACATAACTTTAATTTTGATTTGCATAACTTGATTGATAAAAAAACGGTGATATATCAAAAAAATGATTTAATACTAGAATTAAATAAAGAAAATTTTAATTATACACAGGAGGATGGTATTTATTCTGGTTCTAAATTGATTTTATCTTTAATCAAAAATAATGAAATTAAAGATAAAATAATCCTAGCCAATGGTTTTTCTAATGAAACTACTTTACTTTCAGTTGGTTATCAATATTACTATATCGCACCCAGTGGTGATATTTATACTTTATCTTTTATGGAAATGGATAATGGAATCGTTCCTCAAATATGGATACATTATAAAATTGATGAGAAACGTTTAAAATTCAATTTAGTTCAGATATATAAATATCGCTATCAAATTACCCTTCCTGATAATTTAACGGTATTTCCCAATCCCGATAAAGAGGGATATTATCAAAAAGGTCAATTTGAGAGGTGCCTAAAAAATGAATCCGAAGAGGGTTGTAATTTAGAAGATATTTATCTTTATAATCTCCAGCAATTAAAACAGAAAGCAGGGCAACTTGTTCAAAAAGCTAATACAACTAAAAATTTATTTACTCCACTCAAAAAAAAACGAGATAAATTATGTTTAAATAAAAATAATCTGTTAGATAACGATGATTTATTTCCTAATCTCAATCGTAATGAGCTGATTTTATGTGAGATAAAACAATTAAAGCAAGATATAAATAGTGTCAAAAAAGAGTTAGCTAAATAGTACAGGAGGGAATAGATACAAATAATGTGCAATATAAAATTAATTAAATTTGTATTTTGAAGAGATTAAGGAATAACTTATGAAATATTCATTTTATATTGGCATTATTTTTTCTTTATTTAGTACATATTGTTATAGCCAATCCTTTGATATAGATGAAAAATATCGTGGAGATCCATTTTTCAGTAAAATAGATATGCAAAAATTAGAACAAGATTGTACTTTTCCCTTAAACTACCCAGAACTGGATTACTCAAAGCAAGTTGAAGTAAATAAACGTTGTCCGTTATATTATAATTTTAGTTCTTATTTTAGTAATGTGAATCACTTGATTGATAAAAAAACGGTGATATATCAAAAAGATGATTTAAAACTAGAATTAAATAAAGAGAGTTATCGCTATAAAGAAGATGTGAATGAATATTCAAATGGCGATGAGTATACTGGTGAAAAATTAATTTTATCCCTAATCAAAAATAATGAAGTTAAAGATAAAATAATCCTGGCTAATGGTTTTAATAATGAAACTACTTTACTTTCAGTTGGTGATCAATATTACTATATCGCACCCAGTGGCGATATTTATACTTTATCCTTAATCGCAATGGATGATGGGATCTTCCCTCAATTATGGATGCATTATAAAATTGATGAAAAAAACTTAAAATTTAATTTAGTTCAGATATATGAAAGCCGCTATCAAATTACCTATCCTGATAATTTGACGGTATTACCCAATCCCTATAGAGACGAACATTATAAAAAAGGGCAATTTGATAAGTGCTTAAGAGATCCCTCTGAAGATGATTGTAATGAAGAAGATGTTTATCGTTATTATCTCAAGCAATTAAAACAGAAAACCGGACAACTAGCCCAAAAAGCTAATACAACTAAAAATTTATTTACTCCACTCAAAAAGAAACGGGATAAATTATGTTTAGATAAAAATACTTTGATAGGTAACGGTTACTTATTTCCATATCTTGATTATAGTGAGCTTACTTTATGTGAGATAAAACAATTAAAACAAGACATAAATATTATCGAAAAAGAGTTAGCTAAATAGTATAAGGGTGTAATAGATACAAATAATATGCAATATAAAATTAATTGTACTAGCTCAAACCTAACCTGACATGCCCACTTTGACACTGCATTAATTTCCTTTAAATTTTGTTAAAAGAAAAGGTGGGGTTATTCCTATTTATTATTTTTTATTATCAATTAAATGCAATTTGCTTAAAACCAGATGCATTGATCATGTGGTTGTTTTTGGCAATTTGTTCAATACGATTAATAATTTGGATAAGTTTATTACTGTATTCTGGGTCTGTTGCATAATGCGCTGCTTGTAACTCTTTGGCAGCAGTTCTGGCATCAGGAGCTTTGACAACACCACGATAACGAGGATTTTTCGTTAATAAATTAAGATAATCAGTTAAAGCATGTTGTTTGCTATTGTAGACTTTAAACTCATCCTGAATTTTAATCATGGTATTATTGATATATTCTTGAGTGGTTAAGCGAGTAGAACGGCCTTGCCATGATGAAGTGGATTTTATACCAAAGTAATTATGACTTGACTGATTATTCTCTGTTTTGATTTGCTTTTGCCCCCACCCTGTTTCTAGTGCTGCTTGTGCAATAATGACTTCGTATGGAATACCTGATTTTTTAGCAGCTTGCTTTGCTGGCTCCAACCAATCTTTAACAAATTCTGTTACATAATCTTCTTCAATCGTGTCATCGGTTGTTAACTTTGGTAAACTTTTACTTTGCTGTAAAGATGTTTCATTATTATTGCGATAAAGCATTTGTCCTAACGCTTGAGGCGTAAGATTAGAAGATGCTTTACCAAACAAAGATTTAGCTAAATGAAGATTCTGCTGGGAATTATTTGCATGTGATTGAGCTTGTATATTGGTTTGCGATGAGACATTAGCCGTTAATTGTTTGGTGATAATATCAGCTAATCCCAATCCCTTTCCTGCAGCTTGTTGCGCAATTTGTTGATCAAACATTGCTGTAAATAATTGAGATGAGGTTTGATTAAATAAACCACCTTCTGGCACAGCTTTACGCATACTTTGCATCATCATATTAATAAATAATGATTCAAATTGTTGTGCTACTTGTTCAACGCTCTCGGTAGAGCCTTTAGCTGCATGTTGTTTTAATTGATTAAGACCCGTTAAATCATAAGCAAAGCGGTTTAACGATTGACCAATTATATTACGCATATAATATCTTCTTTTCGATTAGATTGTTTCTAAGGTAGCATGTAAACAACCTGCGGTTTTCAGTGCTTCAAGTATCGACATTAATTCGGTTGGGTTAGCTCCAAGTGAATTTAATGAATTAATAACGTGATTTAAATCTGCGCCAGACGGTACATTATGAAGCGCGCCACCTTGTTGCTCTATACTAACTTGACTCTCAGGTATCACTACCGTTTCTCCCCCTGCCAATGGGGTATTCGGTTGGCTGACCGTTAATTTATTATTAACAATGATTGATAAATTTCCATGTGCGACAGCGCAATTATCTAATTTAACCTTTTGATTCATCACAACTACACCTGTTCGGGTATTGATTACCACTTTTGCTGACATTGGTGTACTTGCAATATTGAGATTTTGTATTCGTGATAAAAACTGTACCCGATCATTGCTTTCCTTTGGCATTTTTAAAGCAATGGTCATGCCATCTAATGCCGTAGCACTATTTTTTTGTAATTTATTAATCGCTTCCGATATTTTTAATGCTTGGGTAAAATCGAATTGATTTAAATGCAAATGTATAACATTTTGTTTATCTAAACTTGTGGCTAACTCTCGTTCAATTGTCGCCCCACTAGGTATAGTTGCACCAGCCATTTGATTAATAGTGACACTACTACCTCCATTAGCACTAGCCCCCATACCGCCAACAAAGAGATTTCCTTGTGCAATAGCATAGACTTGATTATCTGTTCCTTTTAATGGCGTCATAATGAGCGTACCACCACGTAAACTTTTGGCATTACCTAAAGAAGAGACAACTACATCTACTTGTTGCCCTACACGAGCAAAAGACGGTAACTTGGCAGTTACCATAACTGCAGCAACATTTTTTAATTGCATATTACTGCCAGACGGAACAGTTATACCTAATTGCGATAACATATTAGTAATACTTTGAATTGTAAAAGGTGTTTGTGATGTTTGATCTCCTGTTCCATCAAGGCCAACTACAATACCATAACCAACAAGAGCATTTTCTCTTACACCTTGAATCGTAACTAAATCACGAATACGTTCAGCATGACTTATTGGTACAACCAGTATTATCAAAATAAAGCAGATAAATATACGCCATTTTTTTAACATAGACATACTCTTTAAAAAGGTGAAAGATTCAAAAATAGACGTTGTAACCAACCCATTGTTTGCGCTTCATCAATATAACCATTACCGACATATTCAATACGAGCATCAGCAACTTGTGTGGAAATTACCGTATTATTACCACTAATTGTTCTTGGATTGACCACTCCGGAAAAGCGAATAAATTCTGTGCCTTGATTAATCGCAATCTGTTTTTCACCAATGACTTTTAAATTGCCGTTAATCATGACATCTTGCACGGTAACAGTTATGGTGCCACTAAAGGTATTTTTAGCATTAGCTCCCCCAGATCCTTTAAAATCATTTTCACCGGAAATATCTGTATCTACTTTGCCTCGACCGACCAAACCGTCAAGAAAAGTGGGTACGGCTTTTACGCCAATATTGGCACTTCCGTTACGTCCGGCATTAACAGATGAACTTTTGCTGGCACTCACATTTTCTTGTAATACGATAGTTAATACATCACCAATATTACGTGGACGGCGATCTTCAAACATAGGCTGATAACCAAAACTACTTGGTTGTACCGATTGAAAAATGGAACCATTAGCATTGACGATTTCAGGCATTTGAGGGACAACACTGGTTTGACCTTCAACTAAGGCTTTTTTGGGTAGTTGCGCACAACCACATAAAATCAATACCAATAAAATACAAAAATATCTCATTACACCTAACATATTGTTAAATTTATAGCTGATTTAATCGTTGTAACATTTGGTCAGAAGCAGAAATCGCTTTACTGTTGATTTCATAAGCTCGCTGAACCTGAATCATATTGACCAATTCTTCTGCGACATTAACGTTAGAAGTTTCGGTATAACCTTGATATAACAAACCTGCACCATTTAATCCAGGTGTGTTTTCGGTAGGTGCGCCGGAACTTTCTGTCTCTAAATAAAGGTTTTCACCCATACTTTCCAAACCAGCATCATTAATAAAAGTATGTAATGTTAATTGACCGACTTGTACTTGAGTCGATTGATTAGCTAAGGTCACATTAACGATGCCATCTCGCGCAACCGTCATCTTTATCGCATTAGAGGGTATATTAATGGTTGGCTGGATTTCATAACCTGCTGCAGTAACCAATTGACCATTTTGATTGACCTGAAACGTACCGCTTCGAGTATAAGCTTGTGTTCCGTCAGGTAATAAGACTTGAAAAAAGCCTTGTCCATTAATGGCGACATCATTACTATTATCCGTTAATTCCAAATTTCCTTGGCTATGAACCCGTTCAGTAGCAACTGGACGAACTCCTGTTCCAATTTGTAATCCAGAAGGTAAAGTTGTTTGTTCTGAAGATTGCGCTCCTGGTTGACGAATGGTTTGATACAATAAATCTTCAAATACTGCTCTTTGCCGTTTAAAACCACTGGTACTCACATTGGCTAAGTTATTGGAAATGACATCCATATTCATTTGTTGTGCCGATAATCCAGTTTTGGCAATCCATAATGATTTAATCATCGTTCTTCCTACTTAAGTTAATGATAAAATTTGATTCGCTTTTTGGGCATTTTCATCGGCTGTAATGATTTCTTTCATCTGCATTTCGAATTGGCGAGAATGACTGATTAAATCAACCATTGCAGAAACCGGATTAACATTACTGCCTTCTAATACACCAGACATGACTATTGCTTTAGGGTTATCGGGTAATACCGTACCACGTGTATTACGGGTTTCTTCAGTTAATTGAAAAAATCCATTATCACCGCGCACTATTTCATCGCGTTTTAGTTGTACTCGTTTTATTTTGCCAACTTGAGCAATGGTTGTCGGTTTATCCCCTGCCCCTAAAGCGGTCAATGTTCCGTCACTGCTAACACTGACTTGAGATCGTTGTGGTACAGTTAAAATTCCATTATCACCAATTAAAGGATATCCTTGAATATTTAAGGTGCCATCTTCATCAATTTGAATGGCTCCATTGCGAGTATAAGCCTCGCTACCATCGGCTAACTGTATTGCTAGCCAATTATCCTCAGTTAAAGCAACATCCAACTCTCGCCCGGTATAATTAAATGCCCCTAGCGTTGTATCAAATGTTGGTGTTGTTGCTGTTACCATTGTCCGTGTTGGCATGTCATTTCCTATTACAGGAACAGCTTTCATCGCTGTCAATTGCGCTCTAAATCCAACCGTTGATACATTAGATAGATTATTTGTAGTAATTGACTGTCGATTCAGTACCTGACTGGCTGCTGACATAGCGGTATAAATAACACGATCCATTGGTTATCCTTAAGTTAACGTAAATTTACTAATGTGTTGAGAATTTGATCTTGGGTTTTAATGGTTTGCGAATTAGATTGATAATTACGCTGAGCCACAATCATATTGACTAACTCTTGACTCATATCAACATTTGATGACTCTACCGCTCCATTAGTTAATGAACCTAATGTACCTGAGTTAGCCGTACCCAATACTTCTGCACCTGAATTAATCGTTGATCGCCAATTGTTATTTCCTGCCGACTCTAATCCATTTACATTGGCGAAATCTGCCATGGCAATTTGACCTAATAACATGGTTTGTTGGTTAGAGTAGATACCATAAATTGAACCGTCATCATTAATACTATAGCCAACTAAATCTCCGGGCGCATATCCATTTACAACAGGCGTTTTTATACTACCTATTTCTTTACCCATATTTTGTTGTGAACTATTAGCTAAAGATAAAGTAAAAGTATTATCGGCAGAGCCATTTATGCCCTTAATATTAATGGTCATTTCAGGATCACTAATCAATTTACCAGAAGCATCGAACTCCATTTGACCAACTTTTGTTAAAGCACCATTAGGATCACTACTATCAAGGTAGTGAACATCCCATTGATTATCTGCTGTTTTTACATAAAACAGTTGAATATTTCGTTGATTACCCAAAGAATCATAAGTGGTAATCGTTGTTGAATAGTTGAAAGTATCTGCATCAAGTGAATTAACTGGTTGTTTTTCAGGGATCTGACTATTTGAATTTAAATTGGTCTGTAACGATGCTTTGGTGGTAGCGGATGCATTTAACATTTCTTGTGAGATTTTTAATGGGCCAGGCGCAGTACCTTGCTGTATTGTAGGTGGTGTGCCTGTGGCAAGATATCCCGTTAAATGAAAACCGTCAGCCGAAATAATGTTTCTTTCTGAATCTAACTGAAATTGACCATTACGTGTATAGTAAACTTGCCCGTTGCTATCAACTAAACGAAAAAAACCATTGCCAGAAATAGCAACATCTAAGCTGTTATTTGTCGTTGTAGTGGTTCCGTCATTAAAATTTTGCATTACCGCGGCAACTTTAACGCCCATCCCTACTTTTGAACCGGCATACATATCGGCAAAAGAGATACTGGCACTTTTAAATCCGACTGTTGCTGAATTGGCAATATTGTTGCCAATAACATCCAATTGTTTTGATGCGGCATTCATACCACTTATTGCTTGAGAGAATCCCATATGAATTTTATCTCCTTTAAAGAATTTGACGTACTTCGTCAATACTTATTGAGCCAAGTACTCCTAAATCAAGTAATACCTTATTATTAACTTTACTATTAATTACACCATATACTACTGAATAGGCTAATGATGTAGATGATACTTTCTGCCCATCATAACTAGCGTTAACCGTAAACGTATAACTACCGTCAGGGGCTACGGTACCGTCATTAAGTATCCCATCCCAAGTAAATGAACTGACCCCAGCAGGAATCGAACCGAGATCGACCTCTCGCACCACATTGCCATTTTCATCCTGAATAGTAATAATGACCGAATCAGCATCACGGACTAATTCAAATCCAAATGGTGTTGTGATAGTTTCAGCTTCGGCATCCGTACCCTCTTGTTCAGCTGTCGCAACTAAAATTTTATTACCAGGGACCATGACACCTTTACCAATCATATTGCTGGCGTTTACCGATAAACTATCGTCAATTTGCCCTGAAACCATACCTAATGTAGTATTAAGTCTTTCAATACCCGCTAATGTATTGATTTGGGCTAACTGAGAAGTTAATTGGCTATTATCCATTGGGTTAGTCGGATCTTGGTTTTTCATTTGTGCAATTAATAACGTCAAAAAATTATCTTGTAACTCTTTGCTAGAATTTCCGTCCGATGATGCCTTTTGAGTCGTTTTTGGACTTTTTATCTCAGAAAATTCTGAAACTGGCACATTAGCAACACCCATAAAATCCTCCTGATTATTGTCCTAATGTTAATGTTTTTAACATTAAACTTTTTACGGTGTTGATCACTTCTACATTCGCCTGATAACTTCGTGATGCTGAAATGGTATTGACCATTTCGGCTACTACATCAACATTTGGTTTTTGAATGTAACCTCTTTCATCAGCCAATGGGTGATTAGGTTCATAAACTAAATTCATAGGAGAAGGATCTTCAATAACTTGTGCAACTTTAACGCCTGCCACACTATTTTGGTAACCATTATCATCCACTTGAAAGATAACCTGCTTAGCTCGATAAGCCTCACCAGAAGTACTTGTTACGCTATCAGCATTAGCTAAATTACTCGCACTGACATTCATTCGTTGCGTCTGTGCCATTAATGCCGAACCCGAAATTGCAAAAATAGAAAAGCTCATTATGATTATCCTTGCTGTAATACCGACATCACATTTTTAAATTGTTCGCCTAAAAATGTTAAATTACTTTGGTAGTGAATACTGTTATCAATAAAAGCGGTACGTTCTTGATCCATTTCCACCGTATTGCCATCTGCCGCAACTTGATAAGGAATTCGGTAAAGTAGATTTTGATTACTGGTTATTTGACTTGTTGTCTGAATATGACGATTTGAAGTGATATTAAGTTTGACATTATTAACGCTATTTTCTTTTTTAAGTGCTTTAATTAATTCAGCATTAAAATCAATATCTCGTGCTTGATAATTAGGTGTATCACTATTGGCAATATTTGCTGATAGTATTTTTTGTCGTTGATCACGTATATTTAATGCTTGTTGATGAAAATTAATCAGTGTATCTAATTTGTCTAACATAAAATCATCTCACTTTTTGGGATAGTTAGGATTTTAAGTTAATCAAAAAAAAATCATCGTATAAATAACGACAAAAATTGTCCTTATTTCAACATTCAATCAATTTACTCATACAGTAGAATCCTTTTACAAATAATCTTAAAAACAGGTAAACATGACTACTATCGTAAGATTAACGATATTAATTTGTATGCTAGCTGGTTGGAATCAAGCTATGGCTAACTCACTTGACGAGCAAATTCATCATTTAATCTCTCAACAATTTACCCAAAAAATAGATGATGTAACTATTACTTATACAGCCCCTAAACCTAAATTGAGTTGCGATAACCCTATATTAACGATACTTAATAAGAAAAAAATATCGGGCAATGTAACCATTAGCGCAAAATGTGAAAATAAAACAAAATTTATACAGTTAAATGTGACTGTAATAGGCAGCTATATTGTTGCCAATCAGACGATTAGTGCAGGTACAGTCATTACAGATCAACATATTCGCTTACAATCAGGTCGGCTTGATACATTACCGGCTACCGTTATATTAGATAAACAACAAGTAATTAATCATATTGCTTTACGTAATATTAATCGTGAAGAACCGATAAAAACTGCCATGCTACAAAAAAATTGGTATGTTAAAGCCGGACAAATGGTTAAAGTGATTATTAACGGTGAAGGTTATCAAATCGTTACTAATGGCAAAACTCTTAATAATGCAATATTAGATGATCGTATTAATGTCAGGCTTAATTCGGGTAATGTTCTTGAAGGTACGGTGACCAATCAAGGTGTATTAATTTTTCAATAAATAAAATTAATGATTTTGCAATTTTTGCCGATAATTAAACTAAGCATATCATTTTAAATCATAAATTAGATCAAAGGAATTTTATGAGTATCGAAGCCACAAAATCAGTGACCACAATCGCAAGCTTACCTAATCGAAACGTGATAAGTGAACAAAAAAAACAAGCTTCACCGGCGCCGGCAAAAAATAACGCAAATATCGGTTCTAATGTAAGTTTAAGTCAAAAAACAATGACGTTATTACAGTCTAGTGAAAATGATATTAACCTTGAGAAAATTACACAAATAAAACAAGCTATTTCAGATGGTAAATTAGTGATTAATTCTCATAAAATTGCAGATGAACTAATTAATCAAATACTTCAAAACATTGAAAAATAATTCAGAGTTGAAAGGGAATAATTAATGTTAGAACTGGATAGTACTTTAAAAAAAATAACAGCAATGTTACAAGCGCTTTCAGAAATTTTACAGAGCGAACAACAACTATTGATCGAAAACAGTTTAATTAGTCAATTAAATGAAATCATAAATAAAAAAAATCAATTGCTGATCCAATTAAAATTACTTGATGAAAGACGAATATCAATAAGTAAACAATATAATATTCAATCACCTTATAACGAAGATCCAATACTGGCGACACAGTGGCAATCAATAACCGATACGACTAAATTATTGGCAAAAATAAATCGAGATAACGGTTTAATTATCCAAAATCGCATGGATAAAACTCAACAAGCAATTAATCATTTAAAAAATCTAAATAATCCGGTGATTTATACAAATAATGGTTATCAACAAGCAGAAATTATTTCATCTAAACGAGCTAAAGTTTAATTAATATTGGTATAAGTCTGTTATTAACGAGATAAATACCCCTTAAAATATCGTCTTTTCTCGCCAATAACTTTTAAGAGTTAAGTTCATACTGTCAAGTATGATAAACCTTAATTACACCGTATAATTTTATTTAATCCCATCATGGCTAACGATAGTGATGTAGATAAAAGTGAACGCCCCTCCGATAGCAAAATAAAAAAAGCTAGAGAAAAGGGTCAAATTCCGCGCTCGCGAGAGTTAACTTCATTGGTGCTTTTACTGATAGGTTTCACTCTGTTTTGGTTTATGGGCGCTAATTTAGTTTCCAACTTAATAACAATTATACAATCAGCTATGCGTGTTTCACCTAGAATAGGTGATGATAAGGCAATTATCTTTAATTTGGTTAATTTTGTTACCACTGGTTTTTGGTCTATTTTCCCCTTTTTTTTCGGGTTAGTTATTATCGCTATCATTGCCCCTTTATGTATTGGTGGACTTTTATTTAGTCTGCAATCAATCAAACCAAATTTTAAAAAATTAAACCCTATCAGTGGTTTTTCAAGAATGTTTAGTACCAGAATTTTTGCCGAATTATTAAAAAGCGTACTCAAAGTTGTTCTTATTTCTTCAGTGGTTTTAGTTTTCCTAATTAACCATTTTTCCAGTCTACTCTCATTACCTAACATGTATTTCAATAATGCATTAGCCAAAACAATGCAACTGCTCATTGTTTGTGGAATCTTAAGTGTTATGTCATTAATTCCCATGGTTGGTTTTGATATTTTTTATCAAATATGGAGTAATTTTAAAAAATTAAAAATGACTAAACAGGAAGTAAAAGATGAATTTAAAGAGCAGGAAGGAAATCCGCAAATCAAAGGTCGTATTCGTCAAATGCAACAAGCAATTGCAAGGCGACGGATGATGAAAGACGTGACTAAAGCAAACGTGATTATAACCAATCCAACCCATTATGCTGTAGCTTTACAATATGATGAAAAAACCATGATTGCCCCTAAATTATTGGCAAAAGGAACCAATAAAATAGCGCTACGCATTAAAGAAATCGCCAATGAACATAATATTCCACAATTAGAAGCACCACCGCTAGCACGTGCTTTATATCGGCATGGCGAAATAGGTGAAACCATTCCGACAGAATTATATACCGCTGTTGCACAAATTTTAGCTTGGGTATATCAATTAAAACATTGGTATAAACATGGCGGAGATAAACCTATAACACCGAGCAATTTACCAATACCTGAATCATTATCTGAAATAAATAAAGGCAATAACTGATCTTATGTTTAAATCCAAATTACTCACATTACTATCAATTAATACCTTAAAAAAAGGCCATTATCAGATTCTAGCTGGCCCAATGCTTATTCTATTAATTTTATCAATGATGGTACTGCCTTTACCGGCATTTATTTTGGATCTGTTTTTTACCTTTAATATTGCCTTATCGATTATTATTTTAATTGTGGCGCTATTTACCAAACGCGTGCTTGATTTTGCCGCGTTTCCTACTGTTTTATTGTTTGCCACTTTATTACGCTTATCTTTGAATGTAGCTTCTACTCGCGTTGTATTACTCAAAGGCCATACGGGTAGTGATGCTGCTGGTCGGGTGATTGAAGCATTTGGTCACTTTCTTGTCGGTGGGAACTTTGCCATAGGTATTGTAGTATTTATTATTTTAGTCATTATTAACTTTATGGTAATCACCAAAGGGGCAGGAAGAATAGCGGAAGTTGGCGCACGTTTTGCTTTAGATGGAATGCCGGGCAAACAAATGGCGATTGATGCTGATCTTAATGCGGGTCTAATTGGCGAAGATGAAGCTAAAGCTCGCCGAGCAGAAGTCACACAAGAAGCTGATTTTTATGGTTCAATGGATGGAGCAAGTAAATTTGTACGCGGAGATGCAATTGCTGGATTACTAATAATGGCCATTACCATTATTGGTGGATTATTAGTTGGTGTGGTGCAACATGGCATGGCATTATCAGATGCCAGTCAAACTTACGTTTTACTCACTATTGGCGATGGCTTAGTTGCGCAAATTCCATCTTTGATTATTTCAACGGCAGCAGGCGTTATAGTTACTCGCGTAACCTCTCAAGACAACATCAGTGAGCAAATGCTCAGTCAGTTATTTAATAATCCGCAAGTATTAATCTTAACGGCAGTAGTTATCGGTTTACTTGGTCTAATTCCGGGCATGCCAAATTTAGTTTTTTTAACTTTTACCGCTATTTTAGCACTATTATCCTGGTGGCTAACTAAACAGAAGAAAATCGAAGAAAAATCAACGACTAAACCAGCTAATATACAAGCAACGACACCTGCCAACATTGAAGCAACTTGGTCAGATGTGAATATTGAAGATATATTAGCGATGGAAGTGGGATACGGACTTATTCCAATGGTGGATCAAACACAAAATGGTGAATTACTAGGTAGAATACGTAGTTTACGTAAAAAATTTGCTCAAACACTGGGATTTTTACCTCCTCAGGTTCACATTCGTGATAATCTCTCATTAGCACCTTATCAATATAAACTGTTTATTAAAGGTGGGGAAATCGGTAAGGGTGAAATTATCAATAACAAATGGTTAGCCATTAATCCCGGTAATGTTACAGAAGTCATTGAAGGTATTCCAACTACCGAACCTGCCTTTGGTTTACCGGCAATATGGATAGATGAAAGTGATAAAGAACATGCGCAAATATTAGGTTATACCGTGGTTGATACAAGTACCATGATTGCAACGCATTTTAACCATTTACTGCAACAATTTGCCAGTGATCTACTAGGTCGTTTAGAAACACAAGAGTTACTCGATCGCATTAAACAAGAGATCCCTAAATTAGTCGAGGACTTTATTCCGGGCGTCGTCACATTAACCACTTTTCATAAAATACTGCAAAATTTGATTGCTGAAAAGGTTTCAATACGCGATATGCGAACTATCATTGAAACCATATGTGAGCATGCACCCGTACAAAATGATCCTTATCAATTACTGAGTATTGTTAGGATCGCGCTAGGTAGAGTGATTACACAACAGTGGTTTCCGGGAACAGAGGCAATTAATGTAATAGGTTTAAATAGCAACTTAGAACGTTTATTGCTACAGGCTTTACAAAATACCAGTAATTTGGAACCTGGTTTAGCTGAACACATTATTCAACAAGTTAAACAAGCGCTCAATCAACAAGATGCGATCGGCGCTCCACCAGTATTGTTAGTTAATCACACATTAAGACCGATGTTATCACAATTTTTACGGCACGCTTTCCCACAATTAGTAGTATTGTCAAACTTAGAAATTAGCGATAACCGAGAGATCAAAATGACCTCTCAAATTGGCGCTGATTAATGAGTATTATCAGGTTGTATCTTTGTCTTAACGTTAGGATCTAAATTGAAAAGAAATCCTGCAACCCGAGCATAATCTTTAACAAATGCTTCATCAGAAGTATTATCAAGCTCTTGTGGATTAATGAAAAATCTACCATTGACGATAATAGTAGGAATAGAAACAGGTTTCAGTTCATTGAACGCATCAATTTGATGTGCCATATAAGCTTTAACTAAAAAACTATCTTTAGTTTTGTCATATTCTTGAGGATTAATACCTAAAGTGGCAAATACAGCTTTAATATCATCAACAGATTTTATTTTACGATCTTTTTGTACAGCTTTATAAAGTGCATCTGATACTTTATCCTGAATATTAAGAACATTAGCTACAGCCCATGCTTGAGATAATTCCATTGCCAATGGTCCAAAATTTACCAAATGGTAACGTTTGACTTTTATTCCTTCTGGCAACGCTTTTTCTATAACCTGCGATGCGTGAAATTCTGTTTCAAACATATAACAACTAGGACAATTAAAGGAAAAAAATTCAATGACTTCTTTCTCTGGTGATGGCTGTGTCGGTAATACAGTATATTGCTTGTCAATTTCAATTGGTGCCAATGTTGTAACCTGAGTTGTTGATTGTGAAGCCGTTGAAGTTGATGGGGCTGCTTTTTCAACTGCAAAACAACTTACTGAAAATAATAATGCACTTAAAGCAATAAACGTCTTTTTCATATATTTTATTTATCCTACTCTTTTGATAATTCCACTTATTTTTAAATAATAAATTAAAATTTCGTTACCGAAGTCTTTTAATTTATCGTCATAATTAGGCTCGTGAGCTAATTTTACTCGAAATTATTATAAATTAAGAGCAAAATCTTTTTTCTGAACGACTGGCATTAACTTTATTAATCAATCTATACAAATGATATTAAATAATAATAGTTTTAACAATTTGATTAATAATAATTTTTAATATAAAGATTAGCTATGATAACAAGTTCTTCTTCCCTAAATCGTCCTTTGGGGACAGCAGTTATATAAAAGATACTAAAATTTGCAATACTATTTTTAAAGATTTAAACAGTCGCCTTACATTATGAAGAATGTTAATCACTCATAATGTAAGGGAATTTTTAAGTTGTATTTACTCACTTACAACAGTAAATCGTTGTTTGATATGTTTAGCTTTTTCAGCTTCATCAATTACAGCAATGGCATAATCGGCATAACTAATTTGACTCTTACCTTTACTGTTCATTAATACTTGTTCTCCACCAGTAACATAACGTCCTGTTCTTTCTCCTTCTGCATTAAATTCAATGGCAGGACTCAAATAGGTCCATTGCACATCATCACATTTTTTGAGTTCATCTAACGCTTTAGCCATATTAGTGGCTAATGGTTTAAACTCTTCCGGGAAGTCAGGAGAATCAGCCAAACGAAGGGTATGTTCTGGGTTAATATATAAGCTACCCGCTCCACCCACAACAAACAGACGATTAGGTTTATTACTTAATATATCGGTTAGATGTTTTAAACTTGTTTGGTGCAAGGGTAAAGACTCAAGAGCCCAAGTTCCAAAAGCATCAACGATCACATCAAAAGATTTTAAATCATCATAAGTTAATTGAAATAGATCTTTTACCAATATTTTAGCTTTAGGAATAACATTTTGGCTAGGTTTGCGTACTATCGCAGTAACGTCATGACCACGTAAAAGCGCTTCTTTTACGATTAATGTCCCTGCTTTACCATTTGCACCTATTACAGCAATTTTCATCTTTTACCCCTTTAGTATTGTTTAAATTAAAAGTCTATTCCCTTCCAAGAAAGGTGTTTATGTAGATATATCAATCACAATTTGTGATATTTTTAGCTTAATACCATAGGTTTCTATTGTAAAGTAGGTACTAAATAGTAATATAGTTACCATTAAGAAACTATTATTGAATTTTAAGGAATAATCAAAAATGCAATTGAATAAAATCTTACCTCGTTGTCCGGTTGAAACAACATTAATGTTAATGGGTGACAAATGGAAAGTATTAATTGTGCGTGACTTATTAACCGGAACTAAACGTTTTGGTGAGTTAAAGAGATCATTAGAAGGCATATCACAAAAGGTCTTAACACAACACCTAAGAGCGATGGAAAAAAATGGTTTAATTAGTCGAAAAATATATGCAGAAGTTCCACCAAAGGTTGAATATACATTAACAGAACTAGGAGAAAGCTTAAAACAAGTTCATGATGCAATGTTAAAGTGGGGAGAAACTTATAAATTAAGAAATGGAGAATAAAGCAAAAGTAATACTTAAATTATCGGGTTAATTAACTAACTTATCACAATTACCAAAATCATCTCAAATTCGACAAGAGTGGGTAAATGGTTATCCACTCTTAAGTTAAATAGGGTTAATAATCAAATTTTTCACAGCCAAAATAAAACTCACCTGGTTTTGATTCTTCATTACGACCGATGATGACAGTATTTGGGTACGGATTTTCAACGGTAACAGGCTCTGCATATTTATAATATTCGCCGATATCTGCCCATAAAAGCATCTCTTGTAAATTTTCAGGTATTGGTTTGGCACCAATAGATTTAGCAAACGCATCCATGTCACCTTTAGCGGTGGCAAAAAAGTATGAACCACTATCACCCTCATATCGGACACGGGAAACAGTAACATTCAAAATTTGAAGCGGTTTTGCAAAATGATATTCCAGTTCAATCAGCTCTTCATCTAAATTTTTTACTTCAATATTTTGTTCATTAAGCGATTTAACGACTTCTGGCTTACGAGCATCAATTGCCTCTGCTTGACATAATAATGCCGCTTCAAATTGTGACGCAACTGTCGCAGGGTCTGAAGCATACCCCGAAGAACTAAAAATAAGTAGTGAACTACCTAGCAATTTATATACTGTTTTCATCTATTTCCCTTATAAAGCAATGAATTAAATCCATTCATATTTAGTAAGTTATATCAAATTCCTTAATCACAAAATGCTAGTCAAACTTACCGTTTTAATAATCTATCTTACTAACATTAGAATAAACGATACATGTTTAAAGCTAGATTAACATCACATTTTAAATAAATAATTTTTTTTACCAACCAAAAATTACGCTAAACTACGTTAATACTTATTTTTTCAATTATGCGTTATAAATTATATCATTAGCTTACGTACCATCGATTTAACGCAAGACAATAAAACCATCAAAGCTGATTTATTAGCTTTATTGTCTGACTATAATCCCGCATAACCAAGATGAATATCGCTATTTTTTGGAATCTATATTAGTATGATTAAATTGATTTTGATTCAGTGAAATGATTATGAGTAAGTCATCAAGCAACTTAACAATTAAAGATATTGCCAAGCTTAGTGGTGTGAGTAAATCGACTGTTTCACGCGTTATTAATCATGATCCAATGGTTAAAGATATCACTCGTGATAAGGTGATGTCTATTATTGAACAATATCAATTTACGCCTTCTAAATCAGCTAGAGCCATGCGTGGATATGGTAACAAAGTGATTGGTATTATTGTTACCCGCCTTGATTCAATGTCAGAAAATCAAGCTGTTCGAAGTATGCTACCCATTTTTTATGGGCGTGGTTATGATCCTATTATTATCGAAAGTCAGTTTAGTGCCGATAAAGTGAAAGAACATCTGTCCATGTTAAAAGAAAAGCAAGCCGACGGCGTAATTATTTTTGCTTTTACGGGGCTTGATAGTTCGTTA
This sequence comes from Gilliamella sp. wkB108, assembly GCF_001690195.1. Lineage (GTDB taxonomy): Bacteria > Pseudomonadota > Gammaproteobacteria > Enterobacterales > Orbaceae > Gilliamella > Gilliamella apicola_L. The sequence goes on along the minus strand of NZ_LZGM01000089.1, from coordinate 13,168 downwards.
CTCTCATTTTGGCAAAATAAGAGTGTAATAATGGCACGGTCATTTTCAAATTATACTTGCATTTGTTACGATGATATCGGTGCAGTCACCGCCGTACTTAATCACTTATACTTCTCACAACAGCATAAAGAAATTGGTTTTATTGGCATCAATCAGCAAGACCAAACCACTGGCGCATTACGTTATCAAACCTATTTAGATTTTTGTAGACATCATCAAATAATGCCAAATGCTTGTTTAGGTAATTTAAGTTATCATTCAGGTTATCTGCTAGCTGAATCAATATTGCAACAATCACCTACCGCTATCGTCTGTGCCACTGATGCTATCGCTCTTGGCTTGAATAAATACTTACATGAAAAACAGATTAATCACATTGTTGTTGCTAGTATTGGACACAGTGAACTGCTTAATTTTCTATTTCCAAAAACGCTCTTTGTTGAACTTGGTTTTGATAAAGCGGGAATTTGTGCTGCTCAAGAATTGCTCAGTATGTTAAAAAATGAAAGCTCAATTAAAGCTATCACGGTTCCTTGTCAGTTAATCAATTAACAGAAGCTGTAACGTGTCAATATCATAATTCGTTATATCAAAAATTGTGAATTTAATCACAAAAAGGGAACGTTCCCATTTATTATTGGTTGAATTCGATCTATGCTAAGCAATTATATAAAATAGCCACATTATTGATAACGGTAAAAGGCTTAAATTTTAATTAAAAAGGAACATTTGTTATGGCTACAAATTCCAAAATAGCAACAGAATCAATAGATAACTTGATTAAGTTTATTGGTGGAAAAGAAAATATTGCCAGTGTTACCCACTGTTTAACCCGGTTAAGGTTTGCCTTGGTCGATCCCAAGATAGCTAACGTCAAAGCCATAGAAGAATTACCCTTTGTAAAAGGGTGTTTTAATAATGCCGGGCAATTTCAAGTCATCATCGGTACTGATGTGGATAGCTATTATAAATTGTTAATTGCGCAATTGAACTTTGATGAAGCGACAAAAGAACAAACTAAAGCCGCAGCTAAACAGAATATGTCACTTTTTGAACGATTAATTTCAAACCTAGCCGAAATTTTTGTACCATTATTACCGGCTTTAATCGCTGGTGGTTTATTACTAGGTTTACGTAATATTATCGGTGACATGCCAACAATTGACAATAAACCACTTACTCATACTTATGCTTGGCTAGTACCCATTCATAGTTTTCTTTGGTTACCTTGCGAAGCGATTTTCAACTTTTTACCGGTAGCTATATGCTGGTCTACAGTCAAAAAAATGGGCGGTTCCCCTGTGTTAGGGATTGTTTTAGGGATAACATTGGTTTCCCCACAATTGATGAGTGCTTATGATCTAGGGAAAATGATTCCCGAAGTATGGGATTTTGGTTGGTTTAGTATCCAAAAAGTCGGTTATCAAGCTCAAGTCATTCCTTCAATTTTTGCTGGTTTAGCATTGGGATGGATCGAAACACGTTTACGCAAAATTGTACCTGATTATCTTAACTTGGTGATTGTGCCAATTGTAGCACTACTGCTTTCAGTCTTTTTAGCTCATTTCCTATTAGGTCCTTTGGGTCGTATGTTAGGTAATGGAATTGCTTCGATTGTTAAATATTTAATGACGGGGGATTATGCCTTTATTGGTTCCGCTATTTTTGGTTTCTTCTATTCACCACTCGTTATCACCGGCATTCACCATACTACCCTTGCTATTGACTTACAGATGACCGAAAGTATGGGCGGAACGCCTATTTGGCCAATTATTGCCCTATCCAATATTGCTCAAGCATCAGCCGTTATCGGCATTATTTTAGTTAGTAAAAAACATAATGAGCGCGAAGTTTCAGTTCCTGCTGCCATATCGGCCTATTTAGGTGTAACCGAGCCTGCCATGTATTGCATCAATTTACGTTATAAATTCCCGATGTTATGCGCCATGATCGGTGCAGCTTTAGCTGGATTAATTTGTGGTTTATTTGGTGTGTTATCTAATGGTATTGGCGTTGGTGGTTTACCGGGCATTTTATCAATTAAGCCTGTTTATTGGTCAATCTATGCGTTGGCTATGATTGTAGCCATTGCCGTACCAATTGTTTTAACATCGATTGTTTACAAAATAAAACTGAAAAAAGGCACCTTAGAGATTCGTTAAATAGGACTAAATAACAATAACCGTTTATATCATTGAACGGTTAACCCAATGGCTAACTAACAACAAAGAGTAAAATATGAATAACATCGATATTCCTTGGTGGCAAAATGGAACCATCTATCAAATCTATCCAAAAAGCTTTCAAGCCAGTGACATGGGATCTACCGGCGACTTGTTAGGCATTATTAGCCGATTGGATTATCTAAAAAAATTGGGGATCTGCGCCATTTGGTTAACCCCTATTTATCCATCTCCACAGATCGATAATGGTTATGATGTTTCCGATTATTATGATATCGATCCTGCATACGGCACCATGCGCGATTTTGAATTACTGATTCAACAAGCGCATGAACGTGGTATCCGCATTATGATGGATATGGTGCTTAATCATACTTCTACCGAACATCCGTGGTTTAAATCAGCTTTAGATAAGTCTAATCCTTACCGATCTTTTTATATTTGGAAGGATGCGAAAGCTGACGGTAGTGAACCCAATAACTGGCGTTCAAAATTTGGTGGTAAAGCGTGGCAGTGGCACGAACCTTCAGGTCAATACTATTTACATTTATTTGCTAAGCAACAAGCTGATCTAAACTGGGAAAATCCAACTGTTCGAAATGAGCTTAAAAAAGTGTGTCAATTTTGGGCGGATAAAGGGGTTGATGCTTTAAGAATGGATGTGGTTAATTTAATCTCTAAACAACAAGATTTTCCTGATGATATCAATGGTGATGGTAGGCAATTTTATGCCGATGGCCCAAGAGTACATGAATTTTTACAAGAAATTAGCCGTGATGTCTTTAAACCGAACCATCTGATAACCGTTGGAGAAATGTCATCAACCACCCTTGAACACTGTCAAAAATATGCTAGCTTAGACGGTAAAGAACTGACCATGACATTCAATTTTCATCACCTAAAAGTAGACTATCCAAATGGTGATAAATGGACACTGGCCAAACCGGATCTGATTGAACTTAAAAAAATCATGGGGTATTGGCAAAATGGCATGCATAATAAAGCTTGGAATGCGATTTTCTGGTGTAACCATGATCAGCCACGTATTGTCTCTCGTCTTGGTAATGAAGGCCAATATCACACTCAATCTGCCAAAATGCTCGCCATGTTACTCTATGGCTTACAAGGCACGCCTTATCTTTATCAAGGTGAAGAGATCGGCATGACAAATCCGCATTTTAGTGATATTTCGCAATATCGCGATGTAGAAAGTATCAATGCTTATCAAGAAAAAATTGCCGAAGGCATGCCTAAAGCAGAAATATTGGCTATTTTAGCTAGCAAATCTCGCGATAATAGCCGAACCCCGATGCAATGGGATAGCTCCGCCAATGCCGGCTTTACCAAAGGTAAACCATGGATTGAAGTGTCAACTAATTACCAGCAAATCAATGTAGAATCAGCGCTTAAAGATCCCAATTCAATATTTTACTGCTATCAAACTTTGATTAGGTTGCGCAAAGAGTATCCAATTTTTATTTTTGGTGATTATCAAGACCTCACCCCGGATATTGCTGATTATTGGTGCTATCTCCGCAGTTGGAACAATCAAAAATTACTGGTGATAATCAACCTGACCGATAAAGCCGTTAAATGGCAATTACCGCAAGCATTACAAACAAGTAATTGGCAAAGATTGTTAAGTAATTACCAAAATCAAACAGCGATCGAAGAGGAAATAATATTAAAGCCTTACGAGGCGATGTATGTACTACAAAAAGATAAATAAGGTTGACACTGGTATCGATAACAACCATATTGACTCAATAATAAGAAGATTGAAGTATTTTGTTCAAGTTTGCTGTTTAGATAGATAGCAAATAATCAATATCTAAAAACATTTGATTAATATAATAAACAGTAAAGGGCGATATTTATTCGCCCTGATTAATGATATAGCTAATTTGATTCGCTTCTGTTTGTTGTGGGATTTCCCATTTATTGAACATTGACTGAAGCTTTTTATTAGTTAAACTTGTATCTCGTTTAGTATTCCGACGATAAAGTTCTTTTTCGGGTTGTTCAATGTACACAATTTTCACATTGGCATGATAAGCATACAATAAATCTAAAGCCTTTTGACGTATATCGTGTGATAAGTGCGTCGCATTCCAAACAAAATCTTGTTTAGCGCCTAACCACTGTTTAACTTGCTTTAATACATATTGAATAACCTTTCCTTCATTTTCACCGTGCTTTAATTTAAGCGCAATTCTTGCATCATCATAAGATGCAACAGGTAATAATGGATAATGCTCACTTACCCAAGTATTTTTACCCGCAGCGGGTAAGCCTGCCATCATAATCACATTCGCGCCACTTTGCGGATACAACGTATAATCGGGCAATACATTCGCACCACGAAAATACTGAACGCGAGTATAATCATCAGCAAAAATTCTTGGTTGATGTAGACACCCTTCTTCCTGAGCAAATTGTTTGAATAATTCTACTTCATCCAACAGTCTATTATTATCAGCACAAATTCGCCCTTGTATATCTGCTTTCGCTTGCATACAAAGCATCCAAATTGGTAATTGCCAAGATAACCGATGCACTAAAAACGCTGGCGTCATATTTTTTTTGAGTTCAGCTAAGGCAAAAAAAGGAACTTGGTGCTCACAAATAATGCGACAGATCTGTTCTCTTAATACAAATGGCACCCCCATTCGCCACAGAAGCACTCGGCTACGAATTTCGCCTTTTTTTGCATGCCGTGGTTGACTTATTTTACCCGTTACTGAATCAATTACGGTTGTTTCTGGTTTGGCAATATCATGCAATAACGCGGTCATAAATAACACAAACTGTTCATCTTCAGTTAGCTGTGAAAATTCTGTTTGGCTTATTAACGCCCTTAATACCATTTGGGTATGCGTCCACACATCACCTTCACCATGATAAAGCGGATCTTGTGGCGTGGTTGTAAGCGCGTTAAGTTCAGGAATAACCGTTAACCATTGGTTAAAATCATCTTGTGCTATACTGTGTACAACAAGTTGTTTTACATCTTGATAATTCATACGTTATTCCCTTATATTTAATTTATTCCAATTAACTATCAATGTAGGCGAGTAAATATCAGCCCCACTGGTTAATTGATTTGGAATAAATGGCTGATCAGCATGATGCTGACCCGCGTCCAAAATTGCTTGTACAAAATCTTGCCTAACCCATTTTAGTCGCCCAACTGTATGTTCATCTGTTTCTATTTTGAGGTATAACCCTTCCATCAAATCAGATTTATCGCATTGTTTCCATGCTTTAGTTAGATCGAGTTTTTCTCGTTGGATAATTTGCTCAAAACAGCTTTTCCATGTGGTACTTTTAGCTAAAGAGTAGGTCACTAATGCCAGTAAATCACTCTGTTTGGCTGGCGCGATGCCTGCATATAAAACAGGAACCGATAATATCGGGCCGTCAACTAATAAAGCATGTCGCGCTTGAGTCGATAAAAAACAGTGTTGTTGCCGATCCCAAATATCGAACTCACAAAAATAGTGGGGTAAAGCATCATAAAAAACTGAGTGCTTTTTATGTAACCATTCACCATACATAATATAGCGATCTTGTAAATGATCTAACAACCAATGTTCATGTGCTTTTGCCCAGTGCTTTAATAAGTTGAACTGGCGTTCTCGCCCACCACCCATTAAGTAGTGTCCCCTTGATTGCAGTAACAATTCACCGCCAGCAGAAAAGCTAATTGCACAGTTTGCCCCATCAAGTTTTTCTTCAACCACAATATATTGATTCGCTAACTGTTTATAAGCTAACTGACCTTGTTCGCTATCGCCCGGTTGCAAACGAGAACCTTGTAAATGTGGTGTTCGTGGGTATTTAATTAATTGTAAATTTTGAGTATATAATCCCGTTGTCATAATGTTTTCTCCATAAGAAATAAAGGAAAACCGACAAGGTAAAGAAATCTATAGATTGAGAGGAATTAAGCATGCTTAATAAACATAAGCATAAAAGAAATATAGAAGATCACCGTGTCGGCGTTAAGATAAAAAGTAAGTTACAGGCATTTTGCCACCTCATTGAAAGTTATATGTTTAAAAAATCGGCGTCATTATTATGGGTTGGTTATAAATTGTCAAGTTTAAAGTTAACGAGATTAACTATTACTTTACAAATAAATAATCACCATATAAAATGCGCCAGCTTTCCTGAATAGTGCTGCTGCAGGAAAACAGTAATTATCTTCTCAATTTGAGGAGACAGCTTTTTATTGTTTTCTAGGTGGCGATTATGTCTACATTTACCCGTTTACAAAAACGTTTATCCCGACTCGGGATTGAAAGTCATTTTAATAATGATGTTTATACTTTAAATAAAGAAAATACAACAGCTCAGGTTTTATTACCTAACCCTTTACCATTAGAGGAAAAAGCCGTTGAACAACTACTGAATTTTGCTTCAGTTAACATGCCCAATAGTCAAGGTAAAGTCTGCGCAGCAAGGGCTACGCCGGATTTTCATCCCGGTGCAATTGCGCCAGTTGGCAGTATTGTTGCAACAACGCCAGATTTAATTATCCCTGCGGCAATTGGTACTGATATTAATTGTGGTATGCGACTTTTTACTACTGGTTTAAGCTATGAGCAAGTTAGTGAACAAAAAGCTTCAATTATAGCGAATTTAAAATCGGTATTATTGCAAGATGAACGTGATGTGCCTGTTACCCCAACCTCTTTTCAAGCTTTATTTGATGAAGGTATTGCGGCATGGATAACAGCATTACCACAGCAAGGCTTATGGAATAACGTTAATTATGCACGATTACGAACAGAGATCGATAAAATATCTGGTCATCAATTAATTACAGCCGATAGCAAATATGCACCCGAGGCCTTTTTTGAAAAGCGGGACATTATCCGCCCGGCAAGCTTAGGTACAGTGGGTTCCGGTAACCATTTTGTTGAGTTACAAATTGTTGATGAAATCTTAGATCGACATTTAGCTTATCAAATGGGATTACACAAGGATGCAATTGTGGTGATGATCCATACCGGTTCGCGTGATGTCGGTTTTTATATTGGTAAACGCTGGCAAGATAAAGCCAAAGCGTTATGGCCAGCAGACCACAAATATCCGCAATCAGGTCTATTTGGTTTAGCGGATGATAATGCTGAAAATTATTTACAAGCAATGGGCGTTGCAGCACGTTATGCTTGGATTAATCGGATTGTGATTACCGAATTAATACGTAAATCGTTATCAACTCTCTTTCATCAAGATAATAGCCAATTAATAGTTGATATTTCGCATAATATTATTTTACCGGAGCAAGGTATGCATATTCATCGTAAAGGGGCAACGCCAGCTTACGCGGATCAAATCGCTTTAATTCCCGGTTCTATGGGCGATTATTCTTATCTCGCAATGGGTAAAGGTAATCCCGATTGGTTATGGTCATGCTCGCATGGTGCTGGGCGGGCAGAAAGAAGGCAAACGATGCGTAACCAAAAAGCAGAATCAAATCAGGCTAAGTTACCATGGCAATGCATCACTTTAAAAGAAGAACGTATGCGCGAAGAAGCACCCGCAGCCTATAAACCCATTACCCCAGTAATTGAAGCACAAGAAAATGCGGATATGATTCAATCGGTTGTAAAACTCAAACCTTGGATCACATTTAAGTGTTAATGTAATTGATAACAACAGCACCGGCCAAAGCCAGTGCTGTTATTTAGATATGCCTAATTGAATACCTTATCAAAAAATAATAGATAAAAATGGTATCTTATCTATTAATAATCTTCATCAATATTTATAAGCCATTGAGATAAGCACTTAAAACATAATCATTCAGCAAACATTCTTGTTCTAAACGATTCGCTAAATAGAATTTGGATTGTCGTTTAACTAATAATCTCTCCAGCTATCAATTAACTTATTGTTTATTAATCGATTTATATATCATTCAAGATGATTTTATTATTGCGTTTTATTGATAAATAACACGCAATGAAAAACAAATACCTTAAAATCAAACTCTAAACGGTATAGACTCCTGAATAATTTTTACAACAGATTAATGATAAAGGTGACATGGCTTAATGTGTTAACCATCGGCAGGTAAAAACATTACTCCGATCTTAATGCCTATCTAACCAAATTTGCCGACAACGTTGGCGGCGCTTTACTCGGCAATAATTAGCCAACATGGAAAAGCCTTGTTGCTCCATTATCCACAGAAAATAGATCTGCCATTTAGATGCAGTGTCGGTATTAATCCCCAATTGCTGATTGATAGTTCTACAAGTCTCACCTTGTAGCAATAAATCAACAAAAGACAGCCACAATCCGCAATGAGATAATTCATTGAGCTGATATTTTTTTAGTGGATTAAACGTCCGTCGGCAGTTTCGGCAACGAAAGTTAAGGCGGTGACCAATCCGCACAGTACTGAGTGATCCACAATAATCGCAAGGCATAACCGATGTATTAAGTAGCTCCGTGAGCCATGATTTAAATGCTTGCGCTTGCTGGCTTACTCTTTCAGGCATGGTTTGCGCAAGATTGAGTACTGCTTGATAAAGTTCAGGTTCATGCTGTGCCAGTAATTGCCGAATAACATTATCACGCCTGCGAGCTGCTCGCGGTGACAGATCAAACTGAGTAGCAATAAAGCTGTGGGGCTGAGCGGTTAAGGTGAATGGGGCAATATCAATCAGTAACGAGGTAGGCCTAAGACGTCGACATAATGGACTGGTTGCAACTAACGCCGGCAATAGCAGTAAAAATCGTTCCGCAGCAGGATGTTGTTCAATAGGTAAAATAGCATGATACATCGTTACACTCCTTATAACGGTATAGACTCCTGAATAATTTTAACAAACACTATAACCTAAAAAGTGAACCGTTGGAATTTTTAGCGTACAATTAATCAGCAAATCGGCAAATTTTTAGTGAGCTAGCGATTTACCTATAAAACAGAAATCGATTTCATCATTTTGGCATAGAAATGGACTATATAAACTTGATTTTTGACCTAATTTTTTTGAAAAATAATCAAAAAGATAGAATATGATAAAAGGATAACACAATGAAAAAAATCAAGTTATTAATTATATTATTATTTAATTTTATAGGTGCCTATCTAAGTTATGAGTGGTGTTATCGGATGATTATCGCAAAACATCGCACGCCAGAATTATATTATTTGATATGTTATGGTTTGTGTTATTTTTGTTTTATTCTGATTTCAATCTTTCTTTTAAATAAAATAAAACGAGCAATAGATTTAGTAATTTGCGGCGTGCCAATTGGTATTATAATTCCCCCAATGCCACTTATTGTCTCAATATTAGTTATGGAAGATACTAAAAAAGTGGTTTTTAATCTAGATATTATTATGGGATTGTTGGGTATCACATCAGCAGTAACCCTCAACTTTATAATATATCCGACAATTTTATTATGTTGTCATTACTCGATTATTGCGATACAAAAAGTCAGAAGTAAAATGGCGTTGAAGCAAGAATAAATAGTGAACCTAACCAAATATAAAAACCCAATAGACTCACCGAGAATAATCCCCAAACCTTATCAACTAAAAACCCGTCTAACACTTTTTATATAAGTATGACTCATCAATTTATCATGTTGATATTAAATAATTTATGGTTATTAAACCAATAAATAGTTATTAACATCTATGATCCGTTTTGATTAACAACTGCCAAGCCTAAACAGAATATGCTATATTATTTTTCGAGCGATTTTATAAGGTAATAAAATGGATATTAAACTAACCAAGCACGACAAATGCTATATTGAAGGTACGGACGACGTGTACAGCATTATGCAACGCGTATTATTGCGTGAAAACAAGATCGACCAAGAAAAAGAACACCTTTGGATGATTGGTATGAATCAAGCTGGTTATATCCTGTATATTGAACTGATTGCACTTGGCACCTATAAATCGGTCGATGTTGAGCCGATGAATGTATTTCGTGTTGCGGTGATGAAAAACGCCTCACGCGTAATATTAGTCCATAATCATCCGTCAGGATCGCTGACACCGTCCGAAGCCGATAAAGATATCACCGATCGCCTCATTCAAGTCGGACGAATTTTAAATATCGACCTTGTCGACCACCTCATTATCACCCCTAAGACCTATATCAGCTTTCGCGGTACTAAGCTTATGGACGAGTTAGAAAAAAGCCTAAAATACGTCCCGACGTACCAAGTTATCGAACGCATCCGCAGGGAAGAAAAACTGATTGCTAAAGAAAAGTTGGCGGTAGCGAATGATAAAATTAAGGCGGAGAAAGACAAAACAAAAGCCGAAAAAGCACGTCGGGAAAAACTAGAACACGCAACAGCAAACGCATTGCTGAGTAAAGGGGTTTCGGTTGACGATATAGCTAAGATTTTGGGGATTACAACGAAGAAAGTTGAGGGGATTATCAGAAAAGGAGAATAATGTGATATCTTCAATTCAAGACATTGAACATGCAATGAATAGTTATGGTTTTTGGGGGATTCTTTTTGTCATATTATCAGTATTTAACTGGTTCTTTAAAAACCTATTTCCTTATCTTTTTCGAAAATCAAAACTTGAAAAACTAGATGAATATAAAGATAAATTTAAAGAATTAAATGGTTATAGCGAAAAAACATATGTTATCGATAAAATTATGGAAGAAGAATATGGACGTATTTTATTGAATGAGAGAGATATATCTAAACAGAAAATCATGATTTTTTTGCTAAATTATAATCTTTGTCGAACAATTAAAGAAGCTAAAAAATTTGCTAGATATTTAGTATTCAGAGAAACTCAAAAGTCCTTAGTATTTAATAAATCTGATTTTATAAAAAATTGTATTTTGGGATTGGGATTCTTTATTTTATACATAGGGTTATTTATATACTCTAAATTACAGTTTGAGATAGAGACCAATACCAATTTTGAAATAATTATTTGGCTTACAACATGTTTATTAAGTTATTTAGCAGCGGTATTATTCTTGATGATTTTTTGCCGAACAATAATAGATTCAAGTTCTACACGTAAATTAATTAAAAAAAATCCAAAAACCATTCAAAAGATTAGCTCTCGATTATCCGAATTAAATACTCAGGAAAGCATAAAAATAGAAAGAAAAAACCTCAAAGAAAAATCAACAGTTGAGCAGACTAAAAAAGTACGCCGAAAAAAATTAAAACATGCTAATGCAAATTAAAGGAGAGATATTAACTAGATTTTGAGTTGACAGTTAAACAAGTAAAAAAGAGTATTAACAACTCAAATCTCAGATTCTTAAATGTTATTATTCAATCTATAAAATCATTAAAAGATAACGTATTACTTTTTGGTTTATGCTTATTATCTAATTCAGTCACTCTTAATTTAAATGGCATCTGACTTAATACACCACTAAATATACATGTACCTCTTGGTAATGTTGGTATTGATTCTTCACTTACTTTATCAATATACGAAACCGCTTTTTGAATGGCATATAAATCATTTTGATTAATTAATCGGTGGATGAAATAGTTATGAGCTTGTGAAATAATTGTTGGGGATATGTCATTTGGTCTTTGACTTGAAATAGTAACAAATACACCAAATTTTCGACCTTCTTTAATAATTTCTTCAAATGTTTCTAAACGATAATCTTTCCAACTTTCTGACTCTCTATTTGATGTACTAGAAAGAATATTATGAGCTTCATCAATTATAAATGAAAGTGAGGATTTTTTATCTTCTTGTTTTTTATTGTTATAAGCCCATTTTGATATTAGTAATGGAAGTGTTTTTTTCATTGTGAGATTAACCATATTCAGATTAATGACAATAAAATTACTCTCTTCCCAAAATTCCTTTTCTCCCGAAGTATCAAAAATTTTTTTAATATCATTTTTATTGCTAATAAGTCTATTAATTACGGGGGAAACATGAGAGTGTTCTGATCGATTTGATATTATTTCTTGTATTAATTGCAAACAGCTAAATTTTAAAAAATTATCTAATAAATCAGATGGAAATGTAAACGATTTTGCACATGAATAAATATCCATTTTAGGAATGGAAGATTTATCGTCAATATAACCATCTCCATTTACGAAAAACCATTTTTTTTGATTGATGCTGGCATTAAATACAATATCACTTACAATTTCATCTTTATCAAATAACTGGCGATAAAGATCAATAATAGTATCTGCTTTTAATTTATCACTATTTAAAAAAGTTTTTTCTATATTATTTATAAGTATATTTCGAAAATAATTTAATGGGTTTTTTTCTTTATAAACAATATGATAAAGGCTCAATACTCTTTTTAAAAAAGGTTTTTGTGTTTTATCAGTTGCATCGGATAAGATAGATAGCATTTCATGTTCAAGTAACATTTCTTCTGGAATTGGTATTTTGTCGCCATTTACTATTTGTGTACTAAGATTAAAAACCTTTTTGTCGGGTGTAATACAATCTTTAGAAGTATATTCTCCATTAAAATCAAATAACAAAAATCGGCATTTATTTTGAAAATCATTTAGAATATTAGCTTTCAATTTTTCATAACCATTTTTATACAAAGCAGCTAAAGTATTTGATTTGCCACTACCTGTATTACCAAAAATAGCTATATGTGAATTTAATAACCCGTCAACAGGAATTGAAATATCAATATTTTCTAGGTCTGTTTTAGCAAAATTTATACTAATATCATTTTTAGTTGTTATAGCATGAATGCTTTGAATAATATTTTCAGTGACGATAAATGCTTCGTTACCAATCAGAGGAAATTCCCTTGTTCCACCTTCAAATTTTCCTTGATTATCAATGTATCCAAGTAGTGAGGTAGTTAAAAAACGAAGATAACGATTTGAACTTGAACCACCAGTATTATTTAAATCATTTTTTTTATCTTCTATAATTTTTTCTGATTCAATTTTTACGATTAAACTAAGAAAACCCTTTTTTATTTCAATAAAACTATTTACAGAAACATTTT
>NZ_LZGM01000088.1 GCF_001690195.1 Gilliamella sp. wkB108 | reverse complement strand
TTAAATATTATTTATTAATAGATAGTTATATCATGCAGTTTAGATTATATAACTCATTAGTAACCAATAAGGTAAACCAGAAATAGTTATAATCAAACAGCATGCTCTATTTATGATTAATTTCATTCTTTTTATTAATCACTTTCGTTCTGACAAACGTCATTTTTAAATCCAAGTTCGCATGCTTTTTTATACAATTTTCTAGCTTTAATAAAATCTCTTGGAACACCGCTTCCATCCTTATACATAACACCTAAATTATAAAACGCCTCTGGTAGATTTTTTTCGGCTGCTTTTTCAAACAATTTAACTGCTTTCTTTGAATCCTTAGGAACACCTGTACCTAATTGATACATAACACCGAGATTAAATATAGCTACTGAAATATCTTGCTCAGCTGCTTTTTCAAACAATTCAACTGCTTTCTTTGAATCTTGGGGTACACCGTTACCCTGAGCATAAAGCATGCCTAAATTTAATTGTGCCTCAGGATAATCTTGCTCAACCGCTTTTTCATACCACTCTTTGGCTTTTGTATAATCCTGATTAACACCTGTACCTTCTTCATAATGTAAAGCTAAATTGAATTGAGCTTCTACATAACCTAGATTAGCTGATTTTTCATACAACTCTATTGCTTTAGTATAGTTTCTTTCTACACCTTTACCATTATCATACATAAATGCTAGATTATTCATAGCCATACCATTATCTTGTGCGATTGCTTTTTCATACCACTCTTTAGCTTTTGCATAGTCCTGATTAACAATCAAACCTAGGTCATAACTCATACCTAAATTATATTGAGCATCTGCATATCCTTGTACCGCCGCTTTTTCCCACCAAGTTATTGCTTTGCTACGATTTTCCTTTGTTTCTACATCTTCGTTATATATAACGCCTAAACCAAACTGAGCTTCAACACAACCTTGATTAGCTGATTTTTCAATCCACTCCATAGCTTTAGCAACATTTTTTTCTGTCCCTTCCCCTTCATAATACCTGCGGCCTAATTCATATTGATCTATTGGATCATTCTTTTCTTTTACTAATTTAGTTAGTTCTTCAAAACTTAAATCATCTACTTCATTGGCACTAACAGGGGTTACTATCAATAATAACCAAACTAAAATAAATACCTTTCGCACATTTAATTCCTTTTTTATTGTTTTTTGTAAAATAATTACAAATATCCGTTCCTATTCAAATAAAAATCAATATGTTATTAATATAATATATTTACCCTTTCGATAAGATAGATTAATTTTAGAGGATAATTTTATTAAAAAATAGTCTTTTTATATGTTATTGAGTCAATAATTAAAAAGGAAGATATAATGGCTTTATGACATCAAAAAAGATAAACGTTCCCCGCCTTTATTTCACAAAAGACATATACAACATTATTTATATAATGTATTGAATAATTATAATTTTAAAACCAATTTATTGACAAATTTCATCAACATTAAGTCCTACTGCACAGGCTTCCTCATAAAATTCTTTAGCTTTAATAATATTTTTTGAAACACCATATCCTTTTTCATACATAAAACCTAAATTATATAGTGCATCTGGTAAATTTCGTTTGGCTGCTTTTTCAAACAATTTAAAAGCTTTCTTTTGATCCTTGGCGACACCGAAACCTTTTGCATAAAACAACCCCAAATTTAATTGAGCATATGCATAATTTTGTGCCGCTGATTTTTCATACCACTGCTTGGCTTTTGCATAATCTTGATCAACACCGTTTCCTTGATCATAACTCAAACCTAACTGAAATTGAGCTTTTGCATGACCTTGAGCTGCCGCTTTTTTATACCACTCTAATGCTTTACTATGATCAATCTGTACACCTTCACCTTCATCATACATAACCCCTAAACTGTACTGAGCTTCTGCATAACCTTGATTTGCTGATTTTTCATACCACTCTTTAGCTTTTGCATAACTCTTTAATGTTCCTTCCCCTACATAATACATATAACCTAGTTCATATTGAATTTTTGCGTCATTTTTTTGTTTTTCCAACATAGTTAGTTGTTCAAAGTTTATATTGTTTGCCTCATTAGCA
Organism: Gilliamella sp. wkB108; assembly: GCF_001690195.1. Classification (GTDB taxonomy): domain Bacteria; phylum Pseudomonadota; class Gammaproteobacteria; order Enterobacterales; family Orbaceae; genus Gilliamella; species Gilliamella apicola_L. Next base: position 6,148 of record NZ_LZGM01000088.1, on the reverse strand, counting down.
CTAACTGGAACAACTACCAATAATAACCACACTATAGTCAATAAGTTTTTCATGTCTTCCCCTCCTTTGTTATTGTTCTCATTATCATAGTTTGATAATGGCTGATATTGTGAGCAAGAAAATAATTTTTATCTAGCTGTATACTATACTTTTTAAACCCAATCTATTCTCAATAACCACTGATTTAAAATAAATTGATTTTGTTAAATATGAAAAAGAGATAGAGCGTTAACCCTATCTCTTTCAAGAAGCTATATAAATTTATATATATCAATGTAATGAGTTTATTTTTAAATAGACTTTTATCATTAATTAGTAATCTGATACCTGAAAAATATAATCAGCTAACTAACAACCGAAAACCTAAAAATAAAGTGGTGATAAAAAAGGTCTATTCGGAAATAAAATGTCATCTACAGCATATGGATGAAACGCGGCTTCATTAAGTTGCATGGAGGCTTTTTTAAACCACTCTAATGCGTTAATATAATCTTGTTTAACACCATTGCCATACTCATACATTACACCTGTAGCAAATTGAGCTTCAATATCACCTTGCATGGCAGCTTTTTCATACCAACCAGTCGCTATGTTATAATTCTGATTCACACCCAAACCATATTCATACATTACACCTAAAACAAATTGGGCATCAATATCATCTTGCATAGCTATTTTTTCAAACAATTCACTTATATTTACAAAATTTTGTTCAATGTCATACCAATCCAAATATTTAATCGATTCATTATATTGAGGCTCGTCTTTATTTTGTATAGAACTAATTGCTTGTTGTCCTTTTTCTAAAATAAAATCTTGTTTTATATCTTTACGCTCAAACTGCACCCCAGCCAAATTCAATTGAACATTTGTCTCCTCTTGCATAGCGGCTTTTTCATACCAATCCATTGTTTTAGAATAATTTTGCTTTATACCATAAATTTGATAAGACAACTGTCTTAAGTCCAACGGGGTATTTATATCATCTGGCATTGGAGTTTTATCCCGCCAATCTTTTATTTTTGTAGAATTTGACATTATCCCTTTATTTTCATTATATAATTTACCTAAATTTAACTGAGTGTTTGAATTATTTTGGATAGTTGATTTTACATCCCAATTTTTTAATTTCACATCATCTTGTTTGATACTTCTATCTTCATTATATAATGCACCTAAATTTAATGAAGATTTTGTATTACTTTGCTTTGGTAGATTTGAATTTTCAGTCCATTGATTGATTTTTAAAGAGTTCTGCTTTATTTCATTATCTTCTTTATAAGTTTCCCCTAAATTTAATTGAGTTTTAGCTTTATTATTTATACTGGAATTGTTTTGTTTTATATCCTTACTGTCTTCATACAGCTCACCTAAATTTAATTGAGATTTAGAATTATTATTTTGCGTTGTCATGTTGGATAGTTCATGCAATTTTAAACTATCGGCACTTACAGGACTAATCATAAATAAAAATAACAAGACGATTGCACATAATTTTTTCATGTTTAATTCCTTAATAAATCTCATTTTTTAATAAAATTTTTTCTTATTAATAAGAATATTATTTTTATTTTATCAATATAAGTATCGTTTACCTAGTCTATTGCTTAAACTTTTTTAATAAAATTTTTATTTTAAACAACAGATAGACAAAATAAAGTTAAATTATTTTTTGAACAAATAAAAAAAGAGGTAAAATGCCCCTCTTTTATAAAACTTGAATCAGATTATTTTTAGTTAATAACATATTTGATTTTCAAGACCATTTGCACACGCTTTTTTATACCATTGATTAGCCTTTTTAAGATTTTTTTGAACACCTTGTCCATTTTCATACATTAAACCTAAATAGTATTGCGCATAGGTATGACCTTGTGCTGCAGCTTTTTCAAACCACTCTTTAGCTTTAATATAATGATGTTCTCCACCCTCCAAAAGTCCCAAATTAAACTGGGCTTCTGGTAGATCATGTTTTGCTGCTTTCTCATACCACTGCTTAGCTTTAACTGAATCTGGTTTAACTCCTTGACCTTCCAAATACATTCCACCTATATCCAATTGTGCGTAAGCAAAATCTTGCAATGCAGCTTTTTCAATCCACTGAGCTGCTTTAGTATAGTTTTGCTTTACACCTAAACCTCTATAATACAATAGACCCAAATTATATTGACCATCTGCCTGATCGCGATTAGCTGCTTTCTCATACCAATCAGCAGCTAATGTATAATTTTGCTTAACACCATACCCTAGTTCATAAAGCAATCCCATAATAAATTCGGCTTTTGCATTTTCTTGCATAGCAGCTCGTTCAAACCATTCTCGAGCTTTAGAATAATCTTGTTCTATACCTTCACCTCGATAATACATTAACCCCAAATTATATTGAGCATTAGAATCTCCTTGCAGTGCGGCTTTTTCATACCACTCCTTAGCTTTAGTATAATCTTTAGCATCCACATACAAAATGCCTAAATTAAATTGGGCATCCCTGTTACCTTGCATAGCAGCTTTTTCCGTCCACTCCTTGGCTTTAGTATAATCTTTCTCAGCGCCTTGACCTGTATAATACATTCTTCCTAGTTCAAATTGGGCTTTTGGATCATTCTTTTCAGTCGCCATTTTAAACGCTTCATCAAAAGATTTATATTGTGATTCTTCTGCACTGACAAAACTAAATAGAAATAACCATAACATGACTATCGCAAAAATTTTTTTCATATATGCATCCTTCATCAACCTTTTGTGGCAAAATTTCAACCAGACTGTTATTAATTGTCTAATTTTATGAATAGAATAATTGGTTAGTCTTCTCATTTATTAAAGCGTTGTTAGAAATTTTCTTCCAGTGAACACCCTGACAAAAAAGAAAATATAATTAATTTTATTTCGACATGTTTTTCAACTCGTTATACATTGAAGAACAATTAGTTCAGTTTGCTATTTAATCTACTCATCAAGTCTAAATTCAGTTTGCAAGCTTTTTAATTTATTGTTTAAACTTGATGATATTTTTAGTCACTCATTTAATTTTTTCATTCAGTATTGTTAATCGTTGCTGAGCTTTTGGCATATTTTGTTTAGCCGCTTTCTCATACCACTCTTTAGCCTTAGCATAATTTTGCTCTACCCCATTGCCAAACTCATAGGAAATACCTAAATTAAATAGGGCATCTTTATCGCCTTGCATAGCGGCTTTTTCAAACCATTGGTTAGCTTTACTATAATCACTATCTACACCTTTGCCTAAGACATATAATAATCCTAAATTCGTCTGAGCTTCTGCATAACCTTGCATAGCCGCTTTTTCATACCACTCCTTAGCTTTGGCATAATCTTGTTCTACACCTTGACCATTTGCATAAGATACGGCTAAATTAAATTGGGCTAGAGGAAAACCTTGTTTAGCTGCTCTTTCATACCATTGATTAGCTTTAGTATAATCCTGATTTACACCCTTGCCAAAAGCATATAATACTCCCAAATTAAATTGAGCATTTTTATCGCCTTGCATAGTGGCTTTTTCATACCAATATCTAGCCTTGATATAGTCCTGTTTAATGCCAATACCGTTACTATATATAAGTCCCATATGAAATTGAGCTTTTACATCACCTTGTAGTGCGGCTTTTTCATACCACTCCTTAGCTTTAATATAATCTTTAGCATCTTCATACAAAAATCCTAAATTATATTGAGCTTTATCATCACCTTGCAGTGCGGCTTTTTCATACCACTCCTTAGCTTTAGTATAATCTTTAGCATCCTCATACAAAATGCCTAAATTAAATTGGGCATCCCTGTCACCTTGCATAGCAGCTTTTTCCATCCACTCCTTGGCTTTAGTATAATCTTTCTCAACACCTTCACCTGTATAATACATTACACCCAGTTTAAATTGGGCTTTTGGATTATTCTTTTCAGTCGCCATTTTAAACACTTCATCAAAAGATCTATTTTCCAACTCTTCTGCACTGACGAAACTAAATAGAAATAACCATAATATAACTACCGCAAAAATTTTTTTCATATATGCGTCCTTCACAAATCTTTTTTGAAAAAATTTCAACCAGACTATTATTGATCGTCTAATTTTATAAATAGAATAATTGGTTAGTCTTCTCATTTATTAAAGCGCTGTTAAAAATTTTCTTCCAGAGAACACCCTAACAAAAATGAAAGTATAATTAATTTTATTTCGACATGTTTCTCAACGCGTTAAACATTGAAGAACAATCAATTCACTTTGCTATTTAATCTACTCATCAAGTTTAAATTCCGTTTGCAAGCTCTTTAATCTATTGTTTAAACTTGATGATATTTTTAATCACTCATTTAATTTTTTCATTCAAAATTGTCAATCGTTGCTGAGCTTTTGGCATATTTTGTTTAGCCGCTTTCTCATACCACTCTTTAGCCTTAGCATAATTTTGCTCTACTCCATTGCCAAACTCATAGAGAAGGCCTAAATTATATTCCCCTTCTGCCTCACCTTGCATAGTCGCTTTTTCAAACCATTCTCGGGCTTTACTATAATCTCTTTCTACACCTTTGCCTCGTACATATAATGACCCTAAATTATTCTGAGCGCTTGCGTAATTTTGCCTAGCCGCTTTTTCATACCACGCCTTAGCTTTGGTATAATCTTGTTCTACACCTTGCCCATTTGCATAAGATACAGCTAAATTAAATTGGGCTGGAGGCAAACCTTGGATAGCGGCCCTTTCATACCATTGATTAGCTTTAGTATAATCCTGATTTACACCCATTCCATAAGCATATAATATGCCTAAATTAAATTGAGAGTCTGCATCATTTTGATTGGCTGCTTTTTCAAACCAATATTTAGCCTTGATATAGTCCTGTTTAATGCCAATACCTTCACTATATATAAGCCCCATTTTGAATTGAGCTTTTACATCACCTTGCAGTGCAGCTTTTTCATACCACTCCTTAGCTTTAATATAATCTTTAGCTGCATTATACAAAAATCCTAAATTATATTGAGCTTTTACATCACCTTGCAGTGCAGCTTTTTCAAACCACTCCTTAGCTTTAGTATAATCTTTAGCTTCATCATACAAATAGCCTAAATTATATTGAGCAACTCTATAACCTTGCTTAGCGGCTTTTTCTATCCACTCCTTGGCTTTAGTATAATCTTTCTCAGCACCTTGACCTGTATAATACATTGTACCCAGTTTTAATTGAGCTTTTGGGTCATTTTTTTCTGTCGCCATTTTAAACACTTCATTAAAAGATCTATTTTCCAATTCTTCTGCACTGACGAAATTAAATATAAATAACCATAACATAACTACCGCAAAAATTTTTTTCATATATGCTTCCTTCACAAATCTTTTTTGAAAAAATTTCAACCAGACTATCATGGGGTGTCTAATTTTATAAATAGAATAATTGGTTAGTCTTCACTTTTATTAAAGCGCTATTAGAAATTTTCTTCCAGAGAACACCCTGACAAAAATGAAAATAGAATTAATTTTATTTCGACATGTTTTTCAACTCGTTAAACATTGAAGAACAATTCATTCATTTTGCTATTTAATCTACGCATCAAGTTTAAATTCAGTTTGCAAACTTTTTAATCTATTATTTAAACTTGATGGTATTTTCAATCACTCATTTAATTTTTTCATTAATAATTTTAATCGTTGCTGAGCTTTTGGCATATTTTGTTTAGCCGCTTTCTCATACCGCTCATTAGCTTTAGTATAATCTTTAGCATTACCATACAAAAAACCTAAATTAAATTGGGCTGTTCTATAACCTTACATAACGGTTTTTTCTGTCCACTCTTTGGCTTTAGTATAGTATTTTTCAGTATCTTGACCTTTATAATACATTACACCCAGTTTTAATCAGGTTTTTGGATCATTTTTTGGTTGCCAATTTAGTGAGTTTATCAATTTTTAAATTATTCTCTTCAATTGCAAAAACAGGTAAAACAGCAGGTAATAACCAGACAATATCCCATAACCTTTTCAAATTTATTTAATTATATTTTTTACTAAAAACGGGTTAATAAATAATCTAGCACGAATTCTTATTATAAAAAAATTGTTTAATTAAATAGTGTTATTTCGAGAACTCAATATTAGATTGATTTTATATTAAATATATAACAGTTAAA
>NZ_LZGM01000087.1 GCF_001690195.1 Gilliamella sp. wkB108 | reverse complement strand
TAAAATTAAACACATTTATTTGTCAATAAGTTTCAGGTTAGCACTATGTTTGAGTATAAAAAGGGTTAATATCTCTGTTTAGTCAGATTGATTTTAACCCCTTTAGGAAAGAACTATTCAGTAATAGGTTGTGGTTTACTGGTAGATTGTGGCATAGCCACTAACTTTTTAAGTAATAAATTTAAAATAACACCGTATAGTGGTAAAAAGAATAAACCGCAAATCAAAATTTTAAAACTATAGTCAATTAGTGCGATTTCAGTCCAATTGGTTGCCATAAACTCATCACTGCTGTGATAAAAAGCGATTGCAAAAAAGACTATGGTATCAATACCATTACCAAATACCGCTGATGCTGACGGTGCCACCCACCATTTTTTATTTTGTCTTAGATAGTTAAAGACAGTAATATCCATTAATTGCCCAACTAAATAGGCGGAGAAACTCGCTAAGGCAATTCGAAAAACAAAGCTATTAAATTCAGTTAGCGCGGAAAAACCAAGCCAATGGGTTTCAAAAAACAGCACAGAAATCGCATAGGAAAATAGCAATGCTGGCATCATTACTACAAATATGATCTTTCTGGCTAAACTCGCACCAAACACACGAATAGTTAAATCAGTAGTTAGAAAGATAAACGGGAAAGTGAAAGCCCCCCAAGTGGTATGAAAACCAAAAATATCAAAAGGGATTTGCACTAAATAATTGCTCGAAGCAATCACTAAAATATGAAAAAAAGCTAACCAATAAAGTGCTTTTTGCCGTTGTTTACGGGTAAACTCATGCAGTATTAACCCAGAATGTTCGTTTGCGTACATGTTAATTTCCTTTTTTTAAATGGGGTGAGAGAACCCAGTTGGTATAAAATTAGTCAAATCTATTTTGTAGATTGTAAATATTCCTGCAAACCTTTATCTCGAAGAAGGCAACTAGGACAAGTACCACATCCCCCTTCTACACCGTAATAACAGGTATGGGTGTGCGTCTGCACATAGTCAAGATAACCTAAATTATCCGCCATTGCCCATGTTTGTGCTTTGGTCAGATACATCAATGGTGTAATGATATTAAAGGCATAATCCATAGCTAGATTCATAGAGACATTCATTGATTTCACAAAAATATCGCGACAATCCGGATAACCGCTAAAATCGGTTTCACAGACACCAATAATAATATCCTTAATGCCCTGTTGTTTGGCATAACAACCGGCTAAAAGTAGAAATAGCATATTACGTCCGTCAACAAAGGTGTTAGGATAATTGCTATCTTGGGCAGCTTGAATTTGTTGCGAACTATCAATCAAGGCATTATTGGTGGTTTGTTTGATCACTGAAGTATCAATTACCGTCTGTTTAACGCCGAGATCATCAGCAATCCATTTGGCCTTTTCAAGTTCAATTGCATGTCGTTGACCATATTGAAAACTGATAGTTTCGACATTTTCCCGTCCATAATCAGCAATCGCTTGAAGTAAACAAGTGGTCGAGTCCTGTCCACCAGAGAAGATCACCAGTGCTTTACGATGTTGCATTTTTTTGTTCCAGTTAAATTAATAGATTAACGATTATCCACTTTTTCAGGATAGAGATCGTGATTGGCTAAACGATTAATCGCGATTTGCTCCCAACGAGTCCCAACCTTGCCATAATTAGCATAAGGATCGATAGAGATACCACCACGCGGTGTAAATTTACCCCAGACCTCGATATATTTCGGATCCATTAATTTAATCAGATCTTTCATAATAATATTGATGCAATCTTCGTGATAATCACCATGATTACGGAAACTGAAAAGATAGAGTTTTAGCGATTTACTTTCCACCATTCTAATATTTGGCACATACGAAATATAAATGGTGGCAAAATCAGGTTGCCCTGTGATAGGACAAAGACTAGTAAATTCAGGACAATTGAATTTAACAAAGTAATCGTTGTTAGGATGTTTATTATCAAATGTTTCGAGTATTTCAGGTGCATACGTCGACGGATAGCGAACAGACTGATCGCCTAATAAAGTGATATTACTCATTAATAATTCCTTAGTTTTTTAGCGTGGGAGGTTCACGAACCACGTAACAAGGCGCACACCATACTCTTTTTGTATACAAAAGTCTAGTGTGAGCAGTTCGTTCTAGCTCAATACGCCAAAATTATATAAGTCGAAAATTATTAGTAATAAAGATAAATAGGTAAAGAAGGATCAAATTTGAAGTTGATGTTGAGTCACAAGATAATCACTAAACTTGAGCCGATACTTAAGGTTTATCTGTTGTGATATGTTAAATTGAAAATGATGTAACCCTATTTTCATTGACATTAACATGCAACGCCCGACCATGCTTATCGAAAAAACAGAATTCACCAGCAATACATGAACCAGAAACAACATCAAAAGAGTCCCAATTTATCGTCATTTTAATGCTATTGATACTTAAATGATAAAGATGAATATCGCAACCTAGTTCCTGTATCATTTATAAAGAACTATATCGTACCAAAGTCTGGGAGGAAATTTGCATATTCACAGCATGATCCATATTGTCTGTGTAGATAATTAATGCCCTTTTGCAGGGCATTAGTTGTAAAGATGTTTCAGGTCAACTATACGTTTGAATATAAATTCAACGCTGAATTCAAGAACTATTTTGCTGCAATTTCTTCATGAAATGCCACAAGTTTAGCTTGAGCATCGCTTAATTCTTTTTCAGCATCACGTAATTTTAGATCTTGTTTAGCAATTTTTTGTTGATTGCCTTTTGCTTGTGCTTCGGCAAGTTCTTTTTGTCTTTCGGCCACTTTCATGGTTTTTTCATGAATATCTAATTTATATCTAGCTTCTAACTTATCATTAGTACAAAAAGTCGTTACTTGATGTAAGGCCTTTTCCAGCCCTTGAACCCGAGAGGTTTCATTATTTTTCTTGGCATATTGAATTTGTGTTTCTATGGCCTGTTGCTTGCTACTGCACGTTAAACCTTCTTCAACATTTTGATTTGAAGCGTAAGTAGCCAATGAAAAAGTACTCATTATTGCCAAAATAGTTAATTTACCAAACGACCTAGTTATTGCTTTCATATCAATTCCTATTAGGTTAAGTTAGACTTCATTAATATTATAAATCAAATAGAGTTAATTATCTGTGTCAAAAATATAGGTTATACTTTTACCAGTACATTCCTTGTAAAGATGTTTCAGGTTAACTATACGTTTCAGTATAAAACCATGGTTACATTCAATATTTATGGTCAATGACGCTTTACAGATTTTTTGGACTGTCAATAGAACAACTTGTTTAGCAAAACATCTTTCCGTTACAATCTTTACCTTTTAGGTGCTGTCGAACGAACTTTATCAAAGTTGTGCCTTGGCAATATAAGTTTCAAAAGGCTGTACACTCATATTTGCCAAATATCATTCACTCTAAAACTAAACAAGGTAATTGTTGACTTCTTAAATATTTGATGAAGCTGAATTTATTTTCTTAATTGTACACAATCCACTTTATGATCTTTACCTTTAGTTAGAATTAAACTCGCTCTTTCTCTGGTTGGTAAAATATTCTCAATCAGATTTAATTCATTAATTTCACGCCATAGCCGATTGGCAATATTGACCGCTTCTTGTTCTGGTAGTTGTGAGTAGTGATTGAAGTATGAGTTAGGATCGCTAAAAGCCCCTGCCCTAAATTTTAAAAAGCGATTAACATACCAATCATGTAATAACGGTAAATCTGCATCGACGTAAATAGAAAAATCGACATAATCTGAAACAAATACACGATGATTGGCTTGTGGGTAATTTAATGTTCCTTGTAGGACATTTAAGCCTTCTAAAATTAAGATATCAGGGCAATCTATAATAATCTGCTCATCTTCAACAATATCATAGACTAAATGAGAATAGACTGGCGCTTTTACTTCGGCTTGTCCTGATTTTACATCAGCCACAAAATTAATCAGTTTTTTAATATCGTAAGATTGTGGAAACCCTTTCTTATTCATGATACCACGCTCTTCAAGATATTTATTCGGGTATAAAAATCCGTCAGTTGTCACTAAAGCAACTTTCCGATGTTCAGGCCAACGAGTAAGTAATGCTTGCAAAACGCGAGCAGTGGTACTTTTACCCACAGCCACACTGCCCGCAATGCCTATTACGTAAGGTATTTTTTGACTTTTCCCTAAGAATTTTGACAATACCACCTGCCTTGTTAAGCTGTTACTTATGTAATAATTGAGTAAACGTGATAAAGGTAGGTAGATTTGACTCACTTCATCCATGGAAAGATCTTCATTAATACCTTGTAAAGAGGTTAATTCTTGAGGAGTTAAAGTCATTGGTACCGCATTACGCAAACTTGCCCACTCTTGACGGCTAAATTGCATATAAGGACTCAAATGATTGTTCATGATGTATCGGTCTCTATTGCTAATAGTTCTAATTTATTCGGCTCAGATTATACATAAATTTGTTTTTTTACAATCACAAATTAGCATTAAGTCTTAATCATAGCTATCTTAATGACTTACTGTTAAAATACTCATCATTAATTTGTCTTTCAAATCATAAAAAGTTCATATGTTAAAAAATAAATCTAAACAGAAGTCCAAAAAAAGCCGTCAAGAGATCAATGAAGAGTCTCGCGAACTTAAAAAAAAGCGTAAGCACAAAGGATTACCAAGCGGGTCTCGCTTTAATAATAGTGATAACAATCAAAACAAAAAAACGGTTAAAGTAGCTGGAGATCCACGTGTAGGAAGTAAAAAACCTATCTCACTAGTGGCAGAGTCTATTGATGATAGTGTCAAAAAAGTAAAACAACCTAAACCAACGACGACTGTTTTATCTAAAGAGCAAGAGTTAGAACAGTTAGAAAACGATCCACAATTAGATCTGTTGCTTGATTTAGTAGAGCAAAATAGTAAGCTAACCAAAGAGCAACAAACTTATCTCGATACAAAATTAAATCGTATTGATGAACTTATGCAAGCACTTGGCTATACAGATAATGATTTTGACGATTCAGATGAGATAAAAGAAGATATAGTTAGTTTATTAAAACGTAACTAATTGTAATTTAACCCTTTAATTTAAAGTAACATAAAAGAGAGCATATCCAATGCCTATATTAATTATGCTTAGTTTATATTTTGGGTTATTTTGCTGCACGTTGTTGTATTTAAAAAAAACAAATCGTATCAAGATGAAAACCAAAGTTCGGACAAAAAAAACATTTCAAAAAAATCATGGAAATAGCAATGTCAAACACAGGTTTAAACGTAAATAATGGTAAATCAGAGATGCCGTTGTGGGATCAAGCTTTAATTGAGAAATATAACTATTCTGGTCCAAGGTATACCTCCTATCCAACGGCATTAGAGTTTAACGAAAACTTTCATGAACAGGATTTTATCTCAGCAGCAATGCGCTACCCTAATCGCCCATTGTCACTGTATGTTCATATTCCTTTTTGTCATAAACTTTGTTATTTCTGTGGTTGTAATAAACTGATCACCCGGCAAACCCATAAAGTAACACAATACCTTGATACGCTTGATATTGAAATTGCTGAGCGAGCCAAATTATTTAAACACCGTACTGTATCACAAATGCATTGGGGTGGTGGTACTCCTACTTTTTTAACCGATGATGAGATAACTCGTCTTATTACTTCTCTCAAACAACATTTTAATTTTGCAGATAATGCTGAGCTATCCATAGAAGTTGATCCTCGTGAAATTAGCCCTAAAACTATCGATCATTTAGCGGAGGTTGGTTTCAATCGCTTAAGTATGGGGATCCAAGATTTTAACCATGAGATTCAAAATTTAATCAATCGAGAACAAGATGAAAATCTTATTCGTTCTTTGATTGATCAAGCTCGTAAAAATAGTTTTCAGTCAATCAGTCTTGATTTAATTTATGGTTTACCTAAACAAACTGTGGCCAGTTTCACTGAAACACTTGATAAGGTGATTGATATCTCTCCAGATCGTCTAAGCGTGTTTAATTATGCCCATTTGCCTAGCCGTTTTGCTGCACAACGTAAAATCAAGGATAATGATTTACCAAGCGCTAATCAAAAATTGCAAATTTTACAAACCAGTATCGAAAAATTGACACATTCAGGCTATCAATTTATTGGAATGGATCATTTCGCTAAACCCACTGACGAATTAGCGATTGCTCAACAGCAAAATAAATTACATCGTAACTTCCAAGGTTATACCACTCACGGGGATGCCGATTTACTTGGTCTTGGTGTGTCAGCTATTAGCATGTTAGGCGATAGTTATGCACAAAATCAGAAGGATTTGAAGATCTACCAACAACAAGTCGAACAAAAAGGCAATGGTTTATGGAAAGGGTTTAATTTAAATCGGGATGATATTATTCGTCGTGATGTGATTAAACAACTGATCTGCCACTTTTATTTGGATAAAACGCAGATCGAACAGCAATATAACTTGCAATTTGATGATTATTTTGCCGAAGACTTGCAACTACTTAAACCGTTACAGCAAGACGGTTTGGTGACAATTACCGCTAATGCGATTAGTGTACCTCCCAAAGGTCATTTATTGATTCGTAATATCTGTATGTGTTTTGATGTCTATATGCGTAAAATGGCGCGCCAGCAACAATTTTCGCGGGTAATTTAATCGCTACTTGTTATTTTTAAAGGCTAATATATTAATTTATAGCAAGTATTTTTAATTTCAACATGGAGCTGTTTTAAGTGTAATTGATTGTTATCGATAATCGTTTATGGTAATCTTACGATTTTTTAATCGTTACATAATGTTACAAAATGCAATTTAATCAATACCGTTATAGTGGTTTTAACCCACAAACCCCTTCTCTTTTCGATGTGCAATTCAAAATTCGTGATAAAGAACAGTTCAAACAGATAATGCTAGAGATTTACAATAAAAGTATGTTTCACGGCAAAATCCTATTTATCATCGCGATAATCTCATTTATTGCTATGTTTGTTACCGCTAAATTTGCCTATTACACCAATATTGGACAATACGTATTAGTCGCATTATCCATTAGCGGATTATTGGGATTGAGTCTAGCTATCGGATACTATATCCCTTCAACTATTTTCAAAAAGCAAATAGAAAAAAGTTATGCAGAAGTCAGCTTTACCACGCCATTTATCTACCACTTTTATCAAGAAGGTATTGAAATGAATACCCCGATCATGAAAGGTATTTTTAGTTGGGAAGATATCGCTTTTGTTACTATCGATCCACAATGTGTCGCGTTCAGTTTTGCAAAACAGACCAAAAATGGCAGACGAATTGCCAAAATTAAAGAATATTATGGCGGTGTTATTATTCCGTTGGCATGTTTAAATGAAGAAACAAAGCAACAACTGATTGACATCACTAAGGCTTTTTATAAGCAACGTGCAATAAAAAATCTGCGTATTAATAAAAAGTTACGATAATAATCGTAACTTTTTAAATTATCGTGACAAGTCTCTACCGTTAATACGCTTTAGCTAACCTTAATGGCTTGCCAAATAAACTTTAAATTTGGTAGTTTGTGCCAGCACTTCAACTCGTTTAAATGTTTCATCTAATAGCGTTTGATAAGGTAAAAATGAATTGGCTACGATACATAAATAACCATTTAATTTTAGATGTTTTTTTGCTTCTTTAATCAATGAATTAACCGCTACATAGCTGGTTTGTTTACCGTCATGAAATGGCGGATTGGACATAATTAGATGATATTTATCTCGTAGATGAGAAAATACATCGCTAGGCACTACTTGAGCTTTAATATGATTACTTGCTAAAGTTGCTTTACTTGATTCAATAGCTGCGCTACTTACATCGGATAAGGTCAAGTCGATATCCGGGTATAATTTGCCGATAACACTTGATAATATCCCCGAACCACACCCCACATCCAAGACATTGCCTTTAATGATATCAGCATGTTCAATTAATGCATTTAATAATAGTTCACTACCTGCATCCAATCCTTTTTGACTAAATACACCAGGCAAGCTTTTGATCTCAATTTCTTGATTTTCGATTGTTAATTGATAACTTTGCCACCACTCAGTTAAATCAAAAGCTAATCGGCTTTCTGCCTGAAAATGGTATAACCCACAACGCCTTGCGCTATCTATCTTTTGAATAGTACCAAAATCAGCTAATAGTCCCTCGACACTCTTTACACCAGTCCGATTTTCACCAACAATGAAAATATCACTCCCTTTGGGCATATTGTGTAGTAGATATGAAAGTTGAAATTGCGCTTCGCTTTTGCTCTTCGGCCAATAGTAAATTAACGTATCCATGCCTTGATAGAACTCCGCATTAGGAAGCAATGAAAAGAAAGTCTGAGCGCCACGTGAGCTGTTTTTTAAACGTAGATAGGTATGAAATTGGTTACAATGAATTTTAACTTGTTTAGCGTTAATAACTGAAGGATAACTATCTTGAATATCACCAGCTATAATCACATTTTTATCGTTAAAAGTTGATTGGTGACGTTCAATTACTTGACTTGCAGGAGAAAAAGCAGAAGTTGCCATGTTGCCTCAATGAAAAAACCTTTATAATTTTAATCGATGATTATACAATTAACCTCATTTAATCTCTAATAAAAAAACAGTATCCCAATAATGAATAAACAAGATTGGTATTTAAAACAACTGAATATTACCCAATATGTTTTGCGTAATTCGACTGTATTTAAAGGTGAAATAGCAACGCATATCGGCGATGAAATTCGGTTGATTGTCGTTGCTGAGCAAAAACCGACACAAAAAATCTATCTCGATATTCTAAATGCCATTCATTTAACCGAAGATCAAGTGCTGATTTTGACGCCTTCACAACTTATTATGCCAGCAAGTGATGTCAATATTGTTGTTTGGTTTATTGATGTTAAACCAGATGAATCATGGCAAAGTCCATTAACCATTGAAACGATTAATTTAGATCTGTTAGCTAATGCACCACAACAAAAACGCCAACTTTGGCAACAGTTATGTCAATATGAAAACTATTTCCACCCTGACCGCGCTTGATTTAGATGAGGCTTATCAATTAGAGCTTCTTTGCCATGCTATTCCATGGTCAAAACAAACCTTCTATTCAAATCAAGGAGATCGTTATTTAAACCTAAAAATCACGATTAATCATCAAATAGTTGGATTTTGTATCTGCCAACAAGTAGCTGATGAGGCCAATTTATTTAATATTGCTATTCATCCAGAATTTAGACAACAAGGATTAGCACATCAGTTACTCAACAATTTAATTGATAGATTATTAGCCATTAATACACCAACGCCAATTTCAACACTTTGGTTAGAAGTTCGGCAATCTAATCTCCCTGCAATTCGGTTATATCATTGTTTAGGATTTAATGAGATCACCATTCGAAAAAATTATTATCCAACAGTAAATGGTCAACAAGAAGATGCAATTATAATGGCCTATACACTAGCACTATAAAAAATTTAAAAGGATATAATAATGACTAATCATAAAGCGCTGCTTTTTGTTAATGGTGAACCACCGGTTAACTACCCTAACGATTTAGATAACTATCGCTATATCGCTTGCACTGACGGTGCTTATCATAATTATCTCTACCAGTGGCAAATTATACCCGATTTTATTGTTGGTGATTTAGACAGCTGGAATAAAAATCAACCTATACCAAGTCAAACCCAAATTATTCATACACCCGATCAAAATAAAACTGATTTTGAAAAAACAATTCTATTTTTAGCGGATAAAGGCATAACCGAATTTGTTGTTTATGGTGCATCAGGTCATGCCGGTGATCACTTTTTAGGTAATTTATCGGTTGCTATGCAATATTATCACAACTATAAAATTACGTTTTATGATAACTACTGTGTCTTCTTTTTTGCTCAGCATGAGGAAGTAATTAGCAATGTGAAGGATTGCACTATTTCACTTATGCCACTTTCAAAAGTGACTAATTTAACCATAACAGGCTTTCAATATCCGCTAACTAATCAGACATTAGAACTAGGAGGGTTGACTAGTTTACGCAATAAAGCACTGGCAGATACTGTGAAAATTTCGTTTGAAAACGGAGATTTATTAGTTTTTGTCGAAGATTTATACTCTTGACATTGATAATTACATTCCTTTAGACTAAGTGTCATAAAATTTTTAGGGCTATTTTAAAGGAACCTTTCATTCATGCTACTAAAAAAGCTTAGTATATTACTTTGTTCGTCGCTTATCACTTGTACCGTTTTTGCTCAAAGCAATACTAAAGATACTGCTATTATTGATAAAACAATGACTTCTTTTCTTGAATGTGATAGTCAGTTTTTTCAACAATTAGCCAAAAACAAAACCAAATTTGAACAATTTGCTCATTTAGCTACTGCAGATAAAGTTGCCTACTTTCCCGTCGAAAACGCCCAAAAAGATGATAAAAATAGCATTATGTTTAAAAAACCGATTGTTTATAAAGGGTTAAACATAGTTGGCTACCAAAATATTTATATTGAGACGCCTTTTTCTGGTCAATACTTTTTCTGGGGTTTCATTATAAATAATAGTTTAGATAAAATTAAAAATACTTTAAGTCAATTGAATTGGTCAAATTATAATTCCTCTTCTTATATTGCCAATTCCAAAATTTATGATCGCCAAATTGAACCTACTGTTTGGAAAGATAATATCTATTCAATTGACGGAGTGATCCCAAGACAAGCTACCATTGAAAAAGCAATATATTTGGAAACCTTGTCAGATAATCAATCCCATCTAATTTGCTCAATTCAAGGTGATATTCCTGATGATATTTTATTTTCAATACGTCCGGATATGAAACCAGTTATTGAAGAGATAAATAAAAAACGCGAAGAGAAGATAAAGGCTTATAAACTCAAACAAGAAGAGAAAGCTAAAGAGAAAGAAAAAGAGAAAGCGAAAACTAAAGAGCAATCAGAAAATCAACAGTCCTCTCAACCTGATATTGAAGTTAATGACAATAAAACAACTGAGAATAACTCAAAAGATGGAATGCAAGCTAAATGAAAAAACTATGTTTATTATTAATTATTTGTTCTATTTCGGCATTAAGTGCTAATGCTGAAGAGAATTCGGCATCTGAGATAAAAACTGATTCTAATGAGATAAATCAAATTTTGCATGATAAACGTGTTGGGGACGATTTTATTCCAATCAGTAAATCCAAGGACGAACCAGTGGATAGTTATTCGTTCCTTGTGCGTAATTCAATTACATTGCACCCTTATAATAAAAATATCCGTGTATTTACCGAAATCATTAATGCTATACCTAACCAAACAAAAGAAGTGAAAGAAGATGAGAAGAAAGTCTCTTATAAATCATTAGTGGTTAATCAATTTGCTAACTGCGATAAAATGGAACTGGCTAAAGGGGAAATCAAAATATACGATGGATATTTTGGCGAGGGTCAATTACTCGATACAAGTAATATGCCAAATCGTTGGTTCAAAATCGATAAAAGAGATGAGCAACGTTCATTAATTGTGGTGGCTTGCTCACTTCCACTAGCTAATCAATAACCCTATTCTCAACCTATTATCTTTTAATTCTACTCTAGCCACCAAGCGGTGGCAGAGTATGGTTGTTTGTGCTAATATCCTACTATGGTTTTTCATTATATCGATTATATTTTATGAATATCACACAATTCCATACTTTAACTGACCAACTATTTAATAATATTGAGTTATTTTTAGATAATTATGCGGATGAACATGATAGTGATATTGACTATGAAACACACGGCAATGTTATTACAATTGCTTTTCCTAATGGCAGTAAAATTATCGTCAATACTCAAGAGCCTCTTTTCCAAATTTGGTTAGCTACCCGTAAACAAGGATATCATTTTGATTATGTCAATAATCAATGGATATGTAATCGTAGCGATCAGACTTTTAACGATATTTTTGCTCAAGCAGTTGACGAGCAAGCTAACGGTTAGTCAAGACCTAGACAGAATGTTACAAAGGGGAGTGGATATTTAACTACTCCCCCTCTTGTACTTAAATTATAAAAATTTACTAATTTGCCTGACAGTCGACTAAACACACTTAAATTAAGGTAAGATTAGCAAGTTTAATCACTAACCATTTGATCCCTTCATTCACAAAAGCAATTTGTACTCGCCTGTGATCTCCCTCACCATCAAGATTTATAATTGTACCCTCACCAAAGCGATGATGTTTAACTTTTCGACCTAAGGTATAGCCATCACTTTCACGTGTTTTCTCAAGGTATGATTTTTTGCGTTGGTTGATAAACTGCTCTTGCTTACTTAAATCATTAGCGCTTAGCCCTTGTGGCGTAGTAAAACCTCGATAACTAATTTCATTTAATCTTTCAATCGGTAATTCTGCCAAGAATCGTGAAGGTAAATTACGTTCATCACGCCCATAAAGCCGTCTTAATTCGCATAACGTCAAGGTTAAATGTTTACGCGCTCTGGTTATCCCAACATAAGCTAAACGTCTTTCTTCTTCCATTCGGTCATTTTCTTGCGCTGAACGTTGAGCGGGGAAGAGACCTTCTTCAAGTCCCACTATGAATACGTTATCGAACTCTAACCCTTTTGCTGAATGTAGTGTCATTAACTGTACTGAATCTTGTTCTTTGCTCACCTCACGACTTTCTAATGATGTATAAGCTAAAAATGATTCTAATACAGTAAGTGTTCTACCTGTTTGGCTATCTTCGATTACGGTATTTTCATTATTACCATAAAACTGTTCAGCCGCTGACACTAATTCTTCAAGATTTTCTAATCTGGATTGACCTTTAATACCCGGCTCTTGTTCATACATCTGTTGGACGCCAGATAATTTTATAATCACATCAAGTTGTTTATAAAATGGCATTTGACCAACTTCATCATAAATCGATTCCATCAACTCCAAAAATCGACTAATGCCTGAACGTTGTCTTTCCGTTAATCCATTGGTTTGGATCAGCATTAAACAAGCATCCCATAATGAGATAGCATTTTGCTTGGCCGTTAGTTTAACTTTATCAAGTGTTACATTACCAATGCCACGAGTTGGAGTATTAACCGTCGCTTCAAAGGCTATGTCATTATTGTGATCATGTAACAAACGCAAATATGCCAGTGCTAATTTAACTTCTTGTCGTTCATAAAAACGTATAGAGCCATAAATTTGGTAAGGTAAGCCGGCTTGCAATAACGTATCTTCAAATATGCGTGATTGTACATTATTACGATATAAAATCGCACAACTGGCATAAGGTTCACCTTCATCATGACGTTTTTTTATCTGCCCTATAACAAAACGCGCTTCATCAATATCATTGAAACCAACATAAAGAGCAATTTTTTCACCAACACCACTATCAGTCCATAAGTTTTTACCTAATCGATTTTGATTATTGGCTATCAATTGATTAGCGGCATCTAAAATGGTACTGGTTGATCGATAATTTTGTTCTAAGCGTATAATTTCTGTATCGGGATAATCATTGATAAATAGTTGTAAATTATCAGCATTAGCCCCTCGCCAACTATAAATAGATTGGTCATCATCACCGACAATCATGACATTGGCTGTATCACCTGCCAATTTTTGTACTAATCGATATTGGATCTGGTTAGTATCTTGAAATTCATCAATCAAGATATTTGAAAAACGCTGGTGACAATAATTTAATACGTCTTTGTTTGCACAAAGTAGCTCATAGGCTCTAAGGATTAATTCCGAAAAGTCGACATAACCTACTCTGTCACAGATCGCTTGATAATCTCGATAAATATTTTGCCACATCATTTGTTTAGGATCGGCAACGATAATATCATCGGCACGTAAACCTTTTTCTTTATGGGCTGAGATAAAAGCAACACACTCTTTCGAGGACCATTGTTTTTCATCAATTTTTAGTTCTCTGAAAATTCGTTTAACAAGACGATTCTGATCTTCTGTATCAATAAGTTGGAAGTTAGCAGGTAATTTTGCCTGTTCCGAAAACATACGTAATAAACGATGTGTTAAGCCATGAAATGTTCCAACCCACATACCATTAAAATACCCTTCGCCAACTAAGGCTTGGATACGTTCTTGCATCTCAGCAGCGGCTTTATTGGTAAAGGTAACTGCAAAAATAGAGTGTGGTGGGTACTGTTTTTCCAGACATAACCATGCGATACGGTGAACTAGCACCCGCGTTTTGCCACTGCCTGCACCAGCAAGTACTATGGTATATTGACTATCAGTTGTAACGGCATTTTGTTGTTCAGGGTTGAGATCCGTTAATAATAATTTACTCATTTCCTCTTTGCCTTAAGCTTTAAAGATGATAATAGCTATAAATGGGTGTTGTTTATTTATCATCTATGTTTCATTATCTTGCAAGATGTTGATTTTTAGAATGCGATCAAACAGGATATAAAGATAGGTTGTTTAACAATTATAATTAATGAATAAAGACAGTGGTTTTTCTTACTGTCTTTTTATACATGTAAAAATAAATTATAACAGATTATCTAATTCTGGCAATTGAGATATTTCAATATGTGGTAAGCATCTAGCTTCAGATAGATGAAAGATATCTTCATTAAAAACATTGATCCAACAAGATAATAACCCACTATTTATCGCACCATTAACATCTGTTGATAAATTATCGCCCACATGTAAAATTTGATGTGCAGGTACATTCAACTTATTGACGGCCAATTCAAAGATTTCTGGGAAAGGTTTCGAGCGACCATCTGGACCACCACGTAATGAAAATTGAAAATAGTCACCCAAGCCTATCCTATTAACTTCAACATTACCATTAGTAATAACCGCTAGCGGATATTTAGTTGCGAGCTTGGCTAATAGTGTATATGTTGCTTGTGGTACATCCATTTTATGGCGCCAAATATTAAATGTAGCTAAACATTCATCAATAATGTCCGCTATTTTCGAGCTTGGAAATTTAGCTTTAGTTAAAATTGAGGTGATCGTTTCAATTCGCCAAAGAATAACATCATGATAGATTTCTGGATTGTTATCAAATACACTATTTTTTACCGCAAAATAATCAGCTTTGGTTATATTATGTAACTGATCATATTGTTGAAGTGTTTTTATAAGTTCGTCTTCCGCTTTTTCCACAATCAAACTATTATCATATAGAGTATCATCAAGGTCGAAGGTGATTGCTTTAATTTGGTTTATTGAACGATAAAAATGCATTACTATTTTCCCCTTTTAGCTCTAGGATGAGCTGAATCATAAACATCAGACAGATGCGAAAAATCAAGATGTGTATAAACTTGAGTAGTTGATAAATCGGCATGACCTAGTAACTCTTGTACAGCTCTTAGATCACCACTCGATTCAAGCATATGTGTGGCAAATGAGTGCCGTAATTTATGGGGATGAACATGCGCACTTAACCCTTGCTTAACGCCCCACTGAGCAAACCTTTTTTCAACGTTACGCGGTGAAATACGTTTACCTAATTTTGAAATAAATAGTGCATCATCTTTTGGAACTAAAAAATCTCGCATAGATAACCAATGTTTTATCCATTTTATCGATTCTCGTCCTAAGGGTAATTTACGTTCTTTATTCCCTTTACCTAATACTCTAATTTCACCATCGGTTAAATTCAGTTCCCGACAATTAAGATTAACCAATTCCGATAGACGTAGCCCCGAACCATACATCAATTCAAGCATTGTTCTATCCCTTACAGACAAGGGATCATTATATTCAATATTAAGTAATTGGTTAATTTCATCAATATCAATATTTTTAGGAAGATGTTGACCTTGTTTAGGATTCAAGACCCCACGAGCAGGATTAGCGGTGAGTTGACCATTTTTCACAAGCCAATCACAAAAACTGCGTAAAGCAGATAACCTTAAGGCTAAACTTCGCGCTTGCAAACCTTGCCGTTTACTACGGCTAATCAACAGCCTTACTAATGATGAATCTAAATTGCGCCAATTAGTAAATTCAACTTCACTTGCTAAAGAAATCAGTGCATAAAGTTGACGCCGATAGTTAATCTGGGTATTTAAGCTAAGTTGTTTTTCTGATTTGAGATAATTTAAAAAATGTTCAACCGGCTCTGTTAATAAAGTCACTGCGTTTTGTTGGGGCTGATTCATTACATTTTTCCTGCTTTTTTGCGCATTATCCATTTTTCAATCAAGATAGGTAATATTTCACTCAGCTTTTCTAATAATAGTGTTCCTTGCCCTGCATGATAATGTTGTGGATTAGCGCTGGTAAAAATTAAAATGCCTAGATCGCCAAATTGTCCTAAAAGAGATAATGCCACTGAGCCGACATAACCATGTTCAGGCAATAAAAAATCTAATTCTGTGGTATTTAATGAACCTAAATATTGATGAGAATACTGTAAATGTCTAACTCGAATAAAGTCAAATCTTGAAGAATTTAATGCAAAATGGTGATAATTTGAAGGCGCATTAAGTAACCACTTATCCTCAAATAGATATAAATATGCACCATTTAACCCAAGTGATTTTGCCCAGATATTTAAAGATTCAACCAGTTCATTTAAGTTTGATGCTTTAACGAGTTGGACTTGTAAGTCCATTAGCTGATTAAAAAGAGATTCATTAGTACTCGCATGTTCCATCAATAAAGTAATTTCCGACTCTAATTGGCTAATTTTGTTGCGTTGCCTTGCCATTTGCCATTCAGGTAATGAAACGCCACCTCGTATTGGATGTGGTACGCGCATACGTTCAATATAACTGGCGTTTCGTATAAAAAAATCAGGATTGTCAATTAGATATTGGCTAACAACATCATCATCTAATTTAACTTTTGTAACGCTTCGCCTTGTATTTTTTTCTTTCAGTGATTGTGTAATCTTCGCTACCATAGTTAATCTCTACTAAACTGATATAACAGTATTCTAACTATCATGACTAAACCGTGTTGCAAAATTGTATCCATTTTTTGCTAGCTTTATCTATCGGGGTATTCAGAAAATATCTATAGGTGTTTTAATCTAATATTATATTGCAATATATCCATCATAAACATGAGTAGCTGGGCCAGTCATATAGAGTGGCAAATTAGCTCCTTCCCATTCGATAAAAAGCTTCCCTCCCGGTAAATTAACATTGACAGCTTTATTCAGTAATCCTTGATTAATTCCTACTGCCACAGCGGCACAAGCACCTGTTCCACATGCTTGCGTCTCCCCGACACCTCGTTCAAATACTCGTAAATTGATATTATCGCGATCAATGATATGCATAAATCCTACATTAGCTCGCTCAGGAAAGCGTTCGTGGGTTTCAAGTAATGGGCCAAGAGTGGTTACTTCAGCCGTCAAGACATTATCCACTTGTATAACACAATGAGGATTACCCATTGATGCTACTCCACATAATACAGTTCGTTCCTGCGCACGAATAATATAGGTTTTTTCCTCTTTGATTGCTTTAAACGGCACCTTGTTGGGTTCAAAAATTGGTTGCCCCATATTAACACGAACAGTTTCATCTTCATTGACAGTTAACACTATGTTACCCTTCATTGTGCTTACTTTTAAGGTACGTTTTTTGGTTAACCCTTTTAAACGCACAAAGCGGGCAAAACATCGAGCGCCATTACCACACTGTTGAACTTCACTACCATCGGCATTGAATATGCGATAATGAAAATCGACATCCGGTGCATAGGGTGGCTCTACAATGAGTAGCTGATCAAATCCAACACCGGTATACCTATCAGCAAGACGTTTTATCATTTCTGTAGAGAGATGAACATTTTGCGTTACCGCATCAATGACCATAAAATCATTTCCGAGACCATGCATTTTTGAAAAGTTCATCCGGGGTTACCTTCTATTGTAAAACGTTATTATTTGTTACTATACTGCTTTTCTACTTTTTATTTCCAGCGATTTAAAAAAGAAGTAATATTTTGGAGATTTATAGCCAATCTCTTTCGGGCAAAAATTATAAAACCTCTTCGCCACGCCATAAATCATCAAATGTTTCACGCTGACGAATTATTTGATGCTGTTTATCATCGAGCAACATTACTTCGGCTGGACGTGGATGACTATTATAATTTGATGCCATACTAAATCCATACGCACCGGCACTACATACCACTAATAAATCATCTTGATTGACGGATAATTCACGTTGGTAAGCCAGTACATCACTTGATTCACATATCGGACCAACAACATTATAAACATATGGTTTATCAGATGATTGCGGTTCTCTTTCTGGTAAAACTTGCATCCACGCTTGATAAAGTGCCGGACGAATAAGATCATTCATACCTGCATCAACGATAGCAAAATGGTTATTATCTTGATGTTTGGTATATTCTACCTTAGTGATCAGTAAGCCCGCATTGGCAACAATTGATCTACCCGGTTCAAATAAAATTTCGATATCTGGGTAGTTTTGTAATTTATGCGTTAGTTCGGTAACCAGTGAGGTTATGGCTGGGGGTTGTTCATTATCATAGCAAACACCAAGTCCACCACCCAAATCAACATGTTCAATATCAATATTATCAGATTTTAGTTGGTCAACTAAAGCAAGTATACGATCGGTGGCATCGAGAAATGGCGCTAATTCGGTTAATTGAGAACCTATATGGCAATCAATACCTACGATTTTAATATTCGCCATAGTTTTTGCTTTTCGGTAAACATCAATTGCTAATTGGTAACTAATACCAAATTTATTTTCTCGTAATCCGGTTGAAATGTAAGGATGTGTTTTAGCATCAACATCAGGATTAATTCTTAATGAAATTGAGGCTATCTTACCTAATTTTCTGGCAATTTCATCGATCCGATAAAGTTCAGATTCAGATTCAACATTAAAACATTTAATACCTATGCTTAAAGCACGTTCAATTTCACTAGTTGATTTTGCTACACCTGAAAAAACAACTTTTTTAGGATCAGCTCCCGCTTTTAATACTCGCTCAAGTTCGCCTTGTGAAACGATATCAAATCCTGCACCCGATTTAACCAGTAAGCTTAATACAGATAAATTACTATTCGCTTTAACGGCATAACAAACTAAATGTTTACGATGAATAAGAGCTTGTTCATACGCCATAAACTGTTTAGTTATATAAGGTGCAGAATAGATATAAAGTGGGGTTCCGTACTGTATTGCTAATTCAGATATGGCTATTTTCTCCGCCATAAGGTGGCCATTTTGGTAATGCAAAAAATCCATTATATTTCCTCGTTATGCCGTATGGTTAACTATATCAGATTGAATCGATGTATTTGCTTCTTGTGTTGGATAATAAAGTGGTCCTTTTAAACCACAACCAACTAATGTCATTATAACCAAAAATACAGAAAGTAATTTTATAGAGGATTTCATACGATATTCACAATTTTTTGCTTTTTACGATGCCGACTATATTACACGATAGCCTTATTCGTGCAAAGGATAAATCATCAAAGGATCACTTATAAAGTGAAACATTTTAATAAATTAACTCTGTTTATCTACTATACTCTTTTATGACAATGACAGTAATAATAATCATTATATGATTGTGTGATACAAACATGTTTAAAACATAAAGAAGTTAAACGGCAAGCTCCACCTTAAGGTAATAATCGATGGAGCAAGCAAAGTAATCTATTATTTATTCAAATATTGATGTAAAGAGTGGAAAATTGGTTTCATTGCCAATTTTATATGATCTTTTTTGTGCAGTAATAATATTCTCCTTCCATTTATTATCTTTTGCCCACATTTCAATAACTAACGGAGCAGTATAATTCATATTGTGTAACGTTTTAAATATCTTAGCAAAATCAACTTCACCTTCACCAATCACAAGATCCCTAAACTGTCCGGGGTAATTATCCTTAACTTTATGGGTATCTTTTAAATGAATTTGTACTATATGTTCACGACTTAACATTAATTCGGTACAAACATCGTAATTCCAACCGCTAATATTACCTACATCAGGATAAGCCATAAAATAAGGAGAATTTACCTCTTTCTTTAGAATTTCAAATTTACTTAATGAATTGAGATAATCGGTATCCATAATCTCAACAGCTAACATCACACCTGCTTTTTCTGCCTGTTTAGCAGACCATTGCATCCCTTCAATAAAACGTAAATGCGTATCTAAATTAGCGGGTTCATAATAGACATCATAACCCGCCAGCTGAATGACTCTTATTCCAAGTTTATAGGCAAAAGCGATAGCTTTATCCATGATCACTCTTGCTTGTTTCCTTATGTTTTTATCAGCTGAACCAAATGGAAATTTTCGATGCGCACTTAAACACATTGAGTGTAGAGGAATTGCATTTTGTTCGCATAAATGCCTAAGCGAATAAATCTCATCATCTGACCAATTAAGCCTTGCTCGACGTTCATCCGATTCATCAATAGAGATCTCAACAAAATCAAATCCTAATAATTTAGCTTCAAGTAATTTATCTTGCCATGAAAGTTCATTAGGTAATGCTTTTTCATAAATACCAACGCGAGGCGTTGATTTTGTTTGGTACAACGTACTTTTTGACATAATAACAACCTAATAATGATGACATAAAAAGATAAAGTGCAGTCGATGCAATGACTGCACAACAAAAATTACCAATATTTAGCAATTTGCTCTCTTAATGCTTGTGCTGTCTTTTTGCCATTTTCATTGGCTAGCGCACGACCTGCTATAAATGCTTTAGTTTTAATGCCAGCAAACAGATGTATATCTTCTGGGACAATCCCTCCGGTAATGGATAATTCAAGACCTAGATCTGAAAGCTGACGCATTTTAACTAAATCCTCTTCACTCCAACCTACTCCAGCTAATTCGGCATCTCTTGAACGGTGATAGATCGCTTGTTTGATACCCAATTTTCGCCAAGCTTTAGCATCTTCTAATGTCCAATGACCATATAATTCGATTTGGATCTCTCCATTAAACTCATCAGCTACTTTTTTACATGCTTCAACTGTTGCAATATGTGCTGCAGCTGATACTGTCAACCAATTCGCTCCAGCAGAAAAAACCATTTTAGCTAGAATTGCGCCACCGTCTGTGGTTTTTAAATCACAAACTAAAATATGGTTAGGATGAAGCGCTCTTATCTTCTTCACGCCTTCTATACCTGCCCCGAAGGCAAGAATTGTTCCAACTTCAATAATATCGACAAATCCGGCGACATTATTAGCAACCTCTATTGCCGGTTGTAATTCTGTTTGATCTAAAGCAATTTGTAATTTAGGTTTTGACATTTTGTTATTCTCCTATTAAATCCTATTTTTGACCGTAATAAGCATTTGCTCCATGTTTACGGAAGTAATGCTTATCGGATAAAGTTTGTTGAATTTTTATGGTTTGATTGAGTTGACGGGTTGAAACGGCCATCATTGCCACTTCTTCAAGTACTACTGCATTATGCACAGCATCAAGGGCATTTTTACCCCAACAAAATGGAGCATGACCAGAAACAATTACACCGGGCATAGCAATGGGATCAAGACCACGACGAGTAAACTCTTCAATGATCACCAGCCCAGTATTTTTTTCGTATTCAGAGGCAATTTCTCTATCAGTTAATCGACGCGTACAAGGGACATCACCATAAAAATAATCTGCATGGGTAGTTCCTAATGCTGGAATATCTAACTCTGCTTGCGCCCAAATAGTGGCATAACGTGAATGGGTATGTACGATACCGCCTATATTTTGAAATGCTTTATAAAGTTCAAGATGAGTTGCGGTATCACTGGACGGATTTAATTTTCCTTCCACTATTTCACCAGTTAACGATACCACCACAATATCATCGACTTTCATATGGTCATACTCAACACCAGAGGGTTTAATTGCCATCACACCTTTTTCACGATCAACTTCTGAAACATTGCCCCAGGTGAAAGTCACTAAATTGTAATGAGGTAATAGCAAATTTGCTTGTAGAACCCTCTCTTTTAAAGACTGATACATAAATTAGCCTCCAATTAACGCTTGATCGATAACGAGATAAACATCTTCTTTGGTTTTGCACCGTCTAAATTTATCCAGATCAACGCCGGTTTCACTATTTTCGTCATCCAAAATTTGGGTTACTTCCATTAAACCCTGCATATGTTCATCTGAAGTACTACCGGCTAAAGTGACTAACACATCAACTGGCTCTTCTTCACCATCAAAATAGACTGGTTTATTTAAAGTGACTAAAGCAAATGCGGTATGATTAACGCCATCTTCTGGTCTGGCGTGAGGCATGGCCAAATTGGGTGCAATAATGATGTAAGGTCCCATTGTTTTGACACAATGGATAATTGCATCATAATATCTAGGCTCAATCGCTTTTGAAGCAACTAACATATCGGTTCCTAATTTGACCGCTTCTTGCCAATTTGCAGCATCTGCTTTAAGTAAAATAGAGTTATTTTCAATCAATGATTCTTTTAAAGCCATGTTGGACTCCTTATAATTAACTAGTCTATTTACCATTAACTTTATTAATAAGATCGATTAATTCATCCCCAAACGTTTGCGGGTTTAACATATTTTGTACACCTAACGCATGTTGTCCTTCATTTACTTCAATTTCATGAATGAGATGTTTAGATGCAACAATAATGTCAACATTAGGTAATCGAGATTTATAATCAGTGACAGCACAAGAATCCATTACATTTGGGATACCTTTTTTATCTAAATAATTGGCAATTTTCATTTTCATCATCATTGATGAACCTTGACCACTACCACATACCGCAAGGATACGAATTGGTCGCCCTTCACTAATGGCTACTTCGTCCATTTTTTCAACTACTGCCTCATTGACATCTTGATGAACGTTATTATCTTCTGGTTGATTTTTTTGTAATGCTTCATCTATCCGTAACTGTTTAGCTGCAAAGAACATATAAACCAGTGCTAACGCGATGATTAGATAGATAAATAGATGTGAGAATGACAAACCTTGTAAAATTGGTGGAAATAAAATCGCCCAATCGGCCATTCCCATCCAAGCATCGATTGGTGTGCCGTTTTGAGCAAAAATATTAATAACCCAAGCCGAGCCAAGTACTTCTATCATGCCCATCACAAAACAGATTTTCATTACTGCTTTCCAACCACCGAATTGATTAGCAAAAACACCAATGGTTGCATTCGAGAAGAACATAGGAATAAAACCTGGAATAATCATAATTGGGGATTTAAAGATGAGTAGCAGCGCAATCGCTAAAAACTGACCTAATGCACCCCAAATAAAGCCAAATACCATGGCATTAGGTGAAAACGCATAAATTGCAGCACAGTCGATAGCAAGTACGGCATTAGGTATCAGTTTTTCTGAGATCCCTTTGAAGGCTTCTGATAGTTCAGCAACGAACATTCTTACACCACCAACAATTATTTGTATGGCAACGGCAAATTTAAGACCAGTTTCAAAGATATAGATAGTCCAATGAGTTTTACCTGCCATAGTCTGTAAGTTATCTAACCCAAATGACAGTAAAATAATGCCAAAAAAGAAGGTCATAACAATAGTGGTGGCAGCAATACTATCGTGAAAAATATGTAACCACTTTGGCAGTTTTAGATTATCAACAGAATCAGCTTTATTGCCTAGTTTAGGAGCTAATTTCACCGCAATCCATGAGCCTAGTTGTTGTTGGTGACCAATTGAAAAACCTGCGCCTCCGGTTACTTCTTCTGTTGGTTTAAACATCATATTAGAGAAGATCCCCCAATATAATGCAGTAATAATGGCGGAATAGATGATTGTTTCCCACATACTATAACCAAACAGGAAATAAAATAGAGCGATTAAACCCACCTGTTGAAACATAATATGACCGGTTAACATAATAGTGCGAATACCCGTTAAACGACGGAAAATAACTAACAGAATATTGATTGATAGCGCTAATAAAACCGCATACCCTACCCATGAGTAGTATTCACCCATATTATTTTCGACCGCTACCATTGATGCATAAGTATCTATGATCGAACCTTTAATACCATGATATTCAGATAGTTTTGATATGACTGGCTTGAACGTTGAAACCAATACGCCAGATCCAACTTGTAGTAACATAAAACCAACGATAGTTTTAATCGTTCCTTTGAGTACAGTTGTTATATCTTTTCGTAAAAGACAATAACCTAACAATGTTACTAAGCCGAGTAACAAAGGTGCCTTTGTCATGACCTGACTATAAAAAATATAAAATATGTTATAGATTACTTCCATATGCCCCTCTCATTAGTTATCGACATTATTTAACCTAATAGCCTGTTAGCTAACTTCATCTCAATGCCTGTTATATGGTTGTTTACGGTAAAGTGAGTTAAGGAGATGACAGGTCACTTTAGTCGGTTAATTAAATTGATTGATTAACGCTAACCATATTCTATAATCACAAACAATCATTCAATGATTATTTATGATTAATTTGATGTAGATCACTTTTCTATTTCAATACACTTAATATCTGTGACAAACATCACATTATTGTTAAAAAACAAGCCTGTTTTTAAAAATAAATTCATAATTATTAAATAGATATATAAATACCCTTTAAAATACGATTAAAAGCAATTGACAATATAAAAAATGAAAATTATTATCACAAATAATCAAATAAAATCATAAAATGATATAAGAAAAGAGGTAATAGATGAATGAATTAACGCGACACAATGAAATTGTCGCATTAGTTAACGAAAGAGGTTTTCTCAAAGTAACAGAAATTGTGTCGGATTTTGCTATCTCGCCTGCAACAGCTCGGCGAGATATTACTAAGTTAGCACAAGATGGTCGGGTCAAAAAAGTTCGTAACGGTATTATGCGTTTAGAGGAACAAAAACCGATTTGGGCGCCAATTGGTATAAATAATACTGATCATTATCATGAGAAAGCCCGTATCGCTATTCGAGCTGCTAAATTGTGCGCAAGTGATGAAAATATTGTGATTAATTGTGGATCAACCGCCTTTTTATTAGGGCGAGAATTGTGTGGTAAAAATGTCTCAATTATCACTAATTATTTTCCTTTGGCTTGTTATCTGATTGAGCATGATCATGAAAATGTCATCATTATGGGTGGTTTATATAACAAAACACAAAATATTATTCTTAACCCTATTGCTAGCATTACTGATTCTTATGCAGGTAAATGGATGTTTACCAGTGGAAAAACATTAACACCAACTGGCCTTTATAAAAATGAGATATTAAGTGCAGTTGCTGAACAACAAATATTGGAAAAAGCTGAAAAACTTGTCGTCGTAGTTGATAGCTCAAAAATTGATACCAAAGCAAATTCAGGCATGCTTTTTTGCCCAGTAAGTAAAATTGATATCTTAATTACCGGTAAGCAAGCCAATAAAGATGTAATCGAGAGTATTAAGGAACAAGGTGTTGAAGTGATTTTAGTCTAACTATTTAATTTAAAAAGGAACAAAGTATGAGTAAAGTAGACCAAATAACGCGTGAATCGTGGATATTAGACACATTTCCAGAATGGGGAACCTGGCTTAATGAAGAGATAGAAAATACAGTGGTTAAGCCCAATACATTTACCATGTGGTGGCTTGCTTGCACAGGCATCTGGTTAAAATCAGCTGGTAACACCAACATTTGTGTCGACTTTTGGTGCGGAACCGGTAAAAAAACACATGCTAATCCATTGATGAAAAAGCAACATCAAATGATGCGAATGGGGGGCGTCCGTGAATTACAACCAAACTTGAGAACCAGTCCATTTGTACTTGACCCTTTTGCCATTAAAGAGATTGATGCAGTAATGGCAACCCATGATCATGCCGATCATATTGATGCTAATGTTGCGGCTGCGGTAATACAAAACTGCTCACCGAGCGTCAAATTCATCGGACCTAAGGCTTGTGTAGAGTTATGGAAAAGTTGGGGTGTTCCGGCTGAACGTTGTATTGTCGCCAAAGTGGGAGAAACAATTAAAGTTGGTGATATCACTATTCAAGTATTAGACTCATTTGACAGAACCTCTCTGGTAACCTTACCACAAGGTGTCTCATCAACAGATAAAGCGATTTTAGATGGCATGAATGATAGAGCGGTTAACTATTTATTTCAAACTTCAGGTGGTTCAATTTATCATTCAGGTGATTCACACTATTCTAACTATTATGCGAAACATGGTAATGATTATAAAATTGATGTTGCGTTACTTTCTTACGGTGAAAACCCTCGTGGTGTAACCGATAAAATGACCTCTTCGGATATCTTACGCGCAGCTGAGTCACTCAATACAAAAGTGGTTATTCCATTTCATCATGATATCTGGTCTAACTTCCAAAGTGATCCTCGTGAGATTGAAGTACTTTGGGAAATGAAAAAAGATCGACTTGAGTATCAATTTACACCATTCTTCTGGCAAGTAGGCGGTAGATATACTTATCCAACCGATAAAAACAAAATGCATTATCAACATTATCGTGGCTTTAGGGATATTTTCACTGATGAGCCAGAACTACCTTATCGTTCTTTCCTGTAAATACTGAACAAATTTGTGGGCTTTGTAACTATACCAAAGTCCACAATTATCTTTACCTTTTTAACCACCGTTATCCAATAGTTAAAAGAAATATCAATCATTTATCGAGTAATACTTTGACCGATTTACCTTTAACAATTTAAAAACAGATCGCTAGGCATTAATGTATTTTTGACGATCTGGAAGCCAACACTCCACTAATTGATGAGCCGTTTTAGGATAGTTTTGTTGGAGATAATATGAAACCTTTTGAACATCACTAATTAAATGTTGATCACGAATGAGATCAACTATTTTAAAATTGGCTATACCCATTTGCCGGGTTCCCAAAATCTCACCACTGCCGCGAATTTCTAGATCTCTTTGTGCTATAACAAATCCGTCATTGCTATCACGCATTACTTTCATGCGCGCTTGTGCGACTTTGCTTAATGGCGGTTGATACATCAATACACAGTGAGAAACGGCGGTACCTCGCCCTACTCGCCCACGCAGTTGATGTAATTGAGCAAGCCCCAAACGTTCAGCATTTTCGATGATCATTAAACTTGCATTAGGTACATCAACACCGACTTCAATAACGGTAGTTGCAACCAAAAGTTGTATATCGCCTTGTTTAAATCCTTGCATCACCGATTGCTTTTGCTCAGACTTCATTTTCCCATGAACAAGTGAGATCGATAAATGAGGAAGCTTCTGTTGTAACTCAACAACCAGCATTTCAGCGGCTTGTGCATCAAGTGTTTCTGACTCTTCCACTAACGTACAAACCCAATAAACTTGACGATTTTCCAGACAGGCTTGATTGACTCGTTCAATGATTTCATCACGACGTGAATTGGGAATAACCACTGTGGTAATCGGCGTTCTACCGGGAGGCAATTCATCAATAATAGAAACATCTAAATCAGCATATATTGTCATAGCAAGCGTTCTGGGAATAGGTGTTGCTGTCATTATCAATTGATGTGGGTGAAGCTGATTTTTGATGCCTTTTTCCCATAAACTTAACCGTTGGTTTACGCCAAAACGATGTTGTTCATCAATAATAACTAAACCAAGTTTTGCAAATTCAACTTTATCAACAAATACCGCGTGAGTTCCTATTAACATGGCTATCTCGCCATTTTTAATACTTTCATAACGTTGTTGTTTATTTTTAGGCGTTAAACGCCCTGATAACCAATCGACGTTGATTACAAGTGGCTCAAACCATTGTTTAAAATTATTGAAATGTTGCTCGGCTAAAATTTCAGTTGGTGCCATTAATACAACTTGATAACCATTTTCAATAGCATTTAATGCCGCTAATGCCGCAACCAAAGTCTTTCCCGACCCAACATCCCCTTGAATTAAACGCATCATAGGTATTGATTTGGCCATATCTTGATAAATATCGTGAACAACACGTTGCTGAGCATTAGTTGGCGTGTAGGGTAAAGCAGATAAAAATCGAGATATGCAATGTTGATTTGGAATAATTGAATAAGCTTGTTGCTCTTGATTATGCGTCTTTAACATGAGCATACTTAAATGATAAGCAAGTAATTCTTCAAAAATAAATCGTTTAATTGCCGGATGTTCTCCCATTGTTAATTGAGAAATGTCAGTATCAATAGGTGGATTATGAATAATATTTAAAGACTCTAATACACCTAAATAGTGACAGGCTAACTGTTCAGGAAGAATTTCAACAGGAGGATTACGCTTAAGCAATAATAAAGCTGATTGAATCAATTTACGAATGACATTTTGAGTTAACCCATGGGTAGTTGGATAGATTGGAGTATACCTTTCCTGTTTGTCATCAATAGTATTGGATTTATCCTCGCGATTAATTTTAAACTGAGGATGAATAATTTCAGGGTACGTTTTACCTGCTTTTACCTCACCATAAGCACTGATCCATTTACCAGGAACTAATGTTGCTTTCATTCCAGCATTAAAATGCATAAATCTTAATATGGCGATTCCTGTATCATCTTGAATATGACAAATCAACATTTGCCGACGTCTAAACACAACCTCACTTTTAATAATATTGCCTTCTATGGTGGTATATTCACCTATTGAAACATCGCCGATTGCACAAGATGTATTACGATCTTCATAACGTAATGGGAAGTGAAGAAGGAGATCTTGAACCGTATAAATCTCCAAGGAATGAAATTTTTTTTCTAATGTAGTACCGATACCGGTTATCTGTATTAACGGGATATAATTAAAAAAACGGTTTGTCATAGTGATTAATTAATATTACGAATAACACTGACAACATCTTGTTGAAGTGCAATTTTGCGTATTAATTCACTAAGTTGTTGAGCGTCTTTTACTTCTAGTTGCAAAATAATAGTATAAATCTGTCTATCTTTTTCTTCACTATTGAGCCATTGAATATGTGCTTTCTCATCATTAATGATAGAAATAATATGCCCCAGTGAACCTTGATTATTTAAAATATCCACCCAAATTTCAGCAACAAAAAATTGATTTATATTTGCCGCCCATTTCAAGGCAATATACTTTTCTGGATAATTTTGATAACCAGTTATATTTCGACAAGATTCATGATGAACAGTTAACCCTTTTTCTGGACTAACATGACCAATAATTGGATCATTTGGAATTGGATGACAACATTTAGAAAACGTCACCAAAACGCCTTCGCTACCTGTTATGACTAACGTTTTATTCGCTTGTGGTTGATTTTGCAATAACTCTTTATGCTCTAATCCTTTAGCAATAAAGTGGCTCATTATGTTACCAAGTCCAATCTCAGCCAACACATCATCAAAGGTCGGTAATTTTGTTAATTCAATGATTCGCTCAATTTTTTTAGGTGAAAGCGCTTGTATACCACCAGATTTGACTAAAGAGAGATCTAACAACCGTCGACCTAACTCGATTGCATCTTCTCGTTTTAATGTTTTAAGTGCTTGGCGAATACGAGATCTTGCTTTTGCACTGACCACAAAATTTAGCCAGTTCGCATTAGGTCGCCCTTCCGATGAAGTGATAATTTCAACGGTTTGCCCACTACTTAATGGTTGTGAAAGCGGATAAGGTTTGCGATCCACAAAAGCACCAATACATTGGTAGCCGATATCTGAATGAACCGCATAAGCCAGATCGACTGCCGTCGAACCTTCTGGTAACTGAACAATACGTCCTTTAGGTGTAAATACGTAGATCTCTTTAGGAAACAGATCTGATTTTACATTTTCAATAAACTCAAACGAATTACCTACACTTTGTTGTAATTCTAATAAGCTTTGCATCCAACGCTGTGCTTTAATCTGCGCAGTCGTATTGGTGAGTTCATCATTTTCATTATAGACCCAATGTGCTGCTACACCCATTTCAGCCATTTGATCCATATCCTCAGTACGGATCTGAACTTCAACCGGCGTACCATGAGGCCCAATCAATGATGAGTGCAAAGATTGATAACCATTCGCTTTAGGAATAGCAATATAATCTTTAAAACGATTGAGGCGCGGTTTATATAAATTATGGACTAACCCAAGCGCGCGATAACAAGCATCGACATCTTTTACTACAATTCTGAAGATATAGATATCCATAATTGAGTGAAAATGTTGTTCACGCAATTGCATTTTTTGATAAATTGCATAGATATTCTTTTCAAGCCCTTCAACCACCGCATCAATTTTAGCTTCTGACAGGCGTCCCCTTATTTCAGATAAGATTTGTTGAATCAACTCTTTTCTGGTTCCACGAGCAGCTTTAACAACTTTTTCAATCACTTTAGCTCGATTAGGATGCATGGCTGCAAAACCTAAAATCTCTAATTCGGTTTTAATATGATGTATGCCTAAACGGTGAGCTAGTGGCGCATAAATCTCTAGGGTTTCTTTGGCAATTCGACGACGTTTATCCGGCCTCAAAGCACCAAGGGTACGCATGTTATGAGTGCGATCGGCAAGCTTAATCAATATGACACGCACATCCTCGGTCATGGCTAAAACCATTTTCCGAAAATTTTCAGCTTGTGCCTCTTGTCGATTACGGAATTTTAATTTATCAAGTTTGGATACACCTTCAACTAAAACAGCAACATGTTTGCCAAACTCTTTAGTTATATCTTGAAAAGTGATCGGTGTATCTTCGATAGTATCATGTAAAAGTGCAGCGATAATGGTTTCATAATCAAGTCGCATGTCCGCCAAAATGGTGGCGACGGCGACAGGATGAGTGACATAAGGTTCACCACTACATCGGAATTGCCCTTCATGTGCTTTTTTAGCAAAGAGATAAGCATCTTGTATAAGTTCTACTTGTTTAGGTGGAAGATAAGATGCAACAACCTCTTTTAAGCTATCAAAATATTGCATAGGCAATTCTCAGCAAAAAGCTTATTCGTATGACGGCGTATTTTCAAGAAGAATCGATTCATGAAGATTAGAACGAACTTCAGCCTCTTCATCTTGACGAGCCTGAAATTCTGCTGTATCAAGAATTTGTTTATTTACCAGACCATCTTCAATTTCACGCAAAGCTACAACGGTTTCTTTGTCATTTTCTTCAGGAAGTAATGGTGATTTATTTTCGACTTGTAATTGACGTGCGCGTCTTGCTGCGACTAAAACAAGATCAAAACGATTGCCAATTTTTTCTACTGCATCTTGAACAGTTACACGAGCCATTTTTACCTCTAATGTTTTTACTTGATTGCTTTTTCAGGAAGATTGGCTATTCTACTTAATTTTGTAGGGAATTGTCTATACTAATAACTAATATTCTTTATATCACTAGTACTAACAAAACAAACAAAAATTCCTGATTAAGCGCACCTTATGGTTGTGTTACTCGATAACCTCTAACCAAACATTCGGTCCAATGATTGGTTTATTTAAAAGATAGCGCCGTAACCCATCTAAAGCTATGGTTGATAAAATTTGCTGTTCTATCTGTCGATTCTGCTTGCGGCCAATATACTTCAAATTAAACTGTAACACCTGTTTTGCCGTTGCAATAATTAAAGTAAATTGACTATTTTTTTCTTTAAAATTAACCAAACCCAAAGCTATATCCGCTTTATTGTCAGTTAACATTTGTAAAAAATAATCACTAGGATCTTCAACTAATAAAGGGTTAACTTCAGATTTGACTATTGGTGCATCTGATTCAAACAATTGATAACCAATCATACCGGCAGATTGCTGCTCAATAATCACAATATTCATACCCTTGTCATGCAATAATGTTGAAACTATTTTAGCTAATTCAAATTCTGCTTGTTTAGCAATATTCCCTTCATACAATAAATTATCAGCAACTATGGCTTTTATTTGTTCCCATAACTTATCCATTTGATTTTTTTGATGCAAAGGACCCGTTAATTTTAACTCAATAATCGGCATTGTTGCGCGATATCCAACTATTATATCAATAGGTATCGCTAATTTTTGGTCTATTTCTGTTGCTAATTCGCTTTCTGAACGCCCTATCGTTGCTAAACGATAACATAATGATCTCTCAACATGGGGAAAATTTAATTTTATTTGTGGCAGTATTGATGTTCTTATCATCTCTTTGAATTCAGAAGGTACACCGGGCGTAAAAAATAAAATACAGTTGTTCATCTGCATTTTAAACCCACAAGCAGTGCCAATTGGATTATCAAGAATTGATGCACTTTGTGGTAACATCGCTTGCTTTCGGTTATTAGCTGGCATTGTTTTACCACGACTTTTAAAATAACGCTCTATCTCAATTAACCACTCTTCATGTAGTATAAGCGATTCATTTTTTGCACGTGCAGCAGCTTCGGCGCTTAAATCATCACTAGTAGGACCAAGTCCACCATTAATTATTAATACATCATTAATTAAACTACGTTCTTGTAGTGTTTGAATAAGCTGTTGTAGGTTATCACCTACTGTATGACGTGAAGTAATTAAAAAACCTTCCTGAAAAAGAAATTCAGACAACCACGCTGCATTGGTATCTACAATTTGACCATACAATACTTCATCACCCGTGCTAAGCATTTCGATTTTTATACTGCTGTTTGTCTGATTCATAATATTCCTTGAGTAATTTAATAAATCATAATTAATTAAAAAATAAGGCGTTAACTAACATCATCTTCATCATCTTTGCTTTCCATGTGTTCTTTACTTTGTATTAACCTCACAGCGAAATAAAGATCATAAGCAAATTCTATATATTGTTCATCCAGCTTTATATTCATCTGTTTAAACCAATTTTTTAAGGTTTTTCGTCTGCCTGATAAAATCAAAGTCACATTACGTACTTTCAACGATTTTACTAACTCATCAATTCCTAATAATACACTCACATCTTTATAAGTAAAACAAGGAATTGCATCAACAACCACATAGTTTATTGGCTCCTGTGCCTCATCAATATAACTAATAATACGCCGTTTGAAATAGGCAATATTGAAATAGGTAAGTGGTGAATTAAAACGGTAAATTAACGTGTTTTTTATCGGTTGAACATCTTGACTTATAGAATGGATCCTACCACTTGCATCCACGCCTAATAGCTGATCTTTCGGTCTAAACACTCGACGTAAAAATAAAAAGAGACCTAATAACACAGCCAACGCCATACCGGGAATAATGCCAATAACTAATACAGCAATCAACGTTGACAAACTAAGATAAAAAGCATCGCGATCAAATTTAAAAAAGCGTAATATCGTTTGAAAATTGATAAGCGAAATAGACGAGTAAATAAGAATCACCCCTAATACACTAGTTGGAATATATTGCAAAGGCGAAAGGAAAAATATCACCACAATACCAATTAACATAGCAGCAATAATTGAAACTAATTGCGTCTTGCCTCCATTTGCATCATTAACTGCTGTACGTGAAGATGTGCCACTGACCACAAATCCTTGCGATAACCCAGCAACAATATTGGCCATACCAAGTGCTTTAAATTCAGTATCGGCATTAGTTTCATAGTTATTCTTGGTGGCAAAACTACGCACAGTTATCATCATACTGACAAAACATATAACAGCAATATTAAGTGACGGTACGACTAAATCCCGCATTAATCCTTTATCAAAACTTAGCCATGATTCAGCTGGAATAAAATCACCCGTTACTTGTCCAATAATCCTAATATCATATTGCTGAAAATTAAATAACCAAGAAAAAAGAGTCAGAATTATAACGGCCAAAAGCGGGGCTGGATATCGCGGTTTGACTCTTTTTAAAACAATCAAAATCACTAACGTAAAAAACGAAACAATGGCTGTTCCAATATGGATTTGTGAAATTTTAAAAGGAAGATAAACAATTCGCTCAATTAAATAGGAATAGTCATAACTAAAACCTAATGTTTTAGCAAGCTGATCCACCATGATCGTAATTGAAATACCATTTAATAAACCAATTAAGATTGGTTGACTAAGCAAGTCAGCCAACGCACCAAGATGTAATTTCCCCGCGATAAGACACCAAATACCTATCATTATGGTTAGTAACACCACTAATTGCCAACGCAAAATTGGATCGTTTGCCGCTAATGGAAAAACTACCGCTGCCACTACTGCGCAAGTTGCTGTATCTGGGCCTATAATCAGTTGTCTTGATGAGCCAAATAGCGCATAAACAATAAGCGGTAAAATAGTTGAATATAAACCAGCAATTGCGCCAACACCGGTCAATTCGGCATAAGCAATTGATACTGGAAGCGAAACTGCTGCGACGGAGAGTCCTGCTTTGACGTCAAAATTCAAATATTCACGCTTATACTGTAATAAACTTTTAAGTCCCGGCATCCATGATGTAATTTTTTGGAAAAGTGTACTATTTGTGAATTTTCCCATACTGTTCCTTATTTTCCGGCTATACTCATATTTTCAATTAAAATTGAACCACTTTGAATATTACCCCTTTTTTCAATATCATTACCAATAGCTACAATATTTTTATACATATCTTTAAGATTACCCGCTATCGTGATTTCGTTAATAGGGTATTGAATTTGACCATTTTCAACCCAAAATCCGGTTGCTCCTCGTGAATAGTCGCCAGTGACATTGTTCACACCCTGTCCCATTAACGATGTGATCACCACGCCTTTATCCAGTTTTTTCAACATTACATAAAAATCTGCATCAGTTTGGCTTGGTGACACTAACCAATTATGGATACCTCCGGCATGACCAGTTGGTGTTAATCCTAATTTTCTAGCAGAATAGTTACTCAGCAAATAAGTTTGCAATACCCCTTGTTCAATAATATTTCGTTTCACTGTTTGTGTTCCTTCGCTATCAAACGGTGAAGAACCAACCCCTTTTAAAATATGAGGATCTTCAAAAATTGTCATCCATGTAGGGAAAATTGCTTGACCAACACTATCTAATAGAAACGAAGATTTTCGGTATATTGCTCCACCACTAATAGCACCAATTAAATGCCCCAATAATCCAACGGCAACATCTGGACAAAAAAGAACAGGTACTTGCATAGTTGCTATTTGTTTTGCCCCCAAATGAGCAATGGTCTTTTCTGCGGCTTGCTGCCCAACCCAAACTGGCGTTGCTAATTGATCAAAATCGCGTGATGAAGTGTAAGCATAATTTCGTTCCATTTGTCCATCTTGCTCAGCAATGACAGAACAAGAGAGTGAATGTGAACTTGCGCAATAGCCTTGTAACATACCTAAACTATTACCATACACATAAACACCATATCGACTACTAAAATAGCCACCATCACTACTCATAATTTTAGGATAAGCTAATGCATTTTGTTCAGCCTGCTTGACCAGTTCAATGGCTTTATCAACATTTAAATCACTCGGATAAAATAAATCTAAATCAGGAGGATTAAATGCCATTAAATTAACATCCCCCAAGCCTGAATAGGGATCAGCTGAGGTATATTGCATAATATTAATTGCCATATCAATCGTTTGAGAGATCGCTTGTGGTGACAAATCATTAGTTGATGCACTACCTTTACGTTGATTTTGATAAACAGTAATAGCTAAGGCACCATCACTATTAAATTCGACATTTTCCGTCTCGCCCATACGTGTGCTAACACTTATTCCGGTTGATTGATTAATCGAAACCTCTACAGAATCGACTCGAGGTTTTGCTTGCTCTATCGCATTGGCAACGATAACAGACAATGTGGTTTGTTGAATTTTAGCGTCTTTTTTTATTTGTTCTATACTCATCTTATTATTTTCTACATTTATGCTAGTGATACGTTATAATAAGCTACAATTGCATTTTAGTTAACAGTTAACATAAGAAAACCTATGAATAACTTTAAAGAAACAGTAATAGAACCAAATTTTGATAATGATACTATTGATGAAGAAATTATTTATGTCAGCAAAAGTGAAATAAAAAGAGATGCCGAAGCACTAAAAAAATTAGGCATAGAATTAGTTAATTTAAGTAAGAACGAAATTGTTAAAATACCACTTGATGATGATTTACTTTATGCAATTGAATTAGCTCAGAAAATAAAAAAAGAAGGTTATAGAAGACAAATTCAATATATTGGTAAATTACTTCGTAGCCGTGATATAGAACCAATTACACAAGCGCTAGATAAACTCAAGAATCGCCATAATCAACAAGTAGCTATATTTCATAAATTAGAAAAATTGCGCGATGAGTTAATCGAAACCGGTGATGCGGAAACCATTATCAATCTGTTTCCTACAGCAGACAGGCAACAACTTCGTACCCTTGCGCGTTTAGCCAAAAAAGAGACAGAAACAAATAAAGCCCCTAAAACGGCAAGACAAATTTTTCAATATTTAAAAGAATTAAGTGACACAATTTAGTTTTTATAATGTAAAATTGTTAATTATTATTAAACCTTGTTTTAACAAAGTATAGAGGATACAAAAATGGGACTATTAAATGTACCAGCGGGTAAAGAATTACCAGATGATATTTATGTTGTGATTGAAATTCCAGCCAACGCAGATCCAATCAAATATGAAGTTGATAAAGAAAGTGGTGCTGTATTTGTTGATCGCTTTATGGCGACAGCAATGT
Source organism: Gilliamella sp. wkB108 (assembly GCF_001690195.1). Classification (GTDB taxonomy): domain Bacteria; phylum Pseudomonadota; class Gammaproteobacteria; order Enterobacterales; family Orbaceae; genus Gilliamella; species Gilliamella apicola_L. Next base: position 2,788 of record NZ_LZGM01000087.1, on the reverse strand, counting down.
TTTACCCATGTAATTATGGTTATATCAATCACACACTATCTTTAGATGGTGATCCTGTTGATGTCTTAGTTCCTACCCCATACCCATTACAACCTGGATCAGTTATTCGTTGTCGTCCTGTTGGCGTATTAAAAATGACAGATGAGTCAGGTGTTGATGCTAAATTAGTAGCCGTACCACATACTAAACTTTCAAAAGAGTATGATCACATCAAAGATGTTGATGATTTACCAGAATTACTTAAATCTCAAATTAAACACTTTTTTGAACAATATAAAGCACTTGAAAAAGGTAAATGGGTTAAAGTTGACGGTTGGGAAAATGTTGATGCTGCTCGTAAAGAAATTATGGAATCTTTTGAAAGAGCAAAAAATAAATAACTCAATTATTGATGCAATCCACTAACTAAATAAAGTAACCGATAAACGAAGGGGCATAAAATAATTTTATTCCCCCTCCAATTCCCCTATTTATTTTGACTTTCGAAATAAAATTATCATTTTTAGAATGTAACAATTACTTTCTATCCAATTGATTGATAAAACCTAAAAATATTAGAAAAAACTTCATTCTAAGATGAAAAAATTGTAATTAACGTCTTGCTTTCGATTATATTTTATGCGGTAATAGTAACAGACTTTTAACACATTATTTTTTTATGAAAACGTTTAACTTTTATAACCATGTTTTTAACATATTATTTTCGTTTAATGTCGATTAATGAATATAGTGTTTTAGTCTAAGCGAGCCTTAAAAGGCTAATATTAATTATTGTTAGGATGTCTAGTAAATGAATAAGAAAACTGGCCAAGTAAAATGGTTTAACGAGAGTAAAGGTTTTGGTTTTATTACCCCAACCGATGGAAGCAAAGATGTATTTGTTCACTTTTCAGCAATTTCCGGCGACGGATTCAAAACATTAGCAGAAGGGCAACAAGTCGAATTTGCTATCCAAGATAGCCCACGTGGACCAGCAGCGGCTGAAGTTGTCGTTATTTAATTAATTTTCTTAATTAAATAATTCATATAAAAACAAAAACGCTCATGCAAATGGGCGTTTTTTATTTGTCTAAAGAGACTATTAATCATAAGTATTAGGCATAAAAAAAACGACCCTGAGGCCGTTTTTTCGGAAGTTAAACTAATTATCTAATATTAATTATTTTTTAGAAATAACTGCAATTAGATCTAATACTTTGTTAGAGTAACCTGCTTCATTATCATACCAAGCAACAAGTTTAACGAAATTGTCACTTAATTGGATACCTGCTTTAGCATCAAATACAGATGTACAGATTTCACCTAAGAAGTCTGTTGAAACAACATCATCTTCAGTATAACCTAGAACACCTTTCATTGGGCCTTCAGCAGCAGCTTTGATTACTTTACAGATATCTTCATATTTAGCTGGTTTTGCTAAACGAGCAGTTAAGTCAACAACAGAAACGTCTGGAGTTGGAACACGGAAAGCCATACCTGTTAATTTACCGTTTAATTCAGGAATAACTTTACCTACAGCTTTAGCTGCACCTGTTGATGAAGGGATGATGTTTTGAGCAGCACCACGACCACCACGCCAATCTTTGTGAGATGGACCATCAACAGTTTTTTGAGTTGCAGTTGTTGCATGAACAGTTGTCATTAATGCTTCAACAATACCAAAATTGTCGTTGATAACTTTCGCTAAAGGCGCTAAACAGTTAGTAGTACAAGAAGCGTTAGATACGATATCTTGACCAGCATAGTCTTTATCATTAACACCAATAACAAACATTGGAGTTGCATCTTTTGAAGGACCAGTTAAAACAACTTTCTTCGCTCCAGCTTGGATATGTTTACGAGCTGTTTCATCTGTTAAGAATAAACCAGTAGCTTCGGCAACAACATCAACACCAACTTCATTCCATTTTAAATTCGCAGGATCTCTTTCAGCTGTAACACGAATCGTTTTGCCATTCACAACTAATTTGCCATCTTTAACTTCAACTGTACCGTCAAATCGACCATGAGTTGAATCATATTTAAGCATATATGCCATATACTCAACATCTAATAAATCATTGATAGCAACAATTTCAATGTCTGAACGTTTTTGTGCAGCACGGAAAACAATACGACCAATACGGCCAAAACCATTAATACCTACTTTGATTGTCATAACAATTACCTTCTTTTTGTGAAATGATAAAAAAAACTTACAGTAAACTACCAAATTTTAGAAGGTTATTCAAGATCATTCATAATAATAAGGCACGAATTAAACAAATTCGTTTAGCGTAGCTGAATCGATTTATATATTTCCAAAAGAAATCAAACGTATACTATAAAAGTTTCGTTATTATAGCGTTTAAGGAATGGTTAGAATTTCTTATATAAATAACATTAATCGCATTATTAATGTAAATAGGAATTTTTGTATAAACATATCGTTTCATTGATCTAATAATAAAAATCCTAATTTGATTAATCTCAATAGGAAATTAAAAGGGAAAATATAACAAAAAACCAGTAAGAAGGCACAACATAGCATAAAGATCATAATATTGTTGAAGTAAATTATACTAGTGATCTACCCTATGTCTCCAAATCCATAATCTTAATTTGATAGAGTTTCAAGTACTATAAATCTTCAAACTATTCAAAAATAGATGCTAATTAAACTTACCTCAATATCTGCTTATTTATCTAAAAATTTATTAAAAATTAATTGGATAAATTCATCAGAATGTAAGGGTAACTTATCATATAATTTAGGATTAGTTTTATCTTCTATATCACTTGTTGTGAA
>NZ_LZGM01000086.1 GCF_001690195.1 Gilliamella sp. wkB108 | reverse complement strand
TTGTATTTTTAAAAAAAAGAACTTCTTCACTGTGTGGCCAGTATTCATATTCATGTTTAAAATAGGCTTTTAAAGTTTTTTTCTCAATGGAAATAATTTTCCCCATTTCCTTTATGACTTTAATATAGTTGGGTAAGGTAATAGCTTCTTCTATGGTGATAGGTTGTAGTTGTAAATTATCATCCAGAATAAAAAAGTGGTCACCGTTTTCAAGGTTTTTTAAGCTAGCTTGTTGCTGTTCATTGAGTAAGATATAGTCAGGTTTACGGCGATAAACCCAACGCTCTTTGATTTGATAATTATCACCAACGACAGTAATAAATAGACTCGTTTGAAATGGATAGTTAATTCGATGAGGGGCATTTTCAGCTTGCTCAAGAGTGATTGGGGGGAATAAAGGATAATGATGCCGTGGTTTAAAAGGACCTACAATAATGCGCGTAGATTCATAGAATGGTACATTGGGTTTGATCCCCATAGCACGAATTTCCAATCTTTTTGCAAAATCTAAAGGATTGATAGTATCCGTTATGAAGCTCCCTAATAGATAGAGAAATAAAAAAAATATAAATATGACTAACACTATTTTTTTAATCATTTTATTGAGTCCAATCGCTTC
>NZ_LZGM01000085.1 GCF_001690195.1 Gilliamella sp. wkB108 | reverse complement strand
CCCCATTCGATACGATTATCTAAAATCGCTTGTTGTACACTGGGTGGATAGTCTGATAAGGTGGTTTCTTTCGGTACGGTTTTCCCTTTTCGACCAGCTTGACGAATGACTTTTGGCCAGCGTGGTTGCCAGCATAAACATTCCGAAATAAAGTACCCTATCGTGTAAAACGGTAATAATATTAAAAATACCGGTATCAATAAAATGTACATCCAGAATGTTGGGGCATTTTTTGCAGCATGGATCATCGGTTTTATATGTCCACTTAAACCATGTAAAGGCATCGGTAGATGCGTACTGAGCCAAGGTTTGGGTAGGTTATCCGGGCCTTCCTCCATATAACGGCGAATAAATTCCCATTCATCTTTATAATCTTGCGAATTATAGGTATTTTTACCAATCCCCACCGATTGAGCAACCGGAAAGCCTGTTTTATATGGGTGAAAGCTCATCAGATTTACCATATTGGTACCACCCATATCTGAGTCTGAGTTGCTAAAATTAGCGGGCATAATATGTTCCCACTTAAACACGACCGTACCGCCACAATATTTGGGGCGCTGAATATAGACTTGCCGAGTCACCCGATTAAACCGCACCCGAATATGGCGAATAGTGAATAACTCTAAACGATAAACATAACGGAAATAACGCACGTATAAATATGTTATAACCACAAACACAATAAAAGCAAATATCATTGCAAAAATATCTGATCCTATATTGATAGATTGATCATTATATAAATTTAACATAACTTCTACCCATAAATCCCCAAATGCTAAAGAAGGAAGAAATAAAAGTAAGCTTATCCAAGTGACAATCCCACGGAAATTTTCAAACATACCACCACGTATTTCTAAATAACGATCGTTATAGGCATAATAAGGACCAATTGGGCGTGGGTTATTACTAACTGATTCTTTGGTATAGTCTTTTTGCACTTCGCTAAGCTTCATATCGCCATCAAAATAATCTTTTCCTAATTTTTTGCGCGTTGATGCTTTAATTGAACTGCCAAACCACAATAAAAATTCACCGATATACATCAAAATGTCTCCTGAAGTGCTTGATGGAATTCTGTTAGTTCTTCCGTTAAGTCATCAAATTTTTTGTGCTCCACATTTTTACTAAAGCAACAACGATCTAACCATTTTTGTAGCGCATTATCGTCAAAAATAACTATTACGACGCTTACAACAACAACAATAAAGGTTGCATAAAAATTAATCAACCCCAGCGCTATTCCAACCCCTCGTATTGCTGCAAAACGCCCTAAAAATAACGCCCATTCAGCTACTTGAACCCAAATGGTTTTTTCAATACTGCCGGCAATGATCCTTTCTAGCCATGGGGATAGAGTACGTAAAGCCACTAAAAACTGTGATAGACTTAAAAGTAACGTAGCCATTGCTCTAGCATAGTATGCAATTGCTATAGCTGGTAGACCTTTCTTTTGTTTTCCATATCCATCCATAAAATCAAATATTGCCGACATCCCCCCAGCAATAGATGCTAAGCTTGCTCCCCATAAAAATAGCCGACCAAAGGCATTATACGTAACTATAGCGGTCTTTGAAGTTATGTTATTTCCGATACAATGCTCAATTACACTCGTTAATACTTGGAATATTGAAGCAACACTTGTCATTACTGATGCAACTAATTCAGCTTTTTCACGCGCATTCTTCCATCGACCTTGTATTATTTTTTGTGCTGTATCATAAACTCCAAACCCTAATACAATCATAGCGATACGGGTATTAGTTAAATCGGCATTTCGGAAATTTTCGCTTGCTATATGGGTTAATTGACCTGCACCTCGGGATGGTAAGGCTGAAAATTTTTTACCATTAATATTATAACCTAAGCGATACATTTCACGCGCTTCTTGATTGATGCTTGCCAAAATGAGATTACCAAAGCGGTTATGAATTTTTTGTTCAAACTTAGTCGTTGTTACCTGTAAAAAATGCCTCATTAAATCAGCGAAAGCCGTTGTTAAAAATGCTATCGGTAATCCGCGTTGAGCTAGTTGATCAATTATTGGTCCAGTTTTAGTAATATGATCTGTTAGCTTATTGAGTAAGTTAACAGCAGTATCAACCTGACTACTGTTACCATTGGCGACGGGGGAATCGGTAATAATGGCGTCTTCTTGCAATGCTATATACTCATTGATATCATTTATCAAACTTTGATTGTTGAAAGCATAAGCCCGCCAACATATATTAGCACGAGTAATTTGTGTTTCGCTCCACAAACTATCAAGTTCTTTCCTTATTATAGGTGAACTGCTTGTACCATTTACGCATGCCCCCACTTGCATTGTAAACATAATGCCATCTAGTGGTTTATCAGGATCGTATAAATCTAATGCCAACAACAACTGTTCAGATTTTAGCCACTTTGTATAATCTTGGCTGAAGTTTTCTGATTTCTTATCAGCGTCATGACATTTTTTATCAAAAGTAGCTTCAAATTTATCTATTTTTTCTTGTGATATGCGATTCCAATATTTTTCTTTAAATTCTTTATCAGATAATTCTTTCGTATATTCTTTTTCAACATTTTTGTCATAAAATTCTTTATTTTCAGCAATTTTACTATTAGATATTACTTTAGCGAAATCAGATACATAAGGACGATTGTTATATGCTCTTAAAAAGTCATAGTATTGATTTTGTTTATTTATTTTTTGTTTAATTCGCTTTTCATAAAATGACTCTCTAAGCCCATATAACTGTCTTAGAATCATTAAACGATATTCGTTAGATATCCCTTCTTCATCTTTTTTTTCCATCCATGGCTTCATCTCTTTTTCTAATGCCTGATGTCGAAAATTATTTAAACTTTGGGTTATACCGATAGCATCATTGACGACAATTGCAGCACCCTGATATTTTTTTAGTTTTTTATATATAGATAAATAACGATTATAATACTGCATAATTGATATATCATGAAAACAGGTATAATTACGGTATATAGAATCTATTTCAAATTGTTCTTTTTTCGCCAGAGTTTTTTCAAAAAATGTAAACTCCCCGTATGGTTTACTTTTTAAAAATTGTTCTTGGATACCTAACTTTTCAACGACTGAAAATTCTAAAATATTAGGCGAAAAATCATCAGGTAAAAGCGATTTAGTACCATTTCGGATTTCATCTGGAGTTATGCCATTAAGTAAATATAAATCTTTATCTTGATAAGAGGCTAATATATCGTCAGAAACTTTATCAGGTGAAAAGATAAAATAAATCTTAATAATATTTTTACTTTCTTTAAAACTAATATACGATGCATCTGCTCGATCCAATGCAATATTACAAGTATAAGTAGGAGGAATATTACTTACTTTTGAAACATCATCATGTTCAATCAAACATCCTTCTGGACTGGAAGTAAATACTCGCCATTGTTTGCCGGTATTACGGTGTTCTAACACATATAAATACCCTTGCCTTAACATCTGTATACAATATTTAGAGTTTTGTAAAGGTAGGTTTTCTACCATTTTTTGGGCAAATTTAGGTAATGATGGTACTTGAAAGTCAGATGTTTCATCTTTAGACTGTTTTATACTATCCGTTGTATAACCAATAATAGACATGCGGGAAGGTAATACATATAAATCTCCTTCCTTTTCTTGACATTTTGGACATCGTTTACCTGAATTGTTTTGATTTGAATTTGTTAACAGTGGAAGTAAATATTCAAGAGATGCCATTTTTAAATCCTTTCTTTTATATTATTTAAATAATACTCAATCTGATTATTATCATTATTTTTCATAACGTTGGATAATAAATCATAATCTACTTTTTCTATAAAAGTCTGTGTATTGACCATAGCATAATTAACTATACCGTTTAATTTATTTTTATCAGGTTGATTATAGGTAGCTGTATATACCCACTCTAACAATTGTTGAAGTGTTGTTTGTTGCATGACCGTTAAACTTTTATTTTGTTGTTTAATCGTCTGATATTCATAAGCATTATATGCTTGTGCAATATTTAAATTATACCATTGTTTTTTGGTTATTTTGTAATCAATGTCTGTAAGTAACTTTTCAGATCTATGATGCAATTCTATAAGAGTTTCATTCCAGTAATACCAATACTCAATAACACCTGATAGCTTTGTCAGCACTGGTGAAATTGATAATGTAGTGCCAAGGTTGGTTGAGTTGTTCATTGCTTTTAACTTGTAAGATTGAGATGGGACTGGATAAGGCATCAATGGTTAAGGTATAACGATTATGACTGATTCCAGCTAAGCCATTAACGACTTTTTCACCTAATTGATTAACGAGATCCTCAAGCACTTTTGCCATGCTATTCTCCTTGTTATTATTTGCTATTCATTCGTTTTGATATAATTTATATTTTGATTATTATTGATTATATTTAGAACGATTGAGTTAAATGATTGCTTTAGTAATAGTGACCTTTGCGTGTATATTTCAAACGAGCCTTACCATCAGGCATAAAGTAAGTTCCATATCTGACAAGTCCCCCTTCTTTTAAATGGCAAATAAGTTCATAAGCCAACACCATTTTGTCATTGTTTTTATCATCGATATTGATATCAATAGAAGCAAGTCTTGGTTCATAGGTTAATAGCGTTTTTTCGATTGCTCTCATTAAAATATAGGCTGATGAGGGTAAGGCCTGAAATATTTTTGATAGATCCGGTAAGCCATAATCAGGCATATGCTGTATTGCTCCCGCTCGGCTATTTAAAATTCGTTGAATATTATCCATTACACTAATGATTGTTTGTTCATTTTCTGATACATCATCAATTGCTATACCTGACTCAAAATAGCCATAAAGTATGTCGTATAACGAAGCACTCATTTACTTTCTTCCATTAGTTTGATTGTGTATTGACTTGCGACTATCTCTCGTGGTTTGTTAATATTTAAATCACTACGAGTCAAAACCAGTCGCCAACTGTTGTCTTTTAAATTTGGTTCTTTAAAAAGAGCGACAATACCGGCTACTTCAGCTTTTTTGTCAAAAGGAACATCAATGGATATAGATGTGTTTGGTTTTAAAACAATTTCTTTACTCTCAAGTAATGAGTCCTTTAATACTTCACTATCTTGATTAACCAAATCTTGATAAGAAACTGAATTAAAAGTGTCGGCTTCTTTTAATTGATAAATACGAACAACTACTGGCGAAGAATGTCCTTCATCATCCATATTTAATTCTGCTCTTGCGGTCACATCTAGATGTAAAGTTCTGACGTCCCATGAAAAAACAGAATTACTCAAATCAACAGCCCCTTCTGACACGCTTTGCGCAATACCGCATCCTGTTAGCCAGATGCTTAATAGGCTAGCAATTATTGCTTTAATTAGTCTCATTTTTATTCCCTTTCTTTTTTATGCTACGTAATCAATTCCAGAATAGTGACCTATGTTTACAGCCACTTCATCTTGAACAGGTTCACCATTTGCAGTGGTTTTAGTAAATGATGCAGTTTGCCCTAATCGGCTATTTTTTGATATTAGCTGACTTCGAGGTAAAAAACGGCGCTGAATATAAAGTGTCATTTTGGCATCAACTTGATAACCTAAATAAGCTCTTAACAAAGCTAAAAGGTCATGATGTAATTGCCCATCAGGCAGTAAATCAATAATCTGTTCTTCATGCTGAGGAGTGATGCCAATATGAACTGTTTGATTACACTCCCTAAAGCGAGATCCCAATATAGCTCCGCCATCCAAACCAACCCGTTGTTGTCCTTTGCCACCTAATTGAGCTGGATTATTTATCGATTGCCAAACTGGATAAAATTCACCTACCGTAACTTCTGCATCTTCGACCAATACACGAACTACACCCACAATACCTTCAGCTGTCCGTGTTTTTTGGGTGATTAGGCCTAATAAAGCTAAAAAACGTGATGAAGGTGTGCCGATTTGTTCTGCTGTGCCTTCAACCCCTAGTCCTGTTAATCCAAGTAAACATTGAGATATTGGATCTTTACCACCACTTAAAAAACTGGCTGGATAATGGTATTTCAACCAAATTCGATAGAATTGAGTTATGACTCGATGATTGAACATATCTAAAAAATCAGTCATAACTTGATAGTTTTCTTCACGACGGATAATGTTATCAAGTAAACCATGCGGTAATATTGAATCAACTCCATATAACCCTAAAAACCGAGTTCTCACTGTGGTGGGTCGATTTACATAAGGCGCTCTTTCAATATATTTGAGTTCACTAGCAGGAAAAGACATATCCACAGAAGGCGCAAAGCGTAGAGGATCAGCTACTGGCGTTTCATATTTACCCAAAATAGGTTCGTCAGCACACATCTGTTCAAGCAACTGACAAAAACGATAAAAATTCATTTTTGGCAGTACTTTTTCCATTGTCTGCATTAAAGGGCTGCTTTCGATACTTTGCTGTGGTTCCATACAATTTTATTTCCTGTTGGTAGAAGAATAATAACCAATTGCGTAAATAAATTAACATCGGCATATAATGCAAAAAATTGATGTAGTAATTCACCAAAGAGCATCACATCACCTTCACCAGTAAATTGGTAACTATTGATTGTCACTTCTATCTCTATTCCTCTTTGTAACATCCCTTTTTCGATACGTTTTATCATTCGATGAGAGACCTCAACAATGCCTTCTAGACGACGGCGATTTAGCTCGTTATCAGTCCAATCATATAAGGCTAATGTGCCACGTAAAACTTCAGCATTCATTAATGACAGGTAATTCGGTGCTAAATGGGATAGTACTCGCCAATAAAATCTATCTTCAGTCGGTGGATAACAAGGTAAAGTTGGTGAACATAAATTTTGAACTTTAGCGATACTGTTTTGCGAGCCACAAATTTCATGGATTCTTGCATTACGTAAGGCTTTTCGTGGTAACATACCATTGGTACCTGTAACGCGTAATGATAGGGTTTCGGTTTCAAGCACTTCATTTTTATCCCAAATCTTACCACCCAACACTAACCATGTATCATGTAATCCTGATGCGCCTTTGCGAACCCGAGTGTGATAATATCTTTCTGGCGCATCGTGACGTAACATACCACCTCGATGTTTAAAACTCGTGAAAGGGACATAACGATAACGACCATTACGAGTGATAGCCTCGACATTCTCAACCGAATAGACTTCGACATGTCCGTCTTGACTTAATAACGGGCGCAGTAAATATTCACTTTCCAATTGATTAACCACAATAGGATCTGCTTCCATATCAAATAAATTGATGACTGGTACACAGTGCAAGCGAATATTGTCATGATCAAAAGGCATATCAGTTGGCCAACTTTGATTGAGGACTAACTCAATATCAATGTAGCTACATTTTTCTGGTACATCGCGTATATTTAGTCCATGTAAATCGACAAACATAAATTTTTCACGAAATGCAAAATATTCCAATAAAAGCTGATAACCGCCAAAAGCATTGTCCGGTTTTAACCATAAACGTTCATCATCAGCAAATCCTACTGGCGTGATTTTTCCATTTAGTGTTACTCGATTTTCAGGTTGGGTTGAGTAACGCAAATGTATTGAAGCGACCTGTTGAGTCAATGCATAATGCAAGGTCGATGCGATAGGACCATCTGCATTTAAATATAAGCGTAATTGTGATAGATCAAGCTGTTCAAAATCAGCTAACTCACCAAAAGTCAGGCGAATGGTGATCATGCTTCGTCCATCATGATGAACACCGAGTTTCGCCTGACTAATTTTAATAGGCTGTAAGGTGACCGCTTGTGTGGTTCGATAAGGACATTGAGTACCAGCAGGCCCAAGTGGCTCAGTTTGTACTTGTAACCCTTTAGGGATAACTTCCAATCGAGATAAGATCGTGTAATTGGGTGTTAGCTCAACAATAGATAATGAGGGAATTAATCGTAAATAGTGAGGCCAGAGTAAACTGACTAAACTTTCAGTAAGTTCAGGTAAATCATCATCTATTTTTTGGCGTAATCGCCCTGTTAAGAAAGCAAATCCTTCAAATAACCGTTCGACATAAGGATCGCGATCTCCTACTCTATCTAAGTTCAATTGACTTGCTCTGTCAGGATGTATTTTGGCAAACTCTTTTCCTGCTTCTCGCAAATAACGCATCTCTGATTCGTAATAACGTAGAATTAAATCATCCATTGTTTATCTCTTTTGTTGTCATGTTATTTCTCTTATTATTTTGCCGTTAACGACCTTACATTACGCTTACTGCCCTTGCCGGATCTAATTGCATTAATTCATGTTGCAATTGTTCAATTTGTTTAAATAAATTTGGATTCATTTCATCTTTGAATTGATTTTTCTGTTTTATCAATCGTAATAAATATCGTTTGATATCAAATAACAGTTCCGGTTCCCATTGTAATAGTGTCATGGATTGTTGCCGTTCATTTAATCCCATTAATAATTTTAATGCGATATCGTGTTTACCTAATTGTTCGGCAATTCTTGCTTGGGTATATTGCAATAGATAGCGTTGCTTGGTTGAATGAAGTGAGGGTAAATGTTGTAACCATTGAAATGCCTTTTCTAAATTTTCATTGTGTGCCAATTCTAAGGCTTGTTTTTCAATCTCATTCCAATCGTTTTCACCTGACACTACTATAGGTGCAATATTTTCACCTTCATCTATGTGTTGTATATGGGCATATTTCGTTATCCAAGCTCGTGTTTCATCATCGGCAAATGGTGTTCCATTTTCAAAAAAGAGGCGTTCAACACCCTTTAGTCGCTCTAGCATTAAACCAATATCTGTCAAATAAATATCTGCCCATGATTGATAAGGTTCACCCATTTTTTGTAAAGCGATTACTGATGCTCGTTGTAGATCTAACCAAAAATGGTTCGCTGATTCCATGAAGGCCGTTTCTACGCGTTCAAAGAGTTCTGTCCACTGTTGTTGGATCATTAAACGGCTAATATGTTGTTTTAGTTCAGCTCTTGGTGCAGGTAAACGTGTTCTACCTCGATGATCTGCTGGTGGTAATTCAATAATGGTATCCCAACGGATCACACGTAAAAAACGCCCTGCTACAAAGTAACCTTCCGGTTTTTCGCGTAAAAAACTAGCCATTTTCCGAGCTTGATCGAGTAAATCTTGTTGAGATGTAATTTTTTTAACTTCATTAAGAGTTGATGTTTCTGATAATGGAATTGGTGCTGGCGCAGGTTGTTTTTCATCCGCCTGATTTGTTTTGATCGGTTGTTTGATAATATTTGTCAAAAAATTAGCAAATACAGTTAAATCAGGTGTAGCAATAGCTTGATTTGGGTCATCACTGCTAAACAGTGTTTGGCATTTTACATCAATCAAATTTAAGGCGACTACAATGCGAATCAAATTGATTTCGGTGATGGGTTGTAACTGAGTGAGTTCATCAATAAATTTGGCATTGGTGAGCCATTCTATCGCATTTTTACGGATATTTTGCCGAGAAGGGTAAATATCTGAACCAAATTTATCAAGTAAACTAGCTAATAGTTCGATACCATCAGCAAAGCCTTCTATGCCATCAATATGTAAACGAGCCAAACAATAATAAGTAGCAATGCGAATATCTTTACTGCTTTGTTTTAATATTATTTCACTTTCGGCTGCAATCATCTTGTAATCAATCTCGGATAATTTACCAATCTCTTCTTTAATTTCTTGAAAAGAATCATGGTAAGTTAAATCTTCACCCGTAGGGTTATCAAGAGTGATTGGTTGCAACCAATCAGCCCAATGTTGATTCAAGTCCTGTTTAATTGATTCACTTGGATCATGTTGCCCAAAAAAATGATTTAACAGTTCACTAAACATAACATTAATCCATCATTTTATTTTAATTAATCATTATTCAAATACCTTTTTCGGTAACGTAAAATTGCGTAATTTTAATAACGTCAAAGGTCCACCACCTAATTGCGTCCGTAAAATAAACCGTAGTTTACGATCATCAGGCGCTTTCCATATTAATTCGTATCGGCTTGAATCTAAAGGTTTGACAGAGGCCTTTTCTAGCAGCCGTATCCATGCCCAGTCACCACTATAATACTCATAAAGTCGTAATCCAGTTGCATTACTACTCCAACTGAGTTGTGAGTATGGTGAATAACCATCGCCCGGCCAATTAAAACGTTGCCACATAGGCGCTTGGTTAAAATATTCTATTTTTTGTTTATTGATAATTAACTCTGTGCGAGCAATCTTACTTCCACTACGAGGCATAATGTCAAATGATAAAGCCGCATCACCTGATGTGAGTAACTCTGCTGAGATATCATTGAATAATTTTAATGTTTCAAGGAATTTTGGTGAGAAGTTAAGACCTTGAGCATTAGCAGTATTAATGACCCATCCGCCACCTTTTTTCTCTAATACACCACTTAATTCAGTAGAAATAAAGTTGTCAATTATCCCTGTATCTGCTCGTAAAAAGCGAGCTAACTCAGCTAATGACGCTTCATTCTCACTATTTTTAAAAGGATAACGACCTGCAAATGATTTTTCCCATTGACTAACTATGTAATTTTGCCAAACATCGTTAAAACTTGTTGAGGCCGGTGCTAATACCACTTGCCAAGATTGTTCCAGTGGTTGTTTAAATAAGCTATAACCAAAACCAGACCACTCTTCACCTAAATTTGCCGCAATTAAGTTGCCATAATCTCTGGTTTCAGTTAAATCAATTGACGTACCTTTAAATACACTTTTGGCTAATCCTTGTATCATTGCTTGAGGATCAGCACTGTTGGTGACATTTTGTAATTTTAAACGGACTTGTGTTACTCGTAATAGATAGGTTTGTAAAGTAAGTCCATTGGTGTTGTCGTTTTTAAGTAAACTAGTTAATGGTAAAAATGTCGCAGTCAACGGTCCTGACGCTTCGTTATTTTTTGTTAATCCTGTTTGCGATTTATTGCCCATAAGTTCTTTTGCTGAACGGATCAAATTATCCGACAAACCACCACCAGTATAAGCTACCTCAGATTGATACTTCACCACATTCATTAAGGCAATTAAAGGAGATTGCCGTGTATCAGCCAGTAAGGTTAATTGTTCAATAACATCTGAAATATTATCTACCTGATGCCACTGAATTGTATTTAAAAAGTGTAACCATGCGGCACTATATTCACTAAAATAGCGTTCAGTAATCTGTTGTTTCAATACTTCCGGTGAAATTGATGAAGTTAACGTATTTTCACCATCACTTAATACCCAGTCAATTTGTTCTTGACGTGATTTAGCGACTTCGTCAATATCATCTTTTATGGTATCTTCCCATGCTTTACGGGTATATACACCCGGTATCTCCACTTCACTGGAGAAGAGTAAACGACTATCTAATCCTTCAAGTAATTGGTTGAGATTTAGATTTGCATAATGTTGGCTAGCACGTTGAATCATTTCTAAATAAAGCGTGTTAACCGCATTTTGTACCCCAATTTTATTGATTAAAACTTGACGAGCATCTTTAACTAAACGCACATCACCTTGCTGCGCCCAATTAGGATGTAAATTGAGCATTTGCCCCCAAAAACGAACTAAATCTGGCATTAATCTTTGCCAATCACCATTACTAATACCTTCTGGGGATTGCCAAATTTTTGCGGCAAATTGACTTAAGTATACGCCATCACTCTTGTCCGGATGACTCATCATCAAATACGCTTTTAGTACATCATATGCCGAATCGACCAATTTTATACGTTTAGGACTGTCAGGAGGCAATTTAGTCATTAAGGTTAAGTAGTCAGTCATCAAGTTATAAAAAGGTGTCGCAATATTTCGAGAATTGGTAGTGCGATAACTTAGCCATAATTTATTTAATAATTCGTCATTATGATTTAACCCAAAGCGATAAGATAAAGGTGCGCCGTTTTGCTGACGATATAAGAGCTGCTCTAATCGTTGTTGTAATTGATATTGTATTTCTAATCGAGCTGTATAATCTTTGTCAACAGAACTATCAGCTTGTTGAATAAGTTCAATACTGTCATCAATCAGTGAGGCATTACGGTAATATGAAGTTAATAAAGCGCAACCTAGCATTACCATGCTTCCAAATAAAGCATAGCAAGACACTGTTGCCCATTGAATGCCCATGCGTCGTCCTGATTGTAATTTTGCATCATCACTAATTGTCTGCCATGTTGGCGTCATTGGGAGATAATTTTCAAAAAGCTGTTTTTCCTCAAGTGACGGAAACTGATGAGGCATAAAAAACAGTCCACGAACGCGTGGAGAATGAGGAAATGATATCAATGAAGTTAAGTAACGTTTAATATTAATGATGTCACGTTTAACTAAGTCCTGACTTAATTTAAGTAAAAAGGCATAATGCGAGTTTTCTTTTATCTGTTGTACACCTCGTTTACTACACTCTCTGGCTAGTTGATTAAGGGATAAAACAATCGATTCCATTGTTTCTTTTTTTAATGTAGGAAATACCAGACCTACACTCTGTTCCATTCGTCCTTTTTGTGACCATTCACTACCATATCCAGATACTAAATAAACGGGTGCTGACCAATTTAATACTTTATTGCGAGCTTGTAGTTGTAATATAGCTTTTTCAACTAATAATTGTTGCTGACGATTATTGTCTAAATAGTTTTTAGGGACGATCCAAATTATGGCATCAATTGGTTTACGTAAAAAAGGCAAGCAACGAGAAAATTGTTTTTTTAACACTTGTAGCCATGGGGTATTTATTTCACTTTGGAGATCACCACCATATATCATTAACGTTTCATCACAAAACTGCCATAAATCTTGTTGTAAAAGAGGGAATAAAGATTCGACATCAGAAGATGCACCATATACAAGACATTTTCGGATCTTATAACGCCAAAATAGACCTGCTCGATATTTGCACTGTTTTTTAATCGCCAAAAATTCGGAAAACGGAATCGGTTTTTCTGCTTTTTTCTTTTCTTCTGGGTTTAGGGATTCCTGTTTTGCTTTATCTTTTGCCCATACTTTACGAGCGTTAGTTATAATAATAGGTGTTAATAATAATCCTAATAAAAATAACATCCCTTGCAACCAAATCGAGATTTTCTCTTTAGCTGTGACATAACCTAACTGTGTTCCCCAAAATATGAGTCCTACTGTCAATAGTAGCGCACCCAATAATATAATGAAAATTAATCCAATCCGTTTCCATTTATTTTTCATTTACGACTCCCTACTAACTGTTGTCACAACAGAAAATAACCATTGATTTTGGCTCATTGCTGTAATTAAATTATTTTTTTGGGTTTGTGTTATCATTTCGCATCCGAGTGCCAACGATAGCCAATAAGAAAGTTCTGTTTGATTACCCACGATACTTTCCAGTTTATATAACTGATCAGGTGAAATTTTTTGGTCAGCTAACAATTTGTTTATATCGACTTCTTGTTCAGCATTCAAATTAGCAAACCAAAGTTGTTTTACATCATTTATTGCTGGTTGCATTTCAACCATTTGATTCACACCGGTTAGTAAATTATCCGTTATCATTGGTCGAAGAATTTCACTTTTGGCAATATCAATCGCCAACTCCTGATAATGCTGTTTATCGGTCAATAACAAGGCACACAAGAAAGCTGATCCTGATGAAATAAAGTTATTGATAACGATTAATTGTAAAGATGACTGAGGTGTATCATACAACTCTGCTAATTTTTCGATGTTGGTACGAGAAACTATTTGATGATAAAGCTTATAAGGTTGAAGTATTTCTGCTGAGCGATAAGCGTTATTAATATCATCATCAATATAAGTGAAAGATTCTGGTGATGAATAAACAGTGATATCGATTACTTCGGTTTTAGGTATCGCTGATAAAACCTCTCGCAGAGAAAATAACAGATCCTCTGCATAATCTTTAAAGGTATATTTTTCATCAAATATTAATGAATTATTAAGTTGTACAATCTGATTGGGACTATCCAATAATAGTTTTTGGGTGCTTATTTGATTTGGTACTTTGTAAAAACTATCAAGTACCATTAATGATTGCATAGCCCATTCTTGCCAATTATGTTCAATATGGTTTTGTTCTTGTTCCCATATTTCATACTCTTCTTGCGCCAAGCCATACAGATATAATCGAACACTAACGACAATACCACTAATCACAGTTGGAATAAAAAGCACACCAACCCAAAATGTCCACTGCGAAATAAAGTTATTATCCGGCCACATGAGTGCAAGCAAAATAGCGGTTATAAGTATTAATATGATAAAAAACAGCACCCAACGACCACGATGTATTTTAACGGGTGGTTTTAGTGTGTTAATCACATTAGGTTTAGGCCATGACATGCTATTACTCCAATTCTGCACTGCCAATGGTGGAAATAACTTTACAGCCACACGCGCATAAACACTGATCAATAACCACAGCTTTATTATCTGAGAAACAAGTTTGAGACGCTTCTATGATTTTATTGACACCATGACCTTGTATAGGACAACTCACTAGATCACCAATTAATGCGACAAGTTTGCCTTCAATTGTTGTCGTTGAAGAAACCGAAATCACCATTCCGCCATGCGTTGTCGGATCACCTAAGCGAACAACGTTTCTACCCATTGTTTTATTCCCCTGTTGTTTATTCTTATTATTAACTTTCTTATTTTCTATAGCTTAATAATCAAATTAGGTCAGACATAATCTTGACTTGTCTGTTTGTTTTTAGCTCTATATCTTTTTATTTTCTCTAAAAATCAATTTATTGATTGCTTTGTCTACATATCTAACTTTTGTACATCACAAAATCTTTAGAATTGCTATTTAAGTAATGACATTTTCATTTAGTAACAAATGCAAGCCTGTCGATGATACCTTAATCGTTTTATGTAATTACTTGGTCTAATTAAATAAAAACAATCTTTATAGTAGGGTAAGTAGTGTACTTTTTTAGCTTAACTACCCTTACCATAGGTAATTCAGATCCTTAACATCAATGTTCAAAACCTAACTTGATATTCAGTCATGTTCAATTTCTTATCATTTTGTTTTTTTATCTTCCTTGTTTCACCGAGACTTTAGTAAATAATGAGTACATTAGCCCGATCAAACTGGATTCAAAACTTGAACGATACTTTAGTTATCTTATAAAGAGGGATAAGCGTTAGCCATATCTCCCTCTCCTCCCACTTTTCTATTTAATCTTATTTTTTACTGCTATTTTTTTATTTTTTACTTTTGTCTTTATTATGCTTTGTTGTTTTAGTTGATTTAGTTTTTACTTCTGCTTTTTTAGGTATTTTTTTCTCTTTTGTTGCTGCTTTTAACTTTGCTTGCGTCGCCCATTCCAATACAATACCGTCAGTTTCATTAAAATCGAGTATCAATGTTTGAGTTTCTGTAGTGTCACTATTCACTCTTTGTAATAGTAGGTTAGATACAACAGGTAAAATCTGTTGATTCAAAATACTGTCGATGTTTCTTGCGCCAGTATCAGGCAATAAACAAGCTGCAACAAGTTGATCATAAAGTTGTTCCCCAACATTAAATTGTATTTTGTAATGTTTTTGTAATCGTGAGGCAACTTTATTCAATTTCATCTCAACAATTTTGCGTAATGCATCATCAGCCAGTGGCGTGAAAATAACCGTTTGGAATCGTGCTAGTAGTGCTGGTTGGAAATGCTCTCGGATAATTGGACGCAACAACTCATGTTGGGTCGTAACACTAGCATCTGGCATTTCATCAAAAAGTGCCATGAGTTCATCGCTACCTAAGTTAGACGTCATGAGGATGAGTGTATTACGAAAATCAATTTCACGACCTTCCCCGTCACGCATAAATCCACGATCAAATACTTGATAAAATAAGTTAAGTACATCGCGATGTGCTTTTTCGACTTCGTCTAAAAGTACTACACTATAAGGCCTTTTTCTAACCGCCTCAGTTAATACGCCCCCTTGTCCATAACCTACATACCCCGGAGGAGATCCTTTCAATTGAGATACAGTGTGTGATTCCTGATACTCCGACATATTTATAGTGACAAGAGATTGTTCACCACCAAATAAGGTATCCGCTAAAGCTAGAGCGGTTTCGGTTTTACCTACACCCGATGGTCCAACGAGTAAAAATACCCCGATAGGCGCATCTTCTGAAGTTAGCCCTGTTTTAGCAGCACGAATACGTTTAGCAATTTCAAACAACGCGTTATCTTGACCGACTACGCGTTGGCGCAAATCATTTTCAAGTTCTAATAAGTGACTTTGTTCATCTTTTAATAAGCTCTCTAATGGAACACCTGTCCAATCGGCAATGACAGAACAAACGGTACGACTATCGACATCAAGTGATAATAAAGGTGAACTTGTTTGTAATTGACTTAATTTTTGCTGTGTTTCAGTTAGTTGTTTAAATATTTTTTTATCTTCTTTTGATGTTAGTTTTTTTCGCAATTTAATTAACGTTTCAATCAGTTTCTTTTCTTTCTCAAACTGGGTTTGTAAAAAAGCTAATTTCTTTTGTAATTCATTTAACTGCAGATCAATTTCTGTTATACGATCTGTTGATGAACATTCACCCAAAGCTAAATCTGCTTTAATTGCATCTTTTTCAATTGTAAGTGAGTCGATTTTTGACTCAAGCTTGGTGATTGATTCAGGTACCGTATCAAGACTCATTCGTACACGAGCCGATGCAGTGTCCAGAAGATCAACAGCCTTGTCTGGTAGCTGGCGACCACTAATGTAACGACGAGAGAGTGAAACAGCTGTTTTGACTGCTTCATCTGATATATGAACCCCGTGATGTTTAGCGTATCGTGATTTTAATCCTCTTAGCATTAGACTAGCTTTTTCATCATCAGGTTCATCAACCTTGACCATTTGAAAACGACGTTCAAGTGCAGCATCTTTTTCAAAATATTGTTTATATTCAGACCATGTAGTAGCGGCAATGGTGCGTAACTCGCCTCTGGCTAATGCCGGTTTTAATAAATTTGCAGCATCAGCACCACCTGCCGAATTACCCGCGCCAATAATGGTATGTGCTTCATCAATAAAAAGTAATATTGGGGTTGGCGATTGTTGAACAGCATCAATCACATTTTTAAGTCTTTGTTCAAATTCGCCTTTTACACCAGCTCCGGCTTGTAATAAACCGAGATCAAGCGTTAATATAGTGACATTTTTAAGATTAGTCGGTACATTACCTTCAGCAATGCGTAGCGCTAATCCTTCTACCAGAGCTGTTTTACCTACTCCTGGTTCACCGACTAAGATAGGGTTATTTTTGCGACGACGAGATAAGATATCAATCATCTGTCTAATTTCGCTATCTCGTCCAAATACGGGATCAATTTTGCCTGATTTGGCTTTTTCCGTGACATCTTCAGTAAAGCGACTAAGTGCAGCCTGATGATGCTTTTGTAAAGCAGCTTGCTTATTATTATCATTTTTAACGTCAATCGATTGTTTTTTTATCTGTTTATCCGATGTTGTATCTGCTTTAGTTTCTGATTCATTCTTTAATTGTTCAGAAGTATCATCATTAACGTCGGAATAATAACCGTATTGATTATTAGGATTTTCGTCTGATATTTCATCCAATTTTGTGCGCATTTTTTGTAATGAAACAGCCGATAAACTGAGTAATGGCCATGCTTCTTGAGCTTTTAAGCAATGTGGCATCTCTTGTAATGCTTGTAAAATATGCACTGAACGAATCACATCTTCGTGTTCTTCTAATGAAGCTTTTAACCATGCCGATTGTAATACGGCAATTAATGATGAGGATAAACTTGGTTTTTTATTAATGGTGTGTGGTAATTCATCAAGATAGTTAAGTAATCCTTGCCAGACCTTATCCATATCAAGCTGATAATGTCGTACAATGATTGTAATATCACCCGATCCCTGTTCTAATAACTTTAATAACCAATGTTCAAGTGTAATTTCATGATGAGCTCTCGTTTGGCATAATCCTGCTGCTGCCTCAAGGGATTTTGCACAATACGTATTTAATCTTCTTAACAAAACAGAGGGATCAGTAATCATCACTATTCCTTTCATTATTTAATGTGTCAATCAAATAAACGTTGATCCTGTTATGATAACAAGATCAACGGTTTCCTTATTAGCCTCGACTTTCAACCCAGCTATCTGAGTGAATGATGTTGCCATCTTTGTAAGTCCACGTGATCTTTTCATAACGAAGTTCAACACGTTCTAAATGGTTGTACTGCTCTTTAGTTGGATCTTTAATGTTGTGCATTTCAGGTTTGATAGATACAACTTTTACGCCATCCATTAATGTATTGAAATACTCAACTTCTTGTCCGGCATCATTAATTTTGTACCATTTGATTTCAACAGATTTTAAGTTTTGACCTGTGGTGACAGCTTTGTAAAGGTAAGGTGATGAAGCATCAACTTCTTTAACAAATTCAAGTGCTTTATGAACACGTGTACCTGTTAATTTACCTGTATTACCATCGGTTGGAATGTAGACTTTATGGTCAAATTCAACCACTTCGACACTACCTTCACGACCTACTACGGTTACAGAACCTTTAATTTCTGCACCACCATCATCTTTTAAAAACATATATGCTGGGACTGCCATTGTATTTACTCCTTTCTTTTGTAGTTTTTGTTACACATATTTAGTTTTCTTTTGTCAAAACACAATTTGACATTTGAGGAACTAAACTGATTTCAACCCGTCGGTTTATTGCACGACCTTCTAAAGTGTCGTTACTAGCCAACGGAGATTTTGCTCCATACCCTTGTATTGCAAAACAGGTTTCAGGGATATCACTGGTTTTTATCATCCAGTTACGTACAGCTGTTGCACGATCGAAAGATAATTGGATATTTTTATTTTCATCACCTGTCGAGTCGGTATACCCTGTAATTAAAATAAGCCATCCTGTTCCTTGATTAGCACTTATCTGTTTTTTCATGTCAACTAAAGCATTAATTAATACTTTGTTTGAATCCGGTTTTAAACTTGATTGTCCACTTTCAAATAATGATAGGCTATCTAAACGAATCACTGTCGGTGGATCTTTCATGACAACTTTGGTTTCTGTCACATAAATTTTTTCTGGCTCTGGTGGTTTAGCTACATAATCACTCATTAAAATATTCAATGGTTCAACTAAACGTTGACCTTGATAAAGTCCCATACCAAGACGAACAGGTTCACCTTGAGCAAGGTATTGATTTAACATGTTTCGATCTGTTTTTAGAACATCAAGAGCTTGTTTTTTCTGTTCATAGCTGTCCATTGAAATTAAACGATAATTTTGCATATCATTTTCTACTTGATCTGCAAGCTTTATGTTATTCCAGAATGATGCACCAAAACATCCCATAACAAATAATGATGTGATTATAATTAAACCGCATATCATGGTATAAATTGGTGAAAATGGGTAAGCAATTGGCATAAATTTGACAAGTGCGTCTGGGGGACTAATACCTTCTTGTATAGTGTGTGTATTTGGCAAAGGTAAAGTGGTCATGCTTTGCCATCGTTTTTGCATTATATTATTGTTGGTTATTGATTGATTAGTTGGATAAATTGCCAAAGCTGTTGGTACACACTTTGCAATAGGTTGTTTAGAGTCGGATAATGTCTCTAATACCACACTTTCAATCCAATATTTGGTTTCATTTAAAAAAGGACGTAGCCGTAATCGTCGTTCACGTTCATCATACGGTATTTTGATGTCATTAACCCAGTTGTTTAGTGGCGATAAATAACTATCAAGTAAGTATAATTTTTGATTGACTAATTGATACCAGTAAACCGGTAGAGGATTATTTTCATCATAAATTAAATCATTGAAACCCATATGTGTTGATAAATAGACAGGTAATTGATATTTTGCGATTCGGCTGGTATCAACCCAAGATTGGCGAAATGCTTGTAGTTTAGCAATTAACAATCCTTGTTTCTCTTCCAGTTCAGGAGTGAGAGCCAAAAACAAACCAACACGTCCTGCCATATCCGGCCATTTTGCAACCAATGAATCATAAACAATTGGTAAGTGCGAAAACTCATCAACATAAATCCAGACAGCGTCAGACGAAACAAGTACATTAGATTCGGCTAATGATAAATCATCAGGGAAAAAATCTTTTGCTGCAGTACCTGTCACCAACAAAATAGGTAAACGATAACGTTGTCTCGCTGGCAATAAATCAAGCTTTTGAGTTAAAAACTGAATATTTGCCGTAGAGGAGGCAAGTACTCGTCGGTAGCGCTGTATTCGCCATAATAATCCGCCGGCAATAGCTAAGACTAAAATGGTACCTATAATCTTCCAACCTATTGTTATTGGTAAGAAAACAAACAATAGCAATAAGCTTAATATGACAGCGTATATAATCTGGATGCGCTTAGAGTAATCGCTCATAAAACTCCCTTTTAACCAACAATTTGTTTAATCAATTTATCGAGTTGATTATCTAATACAAAATAAAGTATAACTACCAATACAACAGATATTGCAGTGCAAGACAGTAGCATTGTTTTGCGTCCCCAATAACGATAAACCTGTGTTTGTTCAATAATCGGGTGTGATTGATCTGGCTCATACTCACGCACAGCTTCTCGTAGAGCTATAATTAAATGCTCACGTTCCAATTGCGGTTTATCGAGGTAACATCCCTGAAAGCCAAGACCTAATACTCTGTCAAAACAACTTAAAACCAATGCTTCTTTCCTATCTGCTTTTAAACGAGTCCGTATTTTTTCAAATAAATCATAACCAGCATTGTGCGTGTTAAAAAAGATAACTTGTAATGGAGCGCCTAACCATTCGTCATAGTCTTGATTATTAGGGTTATCACGATCACAAAGTAATACCGTTTCATCTAATAACGCACATAAGGCGTAACTCACATCATCAATCACATCTTGACTATATTGTGCGTTATATAATTTTTCACGAACGGCGGTCACTTGCTGTTTACAAAGTTCATACAATTTATGTCCTGATGGGATATCCGCTTTCGTTTTTAGTTGCACAACAACCAAAATTGAGTCTCGTAATAATTCATCAATAACAAGTGTTTTTGGTTCTATACTCATAATCTTGATCCTATGATCGCAAAACCGCGAAAAGTTCTAATGAAATATCAGGCATTGCTCTCGGTACATAAAATTCACAACATCTTGTAAGTAACATGTTTTTTGCTGCGCTATGTGAAAGATCTAATGCAAAATATTGGTTCTCTAAACGCATTGGTATTGCGGCTGGTACATGACTAAGTGCTTTAATTGGAATACCAGATAGTGCAGAATGTATGATTTGTCTGACATCATCTGGCGCGCCTGCTTTACATAGTATCGGGAATTGAGACTGTAATTGATGACCAGGCATACTTGAACGCACAGAGAGATAGAAATCTGCATCTTCAACAAGGCGAGAATCATTTAAACGACCTGTCCATAATGTATCTTTATCGTGAACCAAATCAATTTTAATTACACGAGATGGCAAGCTTTCTTCTAATAAGTTACGCACTAATCCAAATAATGGAGGAAACACTTCATTAAGATTTGTATGTTGATAAGTCGGAATACCATCTACATCATGAGCTAATGAAAATGTTAGTAAAGCACCGGTTAGTCCTGTCAATGTTTGATAAAGCGTTTCTGGATGAATCGTTGGATTATCACGTAAAAATTTGAGTTGCGGCTCAAAAGTGTTTAATGCATTTAACAGCCAAAACAAAGATACATCAGCAATGGCAAATTCAGCCATTTGTTGATTACGTTCATGACGCATTCCCATTAAACGCTGACGTTTTGCTTGTATTTGGATACATAAGAGGTCTAACTCTTTTTGTAATGTTCCACTTTGGGTAAACAGATTAACCAATGGTGGAAGATATTCCAAATCCAAAACAAATCGTCCATTAAGGTCTCGTTTCAAACGTGCAATCGGACAAGTTAAGTAATCACTGAGATCTTCAAAATCAAACAAAAACGTTAGCGCATAACGTTCAACAGCGATGGTTTCAGCATTGAGACCAAATAGATCAGGTACTTCAACCCATTCTTGTCGATACCGAAGTGGTCTTTCAAGTCGCTGATTATCTTGTAAACAGTTACCGCCATTCGCTTGTAATAATGGGATTCCAATTAATACAGTAACTTCCTCTAGCTCTACAGGAATATCGGTATTTAGTGTTCTAACCTCAGGTAACATATCGGCGATATCAGTATTGATTACCACTCCATCTGGGAATCGAATGCTAATTGATTCAGCCATAAGTCTATCTGCAGTCAACGCTTGTGTATCAATGGCTAATTTTTCAATTCCCCACGGGTTAGCCACTGACATTGCAGGTAACTTTTGCGAAGTAAACTGCTGCCACAACTCTTGTTGCTGGAATTGTTGGGGCGTCAAAAAGACGCCCTCATTCCATAAAGGACGAAAAATTTTCATGTGTCCTGACACTCCCAGTTTTTTTTGAAATTAATGATATTAAGCTTTGGCTTTAGGCATCTGTGAAACCATAGACAAATTAATATCCATCCCTTCTATCTGGAAATGAGGAATTAAAAATGTTTTAACACGGAAGAATCCTGGATTGTCTTCTATGTCTTCAACGATGACTTTTGCTTCTCTTAATGGATGAGATGCTTGAACTTCATCACTCGGATCGGTCATTTCAGTAACAAGGTTGCTAATCCATTTATTTAACTCAAGTTCTAACACACGACGATCTTTTGTTGTACCAATATTTTCACGTTGAATAACTTTTAAATAGTGTGCAATACGTGATAATAAGAAGATATATGGCAAACGTGCATTGATGCGACTATTTGCTGTTGCTTCTTTAGTATCATAAAGAGCAGGTTTTTGTGTTGAGTTTGCTGAGAAGAAGCACGCATAATCTCTATTTTTATAGAAAGAGAGCGGAATAAAGCCTAAATTAGCAAATTCAAATTCACGTGTTTCTGGAATAAGAACTTCTGTTGGGATCTTAACTTGATTACCTGTTCCTAAATCATAAAGGTGGATAGGTAGATCTTCAACCAGTCCGCCGGCTTGAGGTCCACGAATTTGTACACACCAACCATTACGAATAAAACTTTGTACCATGTTAGCTGCAAAAGCAAATGATGCATTAGCCCATAGGTAACGATTATGCTCAAGTCCTTTTACCTCTTCTGTATAGTTGAAACTACGTACCGGAACGGTTTCAGGACCATAAGGTAAACGTGCTAATACTCTTGGTAATGTTAATCCTACATAACGTGAATCATCGGTATTACGGAAACTATTCCATTTTGTATACTCTGCACGGTCGAAGTAATTGGCAATATCTTTAATTGCAGCAACTTCTTCCATAGTCTCTTTGCCAAAGAATTTTGGACCAACAGAACCAATAAATGGCATGTGTGCAGCAGCTGACACTTTAGAAATATTACGTAATAAAGCGATATCTTGAGGACCACGATCAAACTCATAGTTTGAAATTGTCACACCGATAGGCTCTCCACCTGGGGTGTCATATTCTTGAATATAAGTATGTCTATAAAAACCTGTTTGAATAATCTCAGGAGCATCTTCAAAATCTTGGCGAAGTCCCTCTTTTGATACATCCAATAATTCAATTCTTACATTGCGACGGAAATCGGTACGGCTAACTAAGAATTTCAATCCACGCCAAGTTGCTTCGATTTCTTGGAAAGTTTCATGATGCAAAATCGCATCAAGTTGACGACTTAGTTTTTGGTCAATTTGACTGATATGATAATCTAATAAATGTTTATCTAATTTATCAATTTTTTGTGATGAACTTTGGATCAATTTAAGCAAAATATTGACCGCCATTGTTACACGTTCATCTGCTGATGATTCAAATAATGCTTCGTTATCTTCAAATTTTTCAATTTCACCGACTTTGTCGATTGGGTTCAAATTTATTTTACTAAATAGTGATTGGTAAACACTTCCATTATCTTCTACAGTGGTTTTGCCAGCACTTTTTTCTTCTTTCTGTATATTCATTGCTTTTTTTCCTTTCTTTTTCATCAAAACGTTATAAATTGTTTTGAAAGTTACTAAGCTAAATTTTTTCAAAATACCTATTTTGTGCTTTCAGTCGCAATTGCTTCTAACTCGGCACGTAATTCTTTGGATAACTGTTCGTCTTTCACGATTTTTTCTAATTCATAACGGAAGGTTGCGTTATCTAACAGGTTAGATTTCAAATCTCTTAATAAATTACGCATCGCAAGTAAAGAGCGAAGCTCAGGGATCTTCTTAGCAACTTGCTCTGGTGAAAAATCCTTCAATGACTCAAATGCCAAACTTACACTGAAATCACTACCATCATCGGCAAGTGTGTTAGGAACACTAAGTTTAACTTCAGGTCTAAAGTCTTTTAATACTGAGTCAAAATTGTTCTTATTGATTGATACCTTTTCTTTTTCTGAAAGAGGGCGTTTATCTTTACCGCGACTATAATCACCAATAGATAAGATTTTTAGGGGTAACTCAACTTTCTTTTTAGCGCCACCGGTATGGAGATCTAAAAAGATATTGACACGAGCAGGAGGTACTTCATTTTGATAGCTGTTTGACATAATTTTTTCCTTATGAAATTGATCACTTATTTAATGCAAAACATAGAACCTTTTATAGGTGATAAAATACCTGATTTAAAATCAATTGACAATAAAATAGTTTAATTTAGTTAGATGTTTACATTTTGTATTAATATTTTTACTTGTTGAAACAAGAGTGCAACATCAAAAAAATGTAGATAGGACGGTACTTAAGAGAATTATTCATTACTCATAAAAATATTAAATAGATGATAAGCAGATTTATCATCTATAATTAAAGTAACGTCATATGAGTTGATGAATAATTAAAATGCTACATATTAGACTGGCATACACCAATAATGATTAATCATATGATTTATATAACATAAATATAGATTTAAAAAACCTATTGGGTAAATGCAAAAATGTTTATAGCTTTTTTGTGTAACTAATTATTAGTTTATCTGTGAAATCTTTTTAGATTTTTGTTTTTAATTCTTAACCAAAATATTGTTTTTATAAATTTGATTACCCATAATAATTACTGGTCAAAAATCATCCCTATCATTAATATAATTTTATCAACTCATATTTGCTGATTGTTTTCGTTGATATTTATGCTTAAGGAGAAATTATCAATGCATGTACATTTTATTATTCATGAAGATTTTGAATTACCGGGTGCATATGAACAGTGGGCAATAAGTCATCACCATAAAATTAGTTACTCGCGTGTATATCTTGGAGAATCATTACCCAATAATATAAATAATATTGATTTGCTTATTGTTATGGGGGGACCTCAATCACCTTCAACGACCAAACAAGAATGCTCACACTTTGATTCGAAAGCAGAGCAAGCGTTAATTTTATCAACGATTAAGGCCGGCAAAGTGGTCATCGGTGTTTGCCTTGGCTCACAATTAATTGGTGAAGCATTAGGTGCAAGTTATGCACATAGCCCAGAAAAAGAAATAGGTAAATTCCCTATTACGTTAACTGAAATGGGTAGAAATCATCCTTTATTTAGTGACTTTGGTGATAGCTTAGACGTTGGTCATTGGCATAATGATATGCCGGGTTTAACAAAAGATGCACAAATAATTGCTTACAGTGAAGGTTGTCCTCGTCAAATTATTGCTTATGATGACTTGGTTTATGGTTTCCAATGCCATATGGAATTAACCCCTGAAGTAGTAGAATTACTTATTGCTCACTCGCAAAACGATCTTAGCCAAGCTGCTAAATACCGCTTTGTTGATACCCCTGATATGTTACGCATTCACGATTATACTCAAATGAATCAAAAACTTTTTACTTTTTTAGATAAATTAAGTCAACATTATCTTTTGGGTTTGAAAAAAGAGTAATGATACCTAGTTAAGTTCATATTAACTTTTTATGGAAAATAAAAATATGCACAACAAAATGATTGATAAGCCCATACATCGAAGTAAATTAAGATTAAAATTAGGGAAAGAATATTTTATTGTTAAACGCAAACTCTATTGGTGGCAACACCAAAACTCTTTTTGTCGTATTGATATAAATAATACATCCTGTGTTTATTCACATAAAAAGCATCAATCCATTTTGTTACGACCACTTAAAGATGTGGATATGTATTTGCAATATAATAAAATTACTAATTTGCGACTCGCAATTAATAAACTTAATGGTTCAATTATCAAGCCAAATCAACGTTTTTCAATTTGGCAAAAAGTTGGACGACCTTCTAAAAAAAGAGGTTTTTTAGAAGGTCTTTCACTACATAATGGGCAAATAGGCACTGATATTGGTGGAGGTTTATGTCAATTAGGTAACTTAATTTACTGGATAGCGTTACATTCTGATTTAACCATAACTGAGCGCTGGCGACATAGTTTTGATGTTTTTCCAGATATTAATCGAACAATTCCATTCGCTTGTGGAGCAACCTTATCTTATAACTATGTTGATTTGCAGTTATTAAATAAAACTAACACAACTTATCGACTAAACCTGTGGTTAGATGATCAATATTTACATGGAGAATTATTAGCTAATACCCCGTTAAATAGCCATTATGAGATTTTTGAAACTGACCATTGCATCGAACAACAATGGTGGGGTGGTTATACCCGTCATAATAAAATATGGCAACGTAAGACACATTTAATTGATAACTATGTGGAAGAGAAGCTTATCAGTGAAAATCATGCCATTATGATGTATACCCCATTTATATCTAACAATTAAGCGTATTTTTTGATAAGGTTTATAAATTATTTTTAAAAAATTAAAAATAGGTTTAATGCAGCAATTGACCTATCTTTACGTTAAAAATGAACTATTATTTGGATAGTTGGTAACTATCTAAATAATAGTTTGAGTGCTTGATTGATAGCTCGTATACTGGATAAAGTAGTAGTAAACAATACCTAATATGAAAGGAGCAATATCATGGCCTACACTTTACCTCCATTACCTTATGCTTATGAGGCATTAGAGCCTTATATCGATTCACAAACCATGCATCTTCATCAC
This sequence comes from Gilliamella sp. wkB108, assembly GCF_001690195.1. Classification (GTDB taxonomy): domain Bacteria; phylum Pseudomonadota; class Gammaproteobacteria; order Enterobacterales; family Orbaceae; genus Gilliamella; species Gilliamella apicola_L. Next base: position 47,681 of record NZ_LZGM01000085.1, on the reverse strand, counting down.
GATAAACATCATCAAACTTACGTGAATAATGCTAATGCAACACTTGACTCTTTATCACCCGAGATTCAAGCATTAACCCCAAATGCCTTACTACAGAATTTAGATAAAGTCCCAACCGAAAAAGTTACTGCTATTAGAAATAATGTTGGTGGGCATGTGAATCACACTCTTTTCTGGGAACTTTTAAAAGTTGGTACCGAACTTAAAGGTGATTTAAAAACAGCGATTAAAAATGATTTTGGATCGATTGAAACTTTCAAAGAAAAATTTGCAGCTGCAGCAGCGACTCGATTTGGTTCTGGCTGGGCATGGTTAGTTTTACAAAATGGTAAACTTTCAGTCGTTTCAACTGCAAATCAGGATTCACCAGTAATGGGTGAAAAATATGCAGGTGTTTCCGGTACACCAATATTAGCGCTTGATGTTTGGGAACACGCATATTATTTAAAATATCAAAATCGCCGAGTTGATTATATTAGTGCATTTTGGAACGTGGTTAACTGGGATAAAGTTGCTGAGCTATACGCACAAGCTAAAAAATAGTCCGTTACTCATCAATTTTGATTAAAGATGGCGTTGTAAGCGTCATCTTTTTTATCCTCCATATTAAACACGATTACTCAATTGACTTAGCTGAAAAATGATAATTGCTAATTTATGTCCAAATCCGCTACAATGAACGATTACGTAAAAATCAAAATTTTAAATAGCCTAAAATAAACTCATGTTTGAAATTAATCCAACTAAATCAAAGATAACCGAACTTACTGAGCGTACCGCTGTGATTCGGGGGTATCTTTGACTATGATGTAAAAAAAGAACGACTTGAAGAAGTTAATGCTGAATTAGAACAGGCTGAAGTCTGGGCAGATCCTGAAAAAGCACAAGCATTAGGTAAAGAACGTGTCGCACTCGATGAAATCATTAGTACCATCAATTCATTAACACAAGGTCTAGACGATGTCGAAGGTCTATTGGAGCTTGCTATTGAAGCCGAAGATCAAGATACCTTTGATGAAACCAACTTGGAACTCGCACAGTTAGAAAAAAAGTTAGCTAGACTAGAGTTTCGTCGCATGTTTTCGGGTGATTATGATAGTGCTGATTGTTATTTGGATATTCAATCTGGCTCTGGCGGTACAGAGGCACAAGATTGGGCACATATGTTACTCAGAATGTACCTACGTTGGGCAGAATCTAAAGGATTTACCACCGAAGTCATGGAGGTGTCAGACGGAGATGTCGCTGGTATTAAATCTGCTACAATAAAAGTATCGGGTGACTATGCCTATGGTTGGTTACGTACCGAAACAGGCGTACATCGTCTGGTACGAAAAAGTCCTTTTGATTCGGGTAATCGTCGCCATACATCATTTGCATCAGTGTTTGTCTATCCAGAAATAGATGATAATATTGATATCGATATTAACCCAGCAGATCTTCGGATTGATGTCTACCGCGCATCAGGCGCTGGTGGACAACATGTTAATAAAACCGAATCGGCTGTCCGTATTACGCATATTCCAACTGGAATTGTTACTCAGTGTCAGAATAACCGATCACAACATAGCAATAAAGATCAAGCAATGAAACAGTTAAAAGCAAAACTGTATGAGCTTGAAATGCAGAAAAAGAATGCCGAAAAACAACAAATGGAAGAAAATAAATCTGATATTGGTTGGGGCAGTCAAATTCGTTCTTATGTGCTTGATGATTCACGTATTAAAGATTTACGTACCGGAGTTGAAACACGTAATACTCAAGCCGTGTTAGACGGTGATTTAGATCAGTTTATTGAAGAGAGCTTAAAAGCAGGTTTATAAACCGCTTGTTTATGAATAAAAGGGAAAACTATGTCAACTAATCAGCAAGATCAACAAAATCAAATTGAAGATTTAAATAACGAACTGAAAACACGTCGTGAAAAACTAGCACATATTCGTGAACAAGGTATTGCGTTCCCAAATGATTTCCGTCGTGATGCAATTTCAAGTGATCTTCATAAACTATATGACGATAAAACTAACGAAGAATTAATTGAAAAGAAAATCATCGTAACTGTTGCAGGTCGTATGATGATGCGTCGAATCATGGGTAAAGCATCTTTTGTTTCATTACAAGATGTAGCTGGGCAAATTCAACTTTATGTAACTCGTGATGATTTGCCAGAAAATTATTACAATGAGCAATTTAAAAAATGGGATCTTGGCGATATTATAGGCGCTAAAGGTTACTTGTTTAAAACTAAAACAGGTGAACTGTCTATTCATTGTGAAGAAATTCGTTTATTAACCAAAGCACTACGTCCTTTACCTGATAAATTCCATGGTCTTGCCGACCAAGAAATGCGTTATCGTCAGCGTTACTTAGATCTGATTACCAATCAAGAATCTCGCGATACATTTAAAGCACGTTCTAAAGTGGTAACTGAAATTCGTAATTTCATGCTTGAAAATCATTTTATGGAAGTAGAAACACCGATGATGCAAGTGATCCCTGGTGGCGCATCAGCTAAACCGTTTATTACTCATCATAATGCGCTTGATCTAGATATGTATTTGCGTATCGCTCCTGAACTTTTCTTAAAACGTTTAGTTGTTGGTGGATTTGAACGAGTGTTTGAAATCAATCGTAACTTCCGTAATGAAGGTGTATCACCAAGACATAATCCTGAATTTACCATGATGGAAATGTATATGGCATATGCTGATTACAAAGATTTGATTGTATTAACTGAAGCACTATTCCGCCGTTTAGCTATCAACGTAACAGGTAATGCAGTTGTACAATATGGTGAACATACTTTTGATTTTAGCAAACCATTTATTAAAATGACCATGCGTGAAGCAATTTGTCACTACCGCCCTGAAACGAATAATGCTGATTTAGATGATTTTGATAAGGCTCATGCAATTGCAAGCTCCATTGGTATCAAAGTTGAAAAAAGTTGGGGATTAGGTCGAATTGTTACTGAAATTTTTGAAGAAGTAGCAGAAGCCAATTTAATTCAACCAACTTTTATTACAGAATACCCGGCAGAAGTATCACCACTTGCTCGCCGTAATGATGAAAACCCTTTTGTCACAGATCGCTTTGAATTTTTTATTGGTGGTCGCGAAATTGGTAATGGATTCTCAGAACTTAATGATGCCGAAGATCAGGCTCAACGTTTTGCTGATCAAGTATCACAAAAAGATGCCGGAGACGATGAAGCTATGTTCTATGATGAAGATTATATTACAGCCCTTGAACACGGCTTACCACCAACGGCGGGACTTGGCATTGGTATTGACCGAACAGTGATGTTATTTACTAATAGTCATACTATTCGTGATGTCATTTTATTCCCAACCATGCGTCCTTTAAAATAAGTTATTGTTAATTTATCTAAACTCACTTACTGTAAAGTAAGTGAGTTTTTTATTTTATACTTAAACATATAGCTGACCTGAAACATCTTTACAATCTATTTTTATATTTACAAACATGAATAAATGATTTTTTAACAGGAATCAATGAATACCTATCCATTGTTGTTGGTGATTGAAATTGATTTATACGTTATACCAATTTAATTCACACTTAGATGTTGAATTCAGGGGCTATTTTATACTAAAAAGTATAGCTAACCTGAAACATCTTTACAATCTGTTTTTGTATTTATAAACATGAATAAGTGATTTTTTAACAGGAATCAATGAATATCTATCCATTGTTGTTGTTGATTGAAATTGATTTATACGTTCCACCAATTTAATTCACACTTGGATGTTGAATTCAAGCTCTTTTTTATACTAAAACATATATCTAACCTGAAACATCTTTACAATCTGTTTTTGTATTTATAAACATGAATAAGTGATTTTTAAAAAATGTATATCTATCTGCTGTGGTTGTAGTTTGCAATAAACTATACTTTTATTACTGTATTACTGCTGACTATTAATATAGTCAACAGTATGAAGGTTAATTATTTTTTAGTTGGATGTGGTAGGATCAAATTTAACACTATTGCTAAGATCCCACATAAACTGATCCCTTGTAATGCATAAGAGCCAAAATCAAAAACCATTCCACCTATACCAAATACAAGTACCAGTGAAACAATACACATATTGCGTGATACAGAAAGGTCAACTTTATGTTTGACTAAAATATTGATACCTACTGAAGCGATAGAGCCGAATAATAAAACCATTATTCCACCCATAACAACGGTCGGGATTGAACTTAAAAAAGCGCCAATTTTACCAACAAAAGACATCAAAATAGCCCAAACTGCCGCCCATGTCATTACGCGAGTTTTAAAATTACGCGTAAGTGTAACAGCACCAATTACTTCAGCATAAGTTATACATGGTGGACCACCAAAAAAACCAGCGGTTGAAGTAGCTAATCCATCACCTAATAATGTACGTTGTAGTCCCGGATCACGTGTATAATCTTTTCCTGTCACTGAACCAATAGCCATAATATCGCCAACATGTTCAATTGTAGGTGCGATGACAATCGGAATCATATATAAAACTGCTTGCCATTTGAATTCAGGGAATGTGAAATTTGGTAACGAAAACCATGATGCTTCCATAACTGGTTTAAAGTTGACAATACCATAACAACAAGAAATCGTATATCCAACTATAATGCCAGCAATAATTGGTACAAGTTTAAAAAAACCTTTCGCCCAAATAGCAACAACCAATGTAGTTAATAATGAGGACATTGATATAATGATTAATTGATAATTTTCAGCAGGTAAATTGCTATTTTTGCCCATTGCCATACCTACCGCAACAGGTGCGAGTGATAGACCGATTACCATAATAATTGGACCCGTTACTACGGGAGGTAAAATACGATCAATCACATTTTTACCATTAATCTTGACCAAAAAGGAAAAAAACATAAACACCAAACCAGCAGCAACTAAACCTCCCAAAGTTGCAGGTATTCCCCACTGAGCCACTCCGAAAGAGATGGGTGCAATAAATGCAAACGATGATGCAAGAAATACTGGTACTTTACCTTTGGTAGTTATTTGGAACAATAAAGTCCCCACGCCAGCGGTAAATAATGCCACATTAGGATTTAATCCAGTTAAAAGCGGAACTAACACTAATGCACCAAATGCCACAAATAACATTTGTGCGCCTGTAAAAATATCTTGCCATGAGTGTTTTTGCGGTGATGTATCATTTTTTATTACATCGGTTATGGTATTTGTCACGTTCATCCTCTCCTATTAAACTTAAATTTTGTTTCATGTTTTTTATTATTAACTAGCAGGCATAAAAAAACCGGATTAACCGGTCTAAAATTTGAGATTTTATTTGGTGCCGAATATCTTATCACCAGCATCGCCGAGTCCGGGCAGTATGTAACCTTTATCATTTAACCTCTCATCTATTGAGGCAGTATAAAGTTCGACATCAGGGTGTGCTTTTTCCAGAACTTTAATGCCTTCTGGTGCAGCAACTAACACTAATACTTTAATATTTTTACAACCCGCTTTTTTTAGAAGATCGATTGTCGCAACCATTGAACCACCTGTTGCAAGCATTGGATCAACAACTAAAGCCATACGGTCTTCAATATCGGAAGTTAATTTCTGGAAATAAGGTACAGGCTCAAGTGTCTCTTCGTTGCGATAAAATCCAACGACACTAATACGCGCGCTTGGCACATGCTCAAGGACACCATCCATCATACCGAGACCAGCTCGTAAGATAGGTACTACAGTAATTTTTTTACCTTTAATTCGTTCAACTTGAACAGGTCCACACCAACCTTCAATTGTGACAGTTTCTGTGGGTAAATCTGCGGTTGCTTCATAGGTTAATAAACTACCAACTTCGCTGGCAAGATCTCTAAAGTCTTTGGTGCAGATATCGTGTTCACGCATTAAACCGATTTTATGACGGACAAGAGGGTGTTTTACTTCAACTATTTTCATGGGGGCCTCAGTGTTATTCTTCTATAAATTTTTAGTAGGTATAAATAACCACTGAGCGGTAATATTAACATAGTTATTAGAAGATGAAAACCGGAAATCTAAAAACTCAGTTAGACTTTTTACTTATTAACCTAAATAAATTATTAGCGTAAGCAATATATCCAAAGGCAAATTATCTCGATTTTTTGTATGCCAAAATTAATATTTGATCGATGTTAATATATCAAGGAAGCCACAGATCATAATTATCAAACCTATCTCATTTTTAATTTAAAGAGATTGAAAATCTGACTCACGACTATTGTTTTATTTAAATACTTTCACCATCTAAAAATTGTACCGGAAAATTGACAACTTTTTGAGTAATGGATTCTCCGTTAATACGTTTTAATAGCATTTCAGCAGCTTTCTGCCCAATTTCTACTCTTGGTGTTAAAATTGATGCAAGTTTTGGCGTCATAACTTGCCCAACATCATGACCATGAAAACCCGCTACAGCAATTTGTTCTGGCACTTTAATGTTAAGTCGTAAACATTCAAAAAGTACCCCTAAAGCTAAATCATCGTTAGTACTAAATACGCCATCAATTTGTGGATAATCTTTTAACGCTTGCTGAAGTAATTGAGTTCCCAATGAATAAGAGGAAGACGCTTTAGTGGCAAATGTCTTGGGTATCAATCCGGCTTCTATCATCGCTTCTTCATAAGCTTTTTGTCTGATAATACTACGATCATCTTGGCGAGCGCTAAAATAAGCAATATGTTGATGACCTTTGTTGATCATGCGATTAATCATATTTTTAGTCACAGCAAAATTATCAAACCCTACAGCCATATCAAGACAAGGGGAAACACTATCCATAATTTCCACCACAGGAACACCGGATATTTCTATCATTTTTCGGGTAGCTTCTGTGTGAGTACGTTCAGTCAGAACTAGTCCATCAATATTATAGGCAAGTAATGAACGTAAACGCATTTCTTCTTTTTCAGGACTATAACCAGTATGGGCAATCATAGTTTGATAACCATATTTATCTGTTTCTATCTCAATCCCTTTCAATACTTCAGCAAAAACTTGGTTAGTTAAAGAAGGCAACAAAACCCCAATTGCATTACTCTTAGCATTAGAGAGCATATCAGGGGCTTTATTAGGAATATACCCTAGCTTATCAATAGCCTCTGAAATTTGTAATTGAAGTGGTTCAGACACTAATTTGGGATCTCGCAGAAAACGACTTACCGTCATTTTACTTATACCAATTAAATCAGCAATCTCTTGCAAACCTGTTCGACGTTTTTTATTAATGCTCATTATTATTTTCCGGTAATCGAGGTTGCCAATCTATCGGTGTTTTACCTTGTTGCAAAATAAAGTTATTGGTTTTTGAAAAGTGTTTACATCCCAAAAAACCACGATGAGCGGATAAAGGCGAAGGGTGAACTGATGTCAAAACATGATGTTTTTGGCGATCAATAAATTGACCTTTTCTTTGAGCGGGTGAACCCCATAACAAAAAAACTACCCCTGTAAGATATTTATCAATCATAGCAATGACATGATCGGTAAACGTTTCCCACCCCATTTTTGCATGTGAATGAGCTTGTCCAGCCTCAACAGTTAATACAGTATTTAATAGTAACACGCCTTGGTTAGCCCAAGAGGCTAAATATCCGTGTGAGGGTATACTAAAACCGTCAATATCAGTCGAGAGTTCTTTATAAATATTTAATAACGACGGCGGTGGTTTGATACCCGGTAAGACAGAAAAGGAAAGTCCGTGAGCTTGATTAGGACCATGATAAGGATCTTGTCCTAAAATCACAACTTTGATGTCATTAAAGGGGGTAAATCGGAAGGCGTTAAATACATCATGCTGGGGAGGGTAAATTACCTTTCCCACAGCACGCTCAGAAGCAACGAATTGCATTATTTGTTGAAAATAAGGCTTTTCTTTTTCTGCACCGATGACATCATGCCATGTTAGTGGATTACTCATACGATACCTATATTATTATTTTATATGAATCAATAATGTGATTTATTGAAATATCGTAATTATACCTAAAAAAAATAATAAACCTAATCCAAATCAATTATTCTAGTTTAAATAAATACTCTTAAATATTCAGTTAAACATAAAATAGCCATGGCTTGACCATAAGGCATCGATGTTAATGGGATCTTTTTATAAAAATCAATATCATTACCCATTGCCGTTCCAAATGAAACATTCAGTAATGTTCCTTCATCATCGATATTATTTATTACACCTTGTATGGCTTTCTCGGCAACTGGAATATAATCATTAGAAATATAACGTTTTCTAATAGATTTTAATATACCATAAGCAAATCCTGCTGTTGCTGAGGCTTCAAGATAAGAGTCAGGATCATCAATAATAGTATGCCATAAACCACTTTTATCTTGATATTTAGCTAATGCTTCAACTTGCGCATTTAATACTTCGATTAAAGTTCTCCTGATAGGATCACTCTCTTTAAGATCGAGTAATTCAATAAATTCAGGAATAACAATGGTTAACCAACTATTTCCTCTTGCCCATCTTGCGTTAGCAAAATTATGATTTCCTTCAAAAGTCCAACCATGGAACCAAAGTCCTGTTTGGCGATCCATCAGATATTGTATATGAAACAATATTTGATAAATCGCTTCTTGAATGTACTCTTTTTTATTTAAAAGCTTACCAATTTTAGCTATTGGCAACACACTCATCATCAATGTATCATCCCAAAGCTGTTGATGATTTTCATTGTTATAAACTATATGTTGTAATCCACCAAATTTAGTTCTTGGCATCTCATACATTACCCAATCTGCCCAACGTTCTAAATAAGGTACATAGGTAGGATTTTTAGTTTCTTCATAACGATATGCTAAAGTTAAAAATGGACAAACCGTATTGACATTTTTAGTTGGCGTACCTTCTGATAAACGTTGTTTAAACCAATCATCAATGATATTAAGTGTTTTTTGATCACCGGTTTGTTGGTAAAACTGGTACATCCCATAAAGACCAATACCATGAGTCCACTCCCAACCACACCAACCTTTGGTATCAATAACGCGCCCATCATCTAAGCGTAAAAGGAATTCACCGGTTTCATCTTGGATATTAATTAAATTGTTTACTATTTTTCGAATTAATTGTTCTAACTCTGAGCGAGTAACCAAATACTCAGGCTTACATAGTAACTTACTATGTTTTACTGGGAAAATTTGCATGTCCATGTACCTCTAATTTTACTTTAATATCATCAATATGATTCAAACTTATTTTTTCTTATAACCTATATTATTATTACCCCAGAGCTCGGCAACCGGCATACCAGTAAGCATTTCTACAATAGGTTTTCCTTCATCAGTAATTTTTTTATCAGGATTTGTACCAATACCTTTCATATTTTTAATTTCATTAATCAATACGCTATGTGTTTTTAGGTTTAATTTAAATTTCAATGAAATAAGGAACCCTAATGTCAACACAAAAACGGTACCAAAAACTAATAAGAAAAGAATGGTTTGTGATACTTCAGGCGGTTGTTGTGTTTGTCCACTCACAAAACCTGACATTTGTAGACATACACCGATTAACATAACTGCTCCAGCTTGAGATGCTTTACGAGTGAACGTCATCACACCTGCAAAAATACCTTCACGACGTTTGCCAGTGATCATTTCATCCACATCTGAAATATAGGTATAGATATTCCATGGTACATAGTTAATACCGCCGCGACCCAATCCTGCGATAGCTGAAATTGTAATTAATAGTGTGTGTATATGACTTAAATTATAGTACCAAACAATACCATAAGCTAAACAACTGATACCAAAAATAGTTACCACTCCCCGATATGATGGGGCGGGGCCATATTTAATACATAATGGCATCATACATAAAACAGCTATAAATTGCGTTATAGACATAGTACCAATTAACATCGAGGCTACCGTTGGCTCTTGTAGTAATACAAAAATAACATAGTAAGTAAATACTGCATTGAAGACGTCTTGCGCGATGTATCCACCTAAATACATGCCCAAATGTTGTCGAAATATCTTTATTTTAAAGGTAGATAACAACTCAATAATTAAGTGTTTAAAACTCTCTTTGAAAGTTAATGACGCAGCCTCTTCTTCTGCTTGTAATGCCTCTTTAGATTTCAACTCTTTTGGTCTTTCCCATGTAAATAAGTACACCATACAAAGTGCAATAGAACATAAAATAGAGAAAACTAGGCTAGAATAGAAAAATGATATGGCATTATCTTTACCAAAATAGCTGAGTAAGATACCCGGTAAGAAACCAGCTAAAATAGCTGACAATTGAGCCATTGAAATACGCGCACCTGAGAATTTGGTTTTTTGTTTAAAATCATCCGTCATTTCAGGAACAAGGGTTTCATATGGTACAAGTACCATAGTATAAACAATATCAAAGAAAAGATAGGTCAACAGATAATAGATATAGCTCATGCCTGGAGCCCACATTACACTATAACTAAAGATTAATGGGATCCCCAATAAAATAAAGAATTTACGTCGTCCAAACCGTTTTCCTAAGCGAGTTCGTCCAAAATTATCGGTTAAATATCCCATTAATGGACTTATAACTGCATCTGCCACTCTGGCAGCAGCAAAAATAAAAGTTGCCTCAATGGGAGTTAAATGACAAAAATTGGTATAAAAATACAACAACCACGCAGCTGTTAGTGCGGTGGTTCCCGCACCTAAAAAATCACCCGATCCATATGCTAAGTAATTTTTTAAACCTATCACTCTATTTTTCATTTTGACACCCGCTTGTGTAATCAATTCACCTTAATGGTAAATTGTCATTAACTGTAAAATGCGATCTTGTATCTAAAGACAGTGATGTTTTATTTTTCAACAAAAAACCAAATATTTATTCCAGATACAACAAATAGTCTATGGTGAGAGGTCTAGTTACACCTTAAATTGAATGCCAACTTTTTATAAAAGTGGCAAAAATTTAAAAGTCGATGTGATTCTCATCACAAATGTTTTATTTCTCCTATTTTTTTTGAAAAAGTCGTAAAAATTTATGAAACAATAATTCAAATTTTATTTAATAGAGGAACTATTTATATGAATAACCCTAAAGTCGCCATTTTACTTGCAGAAGGTTTTGAAGAAGCAGAAGCTATCATTATTTTTAATGCATTACGTCGTGTGAAGATTAATGTTGACCTATTAGCGTGCCAAGATAACATTGTGGTAACCAGTTATCACAATATAGATATTAAAGCGCATGCATTACTTAAAGAAAAAGAAACCACACTCTATGATGCAATTATTCTTCCCGGTGGGCCAGATGGCACAATTAATCTTGGTAAAAATCCTGATGTCATCACTTTTATTCAATTACATGATAAAGCAGGAAAATGGATTTGCCCTATCTGCTCAGCTGCCGTTAAGGTATTAAGCAAAAATAATTTACTTCATGGTCGAAGATATGTTTGCTCTGGTGATTTGTATAAATTAGCTAATGATGGTGTGTATGTTGATCAAGATGTGGTGCTTGATGAAAATCTATTTAGCGGTAAAGGTCTTGGTATCGCTTTTAAATTTGCGTTTACTCTAGCGGAATTGCTTCAACTTGATAAAAAAGAGGTGCGCTTTCAAGCCGAACATATTTATATCACTTATTAAGTTGAATATTGGCTATTTCACAGTCAATATTCAGTTATTTTTTTATTTATGATTAAAAAATCGTGTTGGAATATAGTTTGGCAAATAAGCCTAAATTACCGAACCATATGATTTAATTTTAAAAATCAATTGATTAGTAATATTGTCAAATATAAAACCCAAATGTAACAAAGGTATAACTTATCAAATTAATAGCTTTTTTTGACTTTAATCAAATTTTTAAAGTGCTATATTAGCTATAAATAAGTTAGCGTAATAAAACTCATAGGAGGGTTTTAAAATGATTACAGGTATCCAAATTACTAAAGCAAACAATGCTGCACTTTTAAATTCTTTCTGGTTATTAGATGATACAACAAAAGAAGCACGTTGTGTTGCTGCTAAATCAGTTTATAAAGAAGATCAAATTGTCCCAACTGCTGAATTAGGTCAGTTCGAATATCGTGAAGTACCTTTAGATATTGCCCCAACAATTAAAGTTGAAGGTGGTCAACATCTAAATGTTAATGTTCTTCGTCGTGAAACCTTAGAAGATGCTGTGCAACATCCGGAAAAATATCCTCAATTAACAATTCGTGTTTCAGGTTATGCAGTACGTTTTAACTCTTTAACTGCTGAACAACAACGCGACGTTATTGCTCGTACATTTACAACTAAAATGTAATTGAACTGAGTATTAGCTTTAATAAGGATAACCTAAGAAATTAGGTTATCCTTTTTTTTATCATCAAAATAGAGACAATCTGTAATAAAATAGCTATTTTTGGCTAAAATAGTATCTATCCATAATTGATACATTGTTATATTTGATGATTATTTAACCCAACTTTATAAATATTGTGATCCACATAGATCAACCTGGTATTCAATACTAACAAATAGCATTGTATGTATGTTGGTTTGTTATCTATTGCTCTAGTTGAAGAGCGAAGTATCTATCCCCTGTATGCCATAATTTATTTTAGTACCATGAATTTTTAGTTAACATATCCAATAATGAATGATCCGTCATATCTAAGCTATTGTCAGGTAATTACTTAAGCATATTTTTGTATCTCGGTGACCTCATCAATTATTTTCATTTCAGTTTTTTTTAGACACATTATTATGATTTTGTTGCAGCATTCTTTTAAATATAGAGATATCTTCATTTGATAAACTTTTAGTTATCATCTTAATCCAAAGACTATGTTGCTTAAGGATTTCTTCCAATAATTTTTTTCCAGTTTTGAGTCAAGATACTAAACAAATTATCTTATTCTGCTAATCATTTCTTTTGCAAATCAATTGGTCATTAACTATATTTTTATCAAAAAAAAGCGAGGCCAGTCACCTAACCTCGCATTCACTATATTAATAATTAATGTTACCCAAAAAACTTTTTCACTTTATCAAAAAAGCTTTTTTCTTTTGGGCTATGTTTAGCACTTTTATCAGCTTTAAAACTTTCACCTAACTCTTTAAGTAGATCTTTTTGTTTACTGGTTAAATTAACTGGTGTTTCGACTACCACGTGACAATAAAGATCACCCATAGTACTACCTCGTAATGATTTAACGCCTTTACCACGCAAACGGAACATTTTTCCAGTTTGAGTCTCACTTGGTATAGTCAAACTTACTTTACCATTTAGCGTTGGTACTTCAACTTCACCACCTAATGATGCTAATGCAATATTAATTGGAATTTCACAATGAAGATTTGAACCATCACGTTCAAAAATTGCATGTGGTTTAACTTGCACTTGAACATATAAATCGCCTGCAGGCGCACCATTCAAGCCTGCCTCACCTTCTCCAGAAAGTCGAATACGATTACCAGTATCAACACCTGCAGGAATGGTAACTGATAGCGTTTTAGTTTTTTGTATTCGTCCTTCACCATGACATTTTTTACAAGGATTTTTAACAACCTTACCCCGTCCATGACAAGTTGGACACTCTTGCTGTACAGCAAAAAATCCTTGGCGCATTTGTACCACACCAGCACCATGACAGGTTTCACAAGTCACTACATCAGAGGATTTCTCGGTGCCTTGTCCATGACAAGTGTCACAAGTGACCCACGTTGGTACCCTTATCTCTTTTTTAACACCAGCAGCAGCTTCTTCTAATGTCAATGTGATGTTGTATTGTAAATCGGCTCCCCTTGATGCAGCTTGCCCACCACGTCCACGACCACCACCAAAAAAGTCACTAAAGATATCATCAAAAGCAGAACCACCGCCAAATCCACCAAATCCGCCAGCTCCGGCTCCTGCACCGAAACCTTGTTCAAAAGCAGCATGTCCATATTGGTCATAAGCTGCTTTCTTTTGTTCATCAGTTAAGACTTCATAAGCTTCTTTGACTTCTTTAAATTTAGCTTCAGCTTCAGCTTTATTATCCTGATTTTTATCGGGATGATATTTCATGGCTAGGCGTTTATAGGCTTTTTTAATCTCACTCTCAGTGGCACTTTTACTTACGCCTAATATTTCATAATAATCTTTCTTCGCCATAATTAACCTTTATTCTTATAGTTCCTAAACAACTAAACGGGCTTGAGTTACCTCGCGCCCGTTTAATGTCTTACATGTTTAAAACTTGTTGAAATAACTCATTAAAAAACATAGCAGTTAGCGTTTATTTTTTATCATCATCAACTTCTTTGAAGTCAGCATCAACAACATCATCTTGCGCTGCAGAATTATCACTTGATTGACCAGCAGTTTGATCTGCTTGAGCTTGTTGTTGTACTAATTCAAGTAATTTCTTAGAAGCTTCCATTAACGCATTAATTTTTGCTTCAATTTCAGCTTTATCTTCACCACGAGCCGCGACTTCTAAAGCACTGACTGCATCTTCAATAGCTTTCTTATCATCAGATGATAATTTATCTCCTGCATCTGTTACTTGTTTACGTGTTGTGTGAACAAGATGATCTGCTTGGTTACGAATTTGAGCTAACTCTTCAAATTTACGGTCAGCATCAGCATTTGCTTCTGCATCATGTACCATTTTTTGGATTTCTTCTTCACTTAATCCAGAAGAAGCTTTAATGGTAATATTTTGCTCACGTCCTGTATTTTTATCTTTAGCTGATACATGTAAAATACCGTCAGCATCAATATCAAAAGTTACTTCAATTTGTGGCATACCACGTGGTGCCGCTTGAATACCGTCTAAATTGAATTGACCTAATGATTTATTATCACTAGCACGTTTACGTTCGCCTTGTAACACATGGATAGTTACCGCAGATTGATTATCTTCTGCTGTTGAGAACACTTGACTATGTTTAGTTGGAATAGTTGTGTTTTTCTCAATTAAGGTAGTCATTACACCACCCATAGTCTCAATACCTAAAGATAATGGTGTTACATCAAGTAATAATACATCTTTAACATCACCACCAAGTACCCCACCTTGTACCGCAGCACCAACTGCCACCGCTTCATCTGGGTTTACATCTTTACGTGGTTCTTTACCAAAGAAGTCTGCAACTGCTTTTTGTACCATTGGCATACGTGTTTGACCACCAACCAAAATAACATCTTTGATGTCTGATACAGAAAGACCAGCATCTTGTAATGCAGTTTTAACTGGATCCATTGAACGTTTTACTAAATCTTCAACTAAAGATTCAAGTTTTGCACGTGTTACTTTAATATTTAAGTGTTTTGGTCCTGTTGCATCAGCTGTGATATATGGCAAGTTAATATCAGTTTGTTGAGCTGATGATAATTCGATTTTTGCTTTTTCAGCAGCTTCTTTCAAACGTTGCATTGCAAGTGGATCATTTTTCAAATCAAAACCTTGTTCACGTTTAAATTCATCAACTAAATAATTAATCAAGCGTGAGTCAAAATCTTCACCACCTAAGTGAGTATCACCGTTAGTTGCTAATACTTCGAATGTTTTTTCACCATCAACATCATCAATTTCGATAATTGAGATATCAAATGTACCACCACCAAGGTCGTATACAGCTATAGTGCGGTTACCCACATCTTTGTCTAAACCATAAGCAAGTGCTGCTGCTGTTGGTTCGTTAATAATACGTTTAACATCAAGACCTGCGATACGACCAGCATCTTTAGTTGCTTGACGTTGAGCATCGTTAAAATAAGCAGGTACAGTAATAACAGCTTCTGTGACTGGTTCACCAAGATAATCTTCTGCAGTTTTTTTCATTTTCTTTAATACTTCAGCAGAGATTTGTGGTGGTGCAATTTTCTGACCTTTTACATCAACCCATGCATCGCCATTATCAGCTTTTACAATTTTGTATGGCATAATACCAACATCGCGTTGAACTTCAGCATCTTCATAACGACGACCGATTAAACGTTTAATAGCAAATAGTGTATTTTGTGGATTTGTTACTGCTTGACGTTTTGCTGGTTGACCAACTAAGATTTCACCATCTTGTGTGTAAGCTATAATCGATGGTGTAGTACGATCACCTTCTGCATTTTCTAATACTTTTGCTTGACCATTATCCATGACCGCAACACATGAATTAGTTGTACCTAAATCAATACCAATAATTTTACCCATAATCTTTTCTCCTCGAATTCTGTATTTTATTCTTTGTATATAGGTATTAAATCGCTATTTTCAACCCTTTAATTTTCACAAAGAAATGTTTTTGTTTTCACATAAATGGGAACATTATTGGTAATATCAAGGGGGCGAAAAATAATTTTTTTATAGATCTTGATTGATAGGAGTTCTGCACTTATCATTGCCGCTCTTTTTTTTATTATAAATTTTAATTTATAGGATCTTTATGGAACAAACAAAACTGGCAAATCCTGGCCCTCTTGGTTTGATGGGATTTGGAATGACAACAATTTTATTAAATATTCATAATGCAGGATTTTTTCCCGTCATGACGGCAATTGTATCAATGGGTATTTTTTATGGTGGTCTTGCACAAGTGATTGCCGGTATTTTAGAGTTTAAAAAAGGTAATACTTTTGGTACAACAGCATTTACTTCCTACGGTTTTTTCTGGATTGCTCTTGTTGGAATTTGGTATTTACCTACTTCACCAGTAACCGCATCAACTGATGCAACATTTGTTGGAATTTTCCTTGCCTTATGGGGAATTTTCACGGCATTTATGTTTATTGGTACATTAAAAGCAAATCGTGCATTGCAATTTGTCTTTGCTAGTTTAACTATACTATTTGCTTTATTAGCTATGGGTAATATCTCAGGTAACCATGACATTATTCATATCGCTGGTTTTGAAGGGATTATTTGTGGAGCAAGTGCTATTTATCTTGCTATGGCTGAAGTGATTAATGAACAATATGGTCGCACTATATTACCTATTGGCGCCCCTAAAGGCTCTACACATTAATATAAAACTCTAAAAAATTTTTTTGTAGACATAAAAAACGGGGATAACACCCCGTTTTTTATATTTAACTATTTATAAAGTTGAAAATAGCTTATTTTTTATATGCATCATTATGTACGCCGACTGCCGCTCGACCTGATGGATCATTAAGATTTTTAAATGATTCGTCCCATTCGATTGCTTTAGCGGTTGAACAAGCAACAGTAGGACCACCCGGTACACTTTGAGCGGCACTTTCAAGTGGGAATAATTCATCAAAAATTTCACGATACATATAAGCTTCTTTGCTAGCTGGCGTATTGTAAGGGAAGCGGTATTTTGCGTTTTCCAATTGTTGATCGGTAATTTTGCTATTGGCAATCTCTTTTAAGGTATCAATCCAACTGTAACCGACCCCGTCAGAAAATTGCTCTTTTTGACGCCAAACAACCGATGCTGGTAGATAAGATTCAAAAGCTTCACGGACAATATATTTTTCCATTTTGCCATTGCTACCACACATTTTATCTTTTGGATTAATACGCATTGCCACATCTAAGAATTTCTTATCAAGGAAAGGAACTCTAGCTTCTACGCCCCAAGCAGCCATCGCTTTATTAGCTCGCGCACAGTCATACATATGAAGTGCGGCTAATTTACGCACTGTTTCTTCGTGAAATTCTTTCGCATTTGGCGCTTTATGGAAATAAAGATAACCACCAAACACTTCATCAGCACCCTCACCTGAAAGTACCATTTTAATCCCCATAGCTTTAATCTTTCTAGCCATAAGATACATTGGTGTGGAAGCGCGAATAGTCGTTACATCATAAGTTTCGATAAAGTAGATCACATCACGAATTGCATCAATACCTTCTTGAATCGTAAAATTAATTTCGTGGTGAACAGTACCTAAATGATTGGCTACCGCTTGTGCAGCTTTAAGATCAGGTGCGCCTTTAAGTCCAACTGCAAAAGAGTGTAACTGAGGCCACCATGCTTCAGATTTTTCTTGATCTTCAACACGACGAGCAGAGAACTTTTTAGTGATAGCAGAAATAACTGAAGAGTCTAATCCGCCTGATAATAAAACACCATAAGGAACATCTGACATTAGATGGCTTTTTACTGATTCTTCTAATGCAATACGTAAAGCATTAATATCAGTTTTATTATCTTTGACATTATCATAGTCCATCCAGTCTCGCTTATAATAGGATTTTATTTCACCTTCAGTACTAGATAGATAACTTCCCGGCGGGAAGGCTGCAATGGTTTTACAAACTGGAACTAAAGCTTTCATTTCAGAGGCAACATAAAATGTACCATTTTCATCGTAGCCTGTGTACATTGGAATAATACCAATATGATCACGACCAATAAAATAGCTACCTTTGTTGATATCATACAGAATAAAAGCAAACATGCCTTGTAATTCATCAAGACAGTGGATCCCTTTTTCTTGGTAAAGTGCTAAAATGACTTCACAGTCAGAACCAGTTTGAAATTCATAACGATCTTTGTACTGATTTCGGAGTTCTTGATGATTATATATTTCGCCATTTACCGCTAAAACTAGGGTTTTATCTTTATTATAAAGAGGTTGAGCGCCAGTATTAACATCTACAATAGAAAGACGTTCATGAGCAAGAATAGCTTTATCAGAGGCAAAAATACCAGACCAGTCAGGACCACGATGACGCATAAGACTTGATAATTCTAATGCTTTGGTTCGTAATTGTTCTGGATCTGATTTAATATCAAGAATACCTAAAATCGAACACATTGATTTTCTCCATTTAAAATCGCCTAAGCGATACTATTTACAAGTAAAAAACTAATTATATGAAATTATCATATCTTTTTTTATTTTAATTAGCTTCACAGTTTGTTTCAAAAATTGCAATAAGCAAATAGTCAGGTAAAACAGCATACACATTATTTAAATACAATTAAAGTACAATATCATTATACTTTTCCTATTGTTGCAAGATATACCATAATTATTTTTTTTGCCATTGACCTTGTTGCTTTATATATTGACCCGCCGGTGTTTTTTCTTGTGCTTTACTACCCGCTCTTTTTTCAACCTCACTAAGAGGAACATTAGTTTCTGACGATACTTTTTGATACTGCTGTTTACGAGCTTGATTAATTAATTGAGCAATTTCTCCTGCATTACCTTCACTTTTAACTATGCCTAAATAACCATCGGCTTGCTCACCTACTAATCCTTTCGCTTTAGCTTGACTTAATGAATCCATAGCTTGATCTAACGTTAATGCAACACTAGAAAAGGATAAAACTATAGAGAATAAAGCGACAGTTACTTTTTTATAAATAGCCATAATCGACTCCCTAAAAAACTTTATTATTCAATAAATTTAAAAGTGTAAAAAGTAAAATTATGTTAGATTTTAGATAACAACAGATCATTTTACCTTAATTAATCCACACCCCTTTGCCAAAGGCAAATCATAAAACTTCACTCTACTATATTTAATTAAACCTGAATTTAATATAGACCTGATTTATTAATGATATTATCTAGTGCCTTATCGACTTTGATATTAATTTCATGATCTATTTTAACATTTAAATTAATATTAATAGGTTCACTTGGCGCCTGAACTTTAACGGTAGGCGAGCATCCCATTAATGTGCAACTCAATACCATTATTGCAAAAACATTTCGTACCATAAGGTAACCTCTTAGTCATAAAATAATTACTTTAAACGCGCCTCAATTCGTTTACGAATCGGTTCACTAATTTGGTCTGACAATAGTATGCTCATCATTAATTTGGCAACATTTTCTTCAAGGGTAATATTTAAATTAACTGCTTTGCCATTTTCAACATCTTCATTACGTCCCTGAATATTGAGACTCAATTTAGCAATGTCATCAGCATAATCAACATTACCTGTTAATTTAGTATAATGAAAATTTTTAAGAATATCAGTGAGTATTTTCATATTAGGGTTATTTTGTACATAACCTTTAAGTGCTGAATTTTCAAACTGCAAATAACCTGCATTAATCGTGGCTAATTGGCCTTTTTTAATCACCGTTTTCATCACAATTTTATTGTTATTTTTGGCTTGTAATAAAGTGATAGGGATAACGCCTTCAATTTCGCCTTCACCAGCAAGCCCTTCAACAGGATATTTAGCAAAAATATCTTTTAATTGTATCTGTTTTAATCTTACATTAAATTGTTGGGGTAATTTAGCTAAATTCAATCTATTTTTTTCCAGCCAAATTGATCCTGAAAAAATATTGGCTCTAGCCTGCGACCAAGTTATGATACCTCCATTTAGCGATTTGAATGAAGCAGTATAACTGCCCGCTAATTTTAGCTTTTCAAAAGCAATACCCACATTGATTTCTTGAATATTTAATTCCGGCGTTGACACAGTAATTTGATTATTGTTAATCACAATATTACTTGTTCCTGTGGCCGATTTTATTTCACTATTTTGATAGATACCATTGAGCTTATTAAGCATTAATTGTACATTAGCTGAAATCTGATCACTCTCTATGGGTATTTTAGATTCAAATTGGAATTTTGCTTTTCCTGACGTATTAGTTAACATTAAATCTTGAGAGATATTTATTTTTTCTAAATTAAACGTAGCATCATTCAAACTACTCAATGATAACCGATCTTGGGTTAACCACCCAGAGAAAGGTAAAATTAAGGTACTATTTACGACCTCGGCTTGATTTAGCATTGTGGTTAAAAGACCGTTTTGTATATCAATGCGTGAATCAATTGAGTTGTAACGCAATATGGCTGAAAGCTTAATGGTACGTTGATCTTTTGTTGCTATTGCTAACTGTATCCCTTCTTGCTGTTTTGTTACATCAACATTAAGGTTAAATAACTCATTATCTTGCTGATAAAATCGTAATGAATCAATATGAATTACTGTTGGTAACCAATAAAAAAAAGTCGCTATCAAAGAAGGATTAAAGTTTTGTGCAGTATCATCAACTACTTTTTCTGCCGGTGTTATTTGCGTGATAACTTGGTTTGCTTGCCAGTAAATATCAACATCTGTTGCTGATAACTGCGACCATGAGATCACCAGATTTTTACTCGTGACCGATAATTGTGACTGTTTGGTAACGGTGAATTCATCAAATAAAATGCCATTTAAACTGATTTTAGCACCATGCCAGTCAACATTGATACCATATTTTTGCTTAAATGAGAGCCAATACTGCCAACCATATAGACTTATCAAAATGATAAGAAGTAAAAACCCCAAAGGGATCCAATAGCGTTTTTTTAAGTGAGCCATATAAACTCTCAACTTAGCCAAGTTTATTGTCGGGGTTACCGACAATAAAGAATGATATTATTCTTGAGCTTGTTCTCGCTGTTTTATATAAGCTAGTGCTTTATCAATTCTGGCAAGCGAACGATGTTTGCCAACAGCAAAAACTGTCGCATCCACTGACGGTGATTGACCTAATCCCGTTACCGCAACTCGCAATGGCATACCTACTTTCCCCATACCAACATCGAGTTCAGTTGCTGTTTCTTCAATAGCATGATGAATCTTATCAATTTGCCAATCAAAATCGGCAATCGCTTCTATTTTCGCTTTAATCGTTTCTAACGGTACTTTGGCAACTGGACGTAAATGTTTTTTAGCTGCATCGGCATCAAAATCAGCAAAATCTTGATAACAATAGGCACAAGATTCAGCCATTTCTTTAAGTGTTTTACAGCGCTCACCAAATAACTTAATAATTGTAATAAGATCTGGTCCTTGTCGTAGATCATAACCTTGCTGGTTCATATGCCAAACCAAATGTTGGGCAACATAATCAGCATCTAAATGGTTAATATAATGATGATTTAACCACAGTAACTTTTCAGTATTAAACGCACTTGCTGATTTGCTCACTGCATCTAATGAAAAATAGCTAACCATTTCCGCAACAGAAAATATCTCCTGATCACCATGAGACCAACCGAGTCGAACTAAATAATTAAGTAATGCTTCAGGTAAATAGCCATCATCACGATATTGCATCACACTTACTGCGCCATGACGCTTGGACAATTTTTGTCCGTCATCACCTAAGATCATTGATACATGACCATATTCAGGGAGAGGAGCATTGAGTGCTTTTAAAATATTAATCTGGCGAGGTGTATTATTAATATGATCTTCCCCACGGATAACGTGAGTAATTTCCATATCCCAATCATCTACCACGACACAAAAATTATAAGTTGGAGACCCGTCGGTACGACGAATAATAAGATCATCAAGTTCTTTATTGGCAATCTCAATTGGACCGCGAATTAAATCATTAAAAATGACCACACCATCAACTGGATTAGCAAAACGTACTACGTGAGGTTCATCATGAGAATGCTGTTTTTGTACCGCCTCACAACGACAATGACCGTCATAACGAGCCTTCTCACCTTTTGCCATTTGTTCTTCGCGCAATTTTTCCAAACGATCTTTAGAACAGTAGCAGCGATAAGCTGTCCCTTTTTCCAACATTTCATCAATGACTTGGTTATAACGATCAAAACGCTTAGTTTGAAAATATGGCCCCTCATCCCATGACAATTTCAACCAATTCATACCATCCATAATTGCTTCAATCGCTTCTGGCGTTGAACGCTCAAGATCGGTATCTTCAATACGCAACACAAATGCGCCTTTTGCATGGCGAGTATAAAGCCAAGAATAAAGTGCTGTACGCGCACCGCCAACATGTAAATAGCCTGTTGGACTAGGCGCAAAACGGGTTTTGATTTTCATGAAATAATCCTACTTATAACGAAGATGATGTTAATAATTATAATATTACTACATTGTTACAACATCGATATGGTTACTTATTCTAACATGCTAAAAGGTTTCGGCAATAGTCCTATTAATTTCAATAACATTTAGAATTTATTGTAAAGATGTTTCAGGTTAACTATACGTTTAAGTATAAAAATAGTGCTTGAATTCAACATCTAAGTGCGAATCGAGTTAGTAAAAGGCTTGATAAGGTGTTTTATACTTGAGCCTTTTTCTTGGACGATGATTAAGTCGACTTTCAACCGCTTTAATCTCTTCATCACTGATGCTATCAAATGCCATTCTTTTTGGGCTGAATTCAAGAGTGATTAGGAGAGTATTTCAATAAATTAACAACAAAACTTCTTATCCACTCATTTATCTATCAGTTAGTTATCATTTTTAACCATGATATCTGCCTTATTTCCTTTATATTTTTTATCAAGTAACTAAAACATAAAATCGGTATTTATCATTATTAATAACAGCCTATCATTGTTTTTATATAAATTTTTAGATTTGTGCAAAAGAATAATTCATTGATTTTTAAATGAAAATAAATATATGTGATTTCAAAAAAGACTATTTTTTGTGAATTTAACTGCTTTTATTTTGAACAAATATCCGCGTGTTTTTTATTGCAATTTTTAAAAAAAATTTGAATTAAATCACATTATGAACATTTATTAATTGTTTACTCGATTTTTTTATTTATTATGCTAACACGAGTTAGCAAAAAGTTGAGGCGATGATGAAAGATGTTTTTATAGGTGTTGATGTAGGTTCTGCAAGTGTAAGATCCGCATTATTTGATAGGCAAGGTCATCGATTAGGATTTAGTGTTAAACCTATTGACCAATTTCATTCCAATTCTGATTGGATTGCACAATCTTCTAAACAAATTTGGCAACAAATTTGCCTTGCAGTAAAAGAATCAATAGCTATTGCAAATGTTGATGTAGCTCAAGTTCGTTCCATTGGTTTTGACGCTACTTGTTCTTTAGTAGCCCTTGATGATCAAGGCGATCCGGTATCTATCTCTGAAAATAACGATAACAATGAAAATATTATTATGTGGATGGATCATCGAGCTAAAGGAGAGGCAAGAACAATAAATTTAACCAATGATCCTGTATTGCAATATGTAGGTGGTGAAGTCAGCATTGAAATGGAACTGCCAAAAATATTATGGATTAAACATCATTATCCTGAAAGATACAAAAAAATAGCGCGTTTTTTCGATTTAGCTGATTATTTAGTTTGGCAAGCCACAAAATCCGATCTTGCAAGTGTTTGTACACTAACGTGTAAATGGAATTACTTAGCCCATAAAAAGAGTTTTAGTGAAAAATTCCTCAATAAAATTGGTCTTAATGATCTCAAAGATAAAATTCCACAAACTGTTTTGGGATTAGGTGAAAGTGCTGGCGCATTAACACCAGAGGCTGCTAAGCAACTTGGATTACACACAAACGTTATTGTCGCAACAGGAATTATTGATGCCCATGCTGGTGGTATTGCACTTGTTGGTTCAAATCCAGAAGCAAGCCTTGCCATTATCAGTGGCACTTCAAATTGCCACATGATTGTTAATAAAAATCCAATTTTGGTATCGGGTGTCTGGGGGCCGTATCTAAATGCAATGTTACCTAATTATTGGCTTAATGAAGGTGGTCAAAGTGCTGCTGGTGCTTTATTAGAATGGTCAATCAGACAACACGAAGCATGGCCAAAATTAGAACAAGAAGCCAAACAAAAAGGTTGTAGTTATTATCAACTTCTTAATCATTATGTTAATCAATTAGAACAGCACAATAAATACCTTACCGATGATCTGCATATATTAGCTGATCACCATGGTAACCGTTCACCAAGAGCAAATCCTGATGCAAAAGGTATGGTTTCAGGCGTTACGCTTGAAACAGGTATAACCGCTTTAGCGAAACACTACTTAGCCACGATGCAAGCTATTGCTTACGGAACACTTCACATAGTCAATGCCATGATCGAATCAGGTTATCAAATTGACAGATTAATTATGTGTGGAGGAGCTACTAAAAATCCACTTTGGTTAAGAGAATACGCCAATATCACAGGTAAAGAGATTTTTCTGGCTAAAGAAGAAGACGCCGTCAATCTTGGTGCTGCAATTTTAGGGGCTGTGGCATGTAAAGCTTTTAAAGATATTTCTAGTGCAGCAAAAGAGATGGTTGAGTTCGGTAATACGATCAAACCAGATCTCTCCACACAGAATTTCCACCAACGAAAATACAACGTCTATTTACAAATGTATCAAGACCAATTGCGTTATAACCAGTTAATGAACGATTAATTTGATGAGAAGTAACAGGGAGGACTTATGTTAGAAAGTGCATTATCCGATAAAAAGCCGTCAATGACAGCTGATAAAAATGAAATTTTAATGATAACCAGTGGTGATTTGCGAGAAGCCGCAAATACTACCTGCTGGCCAACACAGTTAAAATTTGAACAGAAATTAGAACAAGTATTAAAAACAAAAGGATACAAATTAACCAGAGCGTTTCCAATTAATACTGAATCAGGACATGGCTTTTTACGAACACAACGTGAAGGCTGTGATTGTTTTGCCAATATTGATCCTGATGCACCAATAATTGTTTTGTTAACTGCATGGCAATATTCGCATTATGTTGCACCATGCTTAGTTCACCACAAAGGACCGATCTTATTATTGGCCAATTTTGAAGGTACATGGCCTGGATTAGTGGGCATGCTCTGCTTAGCCGGAACATTAACCAGTTTAGGTAAGTCATATTCAAGATTATGGTCAGAAAATTTTGATGACGAGTTTTTCGATACAGCACTTAATACTTGGTTAAGATTTGGTGCTATTGAACATAATACACAATATCTCCATGACATCCCTGCAACACATTCTGTCCTGGCCACCAAAGCAGGAGCAGTGGGGCATAAGGTAGGTCAATATATTCTTCGTAATAAAGCGATATTAGGATTATTTGATACGTTTTGTATGGGAATGATTAATGGCGTCTTTCCTCAATTATCATTAATCAAAATTGGCATGCCGCTTGAATCACTTTCACAATCCGCTTTATTAGTTGAAATGAAAAAAGTACCAAAATCTTTAAGAGAACAATGCTTGAAGTGGTATGAAGATCGTGGCATGCAATTCAAATTTGGTAGTAATAGCGAACAAGAGCTTACCCGCGAACAAGTTGAAGAACAGTGTGCAATGATGATTGCCATGGCTCGATTCTTTAAGCGATACGGTTTATCTGCTGTAGGTGTTCAATATCAACAAGGTCTAAAAGATTGTTGCGCTGCATCAGATTTTGCAGAAGGGGCTATTGGCTCTACAGAACGCTTCCCAATTCCTGACGAAAATGGTGAGGTGATTATGCCTAATCAACCAATTCCATGCATCAATGAAGTTGATATGGGAACGGCTATTCCACAAACCATGCTTTGGTATTTATTAACTTCCCTCGGGCTACCTGCTGAAACCACACTCCACGATGTACGCTGGGGAAGTGAATATAACGGAACATTCTATTGGGACTTTGAAATTTCAGGTGCGGTACCGTTTGAACATATCAAAGGTGGTATTGCGGGAGCAACCGGATACCGACAACCTCCAATGTTCTTCCCTTATGGTGGTTCAACTATTGCAGGTCAAGGTAAAGCCGGACGTTTTGTTTGGGCTAGAGCGCACTATGAAGGATTAGATGTGATTATGCATATAGGTACCGGCCATGCCGTTGAATTACCGACAGAGGAATTTGAACGTCGTCGCAAAGCAACCAATTACGAGTGGCCATTACTTAATGCCGTACTTGATGGCATTACACGAGACGACTTTATGGCAGGTCATCAAAGCAATCACATTACCATAGCTTATGTTGATGAAGCGCACTTAGAGCATGTCGTAAAAGCCTTTGTTGCACAGGCTTTAACACAAAATATTAAAGTTAAAGTCGCTGGGGATGCATTTGATTATTTTAAATAATAGCCAGAAATATCTAATTTTGTCGTAATCAACATTTTGTTGTTTTGATTTTACAGCATTAATGATTAGTTTAATGATAGATAGGAAAACAATATGAAAACGGAAATAAACAATGTTGGTGAACTTATTTCGTCAACGAAAAAGTTATTTGATCATAAAGAGTCGCCGTCAGCTACAAAAGCGGGTTGGTTAATGATTACAGCTTTACTCATCGAGTCATGGGATATTTATTCTATGGCATTTATTATGTATGCATTAAATGATATTTATCATCCAAGCAGTTGGTTATTAGGATTAACAGCAGCTGGTACACAATTAGGTGCAGTAATCGGTGCCTTAATGGGCGGTTGGTTAACCGATAAAATCGGTAGAAGAACAATATTCTTAGGTTCCATGATATTGTTTGCGATTTGCGCAATTCTACAAGGTTTTGCACCAAATATGTATTGGTTAGCAGTCATAAGATTTTTTGCCGGTTTCCCTGTTGGTGCAGATGTGGCAAATGGATTTACCTATATCATGGAAGTAATGCCTAAGAAAAAACGTGAAGTTATGGCCAACCGTTGGCAATTCATGTTTGCACTAGGTATTATCGCCGCCATTATTATGGTTACTATTTTACAATTAGCTAACGTTCATAATGACATGATCTGGCGTATCGTTTTAGCCTTCCCTGCTATACCTGCTTTCACATTATTATTAATGCGAAAAGAACTACCAGAAACACCGACATGGTTAGTTGAAAGAGGACGCTTTATAGAAGCAAAAGTTGCCTCAAGAAAATTTTATAAAGACAACTTTCTTGATAATATATTACCGGATGTCAATGTTAAAATTGAACAACCAAAAGTAAAAGATGCTTTAAGTGATGTATTTAAAAAAGATTTCTCCAAAAAAACTACCATTTTTGGTTGGATCTCTTGTGCAGTACAATCATTTGAAAATTATGCTTTCTCCTTCTATTTACCATTTATTTTAGTTTCGTTGGGAATATCAGGCCAAATTCAAAATAATTTAGCGTTATTATTCATCAACTGTATTGCTGCCACATCAGCTTTAATCGGACCACTATTATTGCCTAAACTCGGACATAAAGGATTAAGTCAATGGGGCTTTTTATGTGTGGTGATCGGTATTTTAATCGCTGCTTATGGTTTTTATGATCAAAACTTCGCCTTAATTACAACTGGTGCTGCTTTAATGCTATGGGGTCACTATTGGGATTCTGAAAGCGGTATGACAGTTATATCGTTAGTGGCTAAACCTGAATATCGAGGAATTGCATCAGGTATTGCTTACACGATTGTTAAAATAACTGCGTTTACAACAACATTAGTATTCCCACCACTATTTGCATCGTTAGGTGTTCCACTTGCTGCAGCCATTATCGCTATTGGTCCATTCTTAGCGTTCTTAGCTGCAACATTTATTTTACCGGAAGTATTTGGACATGTAAGTGGTGATGAGGAAGTTCCACCAGAGAATGAATAAAGAGTATTGATCAAACTAAATGTGCTTAAAAAAGCAAACACCAAAATCTTATAGTAGAGGAAGTTATTATGAATATTAATGAAATGCCAGTAATTGACCATATTGAATTAATGACATCAAGAGTACCATTACCTGACGGACCATGGGGAGATCAAATTCACCATGTAACCGATATTGAAGTTTCAATCGTAGATGTTTACGGTTCTAATGGAAAAGTAGGTACCGGTTTTAGCCATACTTCAGGATGGTGTGGTAAAACCATTTCGGCCTTAGTTCAAGAAATTATTCCTGATGTTATTGGCAAACCTCTTTCACCAAGAGGATTATGGCATCGAAGCTACAAACACGTTCATGACGTAGGGGGAGCCGGTGTTACCACCCACGCTTTATCAGCATTAGATATTGCCTACTGGGATTTGTTAGGTAAAACCTTAAATGTACCTATTATTGATATCTTAGGTCGAGTACGTGATCGTGTACCTTTATATGGTAGTGGTATCAATCTACATTTATCTATTGAAGAAGTCATTGATCAAGTCAAACGTTGGAAGAGCAAAGGATATTTTGCAGCAAAAGTAAAAGTAGGAAAACCAACGATTGAAGAAGATGTTGAAAGATTGAGAAAAATCAAAGAAGCAGTGCCTGATATGCCGTTAGCGGTTGATGCTAATCAAGGATGGAACTTCCCACAAGCATTACAAGCATTCAAAGCCTTCGATCCTTTAAATTTACTATGGATTGAAGAGCCTTTACCTTCTGATGATATTGTCGGTCATATTAACTTACGTCAACGTACTAACACACCTATTGCGCTTGGTGAAAATGTCTACAATGTTAATCAATTTGCTCAATATATTGAAGGCTGCGCAGTTGATTTTGTTCAGGCAGATCTAGGTCGTGTAGGTGGGATCACGGGTTATTTAGATATAGCGACTGTTGCCAGAGCGCATAACTTACCAATGACACCACACTTTGTAATGGAATTAAGTGCAAGTTTATTGGCTGCAATACCAAATATTTCTTATGCTGAAATGACCGATGGTGGTCGTTGGGAAGATCTAAGAATATTTGCATCAGCTGGCAGAGAAGAAAATGGTTGCTACATTCCAAGCGAGTTACCAGGCCATGGCATTATTTTAGATCGCGATTATCTCAATAAACACAAAATTTAATGAGAAGGGATAAGATATGCAAGATAATTTATTTTCCTTAAAAGACAAAATCATTATTGTTACCGGTGGTTTTGGACAATTAGGTGAACAATATGTTAGGGAGCTCCACGCGCGTGGAGCTAAAGTTGCCGTATTAGGTACAACTTGTCCTGAAAGTAAAATTGACAAAGTATTTGGTGATATCAAAACTTCAGAAAATCTTAGTTTCCATGCTGTAGATATCACCAAAGTTGAGGAAATTAATCAAACATTAGATGCCATTGAAAACCGTTGGGGAACCCCCGACGGTTTAGTCAATAATGCAGGGATTGATACTCAACCGAGCGCGCCACCAGAGGTCTCCGGACCTTTTGAGAATTTCCCAGAAGACGTATTTAGGAAAGTCGTTGAAGTTAATTTAGTGGGTACATTCTTAATGACGCAGCAAGTAGGCGCAAGAATAAAAAAAGCAGGTAAATCAGGTTCAATTGTCAATATTGGATCAATTTATGGTGTGGTATCTCCGGTACAAGATATTTATGCCTATAAAAAAGAAGATACTGGCATTCCATTTATTAAACCGGTTGCTTATTCTGCTGCCAAATCAGGTGTTTATAATTTCACTCGATATTGTGCAACCTACTGGGGACGAGACAATATTAGGGTCAATACATTAACGCTATCGGGTGTAGAAAGAGCGGATCAAGATCCTCGATTTAAGAAAAACTATACATCAAGAATCCCTATTGGGCGAATGGCTCAAGCTAACGAATTCAATGGCGCTATTGTTTTTCTTTTATCTGATGCATCAAAATATATGACAGGCTCTAATCTTATTATAGATGGAGGATGGACTGCATGGTAAATTATGATAAATTTAAAAAAGTCATCTCTGCCATTGTTACACCAATGAATCATGATGAATCAATTAATTATGATGCATTAAGTTTGTTAGTCACTAAACAATTAGAACGAGGTGTTGAAGGGTTTTATTGTTGCGGGTCTTCGGGAGAAGGCCCTCTCCTTAATTTAGAGGAGAGAAATAACATTTTAGCTACTATAACAAAGGCCGTTCAAAAAAAAGTTCCGGTTATTTCACATGTTGGAACAGTGAGAACTGCTGATGCTGTCTCGTTAGCTAAAAATGCTGAACAAAATGGCGCAGATGCCGTTTCGTTAGTTCCACCTTATTATTATAACTTTAATCAACAAGAAATTATTGCTTATTATAAAAAAGTGCTTTCTGCAATTTCTATTCCGGTCATTATTTATAATATTCCGCAATTTACTAAGGTTGACTTTGATAAAAAATTTGCATCAGCTCTGTTAACAGATGAACAAGTACTTGGGATAAAGCATACCTCTCATAATATGTACTCATTAGAACGTATGACATCAGAATATCCTGACAAAGTCTATTTTAATGGATTTGATGAAATCTATTTCTCAAGTTTAGCCGCTGGCGCTAATGCAACTGTAGGCACAACGGTTAATATTCAACCTGAACTGTTTTTGTATTTACGTAAATTATTTCAACAAGGTAATTTTGACAAAGCTCGTGAAGTACAAAAAATTATCAATAATGTGATTGAGTATTTAGTTGATAGAGGGATCTTCCAATCAGCCAAATATTTAGCAGGTTATAACATCACTGATCTTGGTCCAATTCGAGAACCTTTTACCGCATTGACCGCGGTTCAAAAAGATGAATTAGATAAATTTAATAGTTATATTCAAGAGATGATTAAAAATGTCGAACTGTAATTCTATTATTGATAATCAGAAAATATTAAATATCAATTTTGTAATGGCTACATTATCTAATATAATTAGCTCAACTACTCAAGCTATCGCTATTGCTATTGTAAATCGACATGGAGAGTTGATTGCTTTTAGCGCTAACGATAACTGTTTTCCACTGCCAAGGAAAGTCGCTTTTCGAAAAGCTTATACCGCCTCATTATTGAGGCGAGAAACAGCAATTGTGAGCGAAGAGGTAAAAACCGGAAGACTAAATTTATCATCTTTAAATGATCCTTTATTACTTGCTATGCCAGGTGGTATTCCAATTATAATTGAAGAAAATATCGTCGGTGCTGTCGGTGTTAGTGGATTAACCGCAGAACAAGATATTGCCTTAGCAAAACAATATATTGATCGTTTGTTATCATTTAAAGAATGACTGAATTAGATCAATTTTACAGCAATTATTGTATAATCGAAGATATAATAAAATAAAAACAAAAATAAAGGATAGGGATGGCTAAGAAGACTGTAGAACAAATCGCAACCGATCTTAATTTATCGATTACGACAGTTAGACTGGTACTAAATGGGAAGGCAGAATATTATCGCATTAGCGTTAAGACCCAAAAAAAAATACAAGATTATGTAGATAAATATGGTTATGTCATTAACCATACAGCCAGAAGCCTCAAATTGAATAAAACCGATACGTTGGGCTTAGTTGTTCCGAATTTATCTAACCCATTTTTTTCAGCTTTAGCCGAATCACTTGAATTAAGTTGTCGGCATAAAGGTTACCAGTTGATGATTTGCTGTACCTATAATGATCCTAATTATGAAATCAAGCTGACTAGTTCTTTGCAGGCTAGGAATGTTGACGGTATTTTTATTGTGCCAGCCAATAAAGATACCGAAGCTAAGCATTTATCATCTTTAGACAAACCTTTAGTTTTTTTAGATAGAAATCATCACCAAACAACATCGGCTGGCGTAGTGTCAGATAACAAAGGTGGTGGTTATCTATTAACTCAATCAATGTTAACCAAAGTTAAAAATCCTATTGTCTTTTTTGCCGGTTTAGAAACTCTTGCTCCAGTCAAAGAAAGAATTGAGGGTTATATTCAAGCAATCAAAGAGTGTGGGGATGATAAACAAATCATTGTTTGTCATGCTAAAAATGACTCAGTAAGTGATGGTGAATTAATGATTTCAGAATATATTGAAAAATATAATGATATTCCACAAAACTTTATTGCTTCATCATTACCTATCCTTGAAGGAGTTATTAGTTTACTTCATCAAAGATTAGGTTATATTCCGGAACATATTAATATTGGTGCTTTTGATGAGCATTTAATGTTAAATTTCTTATCAAATAATATTTGGTCTATTAAACAAAATGATAAATTAATTGCCGAAAAAGCGTTATATATGATGGAACAAAAGATCGCCAATAATGATTATCAATCTGAAAATATCATTGTTCCGGTAGAATTAGTTTATCGTTTAAAACAACCCATAAAATTAAACTAAAAGAGCATTCAATAATGCAATAGCATTTTATATTCCGATTAGAGAAATAACCGAGAATTTAAACCTTAAATGATCCAAATTAACCGTTTAGATTCTCTAGTTATTATTGAATATTTGGCTATTGGGACAAATTATTTTTTATTGATTAACTTGCTAACATATCCTTAAAAAACTGCAACAATTCATCATTCTAATTCCTACATTATTAATCAATTCAAGAAGATAATTTAAAGATTATGACTCGCTCTAAAGCAAGATCACTGTTATAAGTTATTTTTATCAATTTAATAGCATTGTTTTAAAACAGTTAGAGTTTTACAGGCTATCAAGCCGATAATTCAGCAAAATAGCCTATAATCACAGAGATTATTAGTGCGCCTCATCCCAATTGTTACCAACACCAACATCTACTTTTAATGGTACTGAAAGTTGATAGCAATTTTCCATAATTGATTTAATTTCAGAACGGTACTGCTCAACCAGTTCTTCTTTTACTTCAAAAACTAACTCATCGTGTACCTGCATGACCATTTTAATACTCTCTGGGGATTGTTGTTTAATCCATTCACTCATTTTGATCATAGCGATTTTAATGATATCAGCGGCAGTACCTTGCATTGGTGCATTAATGGCCGCCCTTTCAGCTCCTCGTCGTTCAATACCATTTGTAGAGGTAATTTTAGGTAAATACAATCGTCGTCCTGATAGGGTTTCAACAAAACCTTGGTTTGCCGCTAGTTGGCGAGTCTGTTCCATATAAGTTTGTACACCCGGATATCGTTCAAAATAACGGTCAATATAAAATTGTGCTTCTTTACGGGCTATATTAATCTGTTTGGATAAACCAAAAGCACTCATACCATAAATTAAACCAAAATTAACCGCTTTTGCTCGCCTTCTCTCTTCTGAAGTCACTTCTGGTTCCGTTTTTGCTAAAATCTCGCTCGCAGTAACACGATGAATATCTTTGTCATGCGCGAAAGCATTAAGCAAACTTTTATCTTGGGATAAATGAGCCATGATGCGTAATTCAATCTGTGAATAGTCAGCAGAAATGATTTTATAGCCTTTAGGTGCAATAAAAGCCTGTCGTATACGGCGACCTTCCTCATTACGCACTGGAATATTTTGTAAATTTGGATCATTCGATGACAACCGACCTGTAATAGTACCAATTTGGTTATAATTGGTATGTATTCTATGATCAAGCGGACTAATCATTAATGGTAATTTATCGGTATAAGTATTTTTAAGTTTAGCCAAACCACGATAAAACAAAATCATACGCGGAAGTTCAAACTGATTGGCAAGCTCACTAAGCACTTCTTCACTAGTTGAAGGATCTCCTTTAGGTGTCTTTTTTAATACCGGCAGGTTATGTTTATCAAACAAAATCGCCTGAATCTGTTTGGGTGATGCTGGATTAAATTTTTCGCCCGCCAGTAATTGTAACTGCTCTTCGATTTCTTTCAATTTTATGGTTAGCTCATGTGAATAGGCATTCAGCTGTTTTGCATCAACAAATACGCCAGTTCTTTCCATTTGCGCTAATACAATCGCCAATGGCATTTCAATGTCAGTAAAGAGTTTCTTTAATTTTTCATCTTTTTCTAACGTTGGCCATAATTTGTGATGTAATTGCAAAGTAATATCTGCGTCTTCTGACGCATATTGAGTCGTTTTTTCAATGTCAATGGCATCAATGGTGACCTGTTTTTTGTCAGTTTTAGTTAACTCATTATAGGTGATGGTTTTGTGATTTAAATAACGATTAGCCATACTATCCATATCGTGGCGTTCAGTACTATTTAACACATAAGATTCCAACATGGTATCAAAAGCTATACCTCGCACTTCAATACCATAATTAGCTAATACACTGTAATCAAATTTTGCATTTTGAGCGATTTTTTTAATTGAAGGATCTTCAAGAACAGGTTTTAATTTAGCCAATACCTCTTCAACGGGTAACTGCGGTGGTACACCTAAATATTGATGAGTAAGAGGAATATAAGCTGCTTGATGAGGCTCAACACTTAAGGATATTCCTACTAATTTGGCATGAACATGATCAACATTATTGGTTTCGGTATCAAAGGCAAATTGCTTACTTTCTCGTAATTTAGCAATCCAATTATCCAATTGAGTATGAGATAGTATACATTGGTAATCATGTTCTCTTTTTGGTGTATCTGTTTTATCAGATAAGTTAACTAACGATAAATTATCTACAACGTCAACAGTTGGTTTTTTTTGCCGTTTTAAAAAAGTACCAGTAACTAAATCCTTTTGCCAACGATGAAAACCATAATATGCAAATAATTCTGCTAAAGCTGTAACGTCAATATCACTAGCTAGCAACTGTTCATTGGTAAAATCTAATGCAACATCAGTTTTTATGGTTGCGAGTAAATAAGAGAGTTCAGCATTCTCTTGATTATCGATCAATTTTTGTTTTAATGATTTAGCACCACGAATAGATAGTTTTTCAATTTCATCTATCCGCGCATAAATATCTTTGACACTTTGAAATTCAGTTAATAGACTTTGTGCGGTTTTTTCACCTACTCCCAGTACACCAGGAATATTATCCGATGAATCTCCTCTTAATGCTAAATAATCGATAATTTTTTCCGGTGGTACACCAAATTTATCCATTACCCCTTTAGGATCAAGTAAAGTATTATTCATGGTATTAATCAGTGTGATCTTATTACTTACTAATTGTGCCATATCCTTATCACCAGTACTGATTAATACATCTAGATCCTCTTTTTCTGCTTGTCTGGCTAGTGTCCCTATTACATCATCGGCTTCGACACCTTCAATGCAAAGAAGTGGTAATCCCATTGCTCGTAGAATTGTGTGAATAGGCTCAACTTGTGGGCGCAAATTTTCAGGCATAGCCTCACGCGTTGCTTTATATTCACTGTATAGTTCATTACGAAAAGATCCACCTTTAGCATCAAAAACGACCGCTATATGAGTTGGATCGTATTGATTAATCAAACTCCGGATCATATTTATTACCCCAAAAATAGCACCTGTTGGTTCACCTTTGGCATTTGTGAGCGGAGGACATGCAAAAAAAGCACGATAAAGATATGAAGATCCATCAATTAAGATAATCGGTGTATTATTTGGCATTATTCTTACCTAAACGTTGTTCTATACAATACGTCACAGTATAACCTAATTAATAATAATATTCTTATCGACATTACATTACAAATTTTGGTTAGACACATTTAGTATTAATTGAGACTAAAAAAATATCAGCAATATTGCATTTTTATTTAGAGAATAGCTGAAAACAAGCCATAGATTTTATTATTCAGCAAACGTTAAATTGTTGAACCTACTTATCACTTAAATCCATATCAATACGCTTTTATGTATTTTATTATCGGTGTGTGTTCATTTAGATTAATTAGCATAAGATAGATTGCCAACTACAAATAAACATTAAATTTACGTTTTTGCACAGTAACAATACTGCATCTATTTTCTGACAAACAATTAAATAAAAAGCTAAGTCAAGATAAGATACAACTGACAAGTGAATGGTTTATTAAATACTAATAGAGCGATATAATAAAACATCCCTAGTTGCATTAAGTTATAAACAATGAATCAATTAACGCTCTCAGCTCAAAAAGTAAAAGAAGCTCTTTTAGCCAAAAATCTTGAAACGCCATCTTGCCTTTTAAGTATGGATAATAGTGAACGAAAAGCAAAAATTGAATCCCATTTTCGTGAGATTATGAAATTACTCGAGCTTGATCTCAAGGATGATAGCTTGGCTGAAACACCTCATCGAGTTGCAAAAATGTATGTCGATGAGATTTTTTCTGGCCTGTATTATGAAAACTTCCCAAAAATCACACTAATTGAAAACAAAATGCAAGTTGATGAGATGATCACTGTGCGCGACATTAGCTTAACCAGTATTTGTGAACATCACTTTGTTACTATTGACGGTAAAGCGACAGTCTCTTATATTCCTAAAGATAGCGTGATTGGATTATCTAAAATAAATCGTATTGTTGAATTTTTTTCACAACGACCACAAGTACAAGAGAGATTAACTCAGCAAATTTTAGTTGCATTACAAACATTACTTGGTACCGTCAATGTTGCTGTTTCAATCGATGCCACACATTACTGTGTAAAAGCAAGAGGGATAAAAGACTCCAGCAGTATTACAAGAACCACGGCTCTAGGTGGTGGATTTAAAACCAACCCAAGTACCAGACAAGAATTTTTACGCGCATTAAATCATGTTTGATCGCAAAAGCTCAATATTTAACTGATAACCGTGTTAAATATTCATAGGTCAAGTGCTGTTCAGACAGCACTATCTATCTTATCGCTATCTGATAACAATTAAAGTAAAAACTGTACACAAAAACCGTCTTATATTGCGTGCATCTTCAAGAAAGATTGGTATAATTCTCGGCTACTTAAGATAAATAACACCGTTTTCATGAAGATTATCCGTGGCATTGCTAATTTGAAAAATCAATTTTCTCAATGTGTCCTGACATTGGGAAACTTTGATGGGGTACATTTAGGACATCAACGATTAATTAATCATTTGATTAAAAATGGTAAAAAATTAAATTTACCCACTGTAGTCATGCTGTTTGAACCACAGCCTTTAGAATTTTTTAACCAAGATAATGCGCCTTCTCGTTTAACCTCATTTCAAGAAAAAATCATTTTTATTGAAAAGTTAGGTATAGACTATATTATCGCAGTTCCTTTTACTCAAACATTTGCTAATATGTCAGCAGATCATTTTATACAAGATTGGTTGATAAATAAGCTGCAAGCACAATATATTACTATTGGTGATGATTTTCGATTTGGATTCAATCGAAAAGGCGATATTAATTTACTGCAACAATATGCACAAAATAATACGTTTTTTGTCGAAAGTATGCCTACCTTTGTTTGGGAAAATCTACGCATTAGTAGTACAGCTGTTCGTCACGCTTTATCAAACAGTGATTTTCAATTAACACACTGTTTATTAGGTCGTGATTATACTATTCAAGGTCGAGTTATACGCGGAAATGCGCTAGCCAGACAGTTAGGTTTCCCAACAGCGAATATTCATTTGCATCGCAAAAAACCAGCCTTACAAGGCGTCTATTTTGTTAAAGTTAAAAATATATGTAACAATCAATGCTACGTTGGTGTTGCAAATATTGGAATGAGACCGACTATACAAGGCAAAACAGCAATTTTAGAGGTCAACCTTTTTGACTTTTCAGGTGATATTTACGGACAATATTTAGAAGTTATGTTTGTTGAAAAGTTACGCGATGAAAAAAAATTCGACTCATTAGTTGCTTTGAAAGAACAAATTGCACAAGATGTTTGCACTGCTAAAAAGATCAGTGCAAAATTAACAAATTGAAAAGTAGTATCCACAAAATTAACTGGAATAAATCAGCATGACAGACTATAAAAACACATTGAATCTACCGGAAACCGGATTCCCAATGCGAGGTGATCTAGCTAAACGTGAACCGGCTATGTTACAGAACTGGTATGATAAAGAACTTTATCGCAAAATCCGCCAAGTAAAAAAAGGCAAAAAAACCTTTATTTTGCACGATGGTCCTCCTTATGCAAACGGTAAATTGCATATCGGTCACGCTGTTAATAAAATTATTAAAGATATTATTATTAAATCAAAAGGCTTAAATGGCTATGACTCCCCGTATATTCCTGGATGGGATTGCCATGGGCTGCCTATTGAACAAAAAGTTGAAGAACAAGTTGGCAAACCTGGAGTTAAAGTAACACCCGCTGAGTTTCGCCAAATCTGTCGTGACTATGCCGCATCACAAGTTGAACTACAAAAAGCCGACTTTATTCGTATGGGTGTACTTGGTGATTGGCAAAATCCTTATCGTACAATGAATTATGATACTGAAGCAAATATCATCCGGGCATTAGGTAAAGTAATTAAAAACGGACATTTAGTCAAAGGTGCTAAACCCGTTTATTGGTGTACCGATTGTATGTCTTCTTTAGCTGAAGCTGAAGTGGAATATTATGATAAATCTTCACCGGCTATTGATGTGAAATTTAAAGCTACCGATAATCAAGCTGTGGCCAATAAATTCGCAACAAAGACCGATTTAACTATCTATGCCGTTATTTGGACAACTACACCTTGGACTTTACCTGCTAGCCGAGGCATTGCATTAAATGCTGATGTAGAATACCAATTAGTGCAAATTAATGATCAAGAGTGTTTAATTCTGGCAACAGATTTAGTTGAATCAGTAATGCAACGAGCCAATATCAGCGAGTGGAAAATTTTAGGTAGCTGTAAAGGAAGCGATTTAGAGTTATTACGTTTCAAACATCCTTTCCTTGATTTTGATGAGCCGATTGTTCTTGGTGAACATGTTACTGTTGATGCGGGTACCGGGGCAGTACATACTGCACCCGGCCACGGTGCAGAAGACTTTATTGTCGGACAAAAATATGGTCTTGAAGTGGCAAATCCTGTCGGTGGTAATGGTTGTTATTTACCGGGAACAGGTGCCGGTCTCGATGGTTTATTTGTATTTAAGGCCAATAAGGTTGTGATTGAGATATTAAAAGAACATAACACATTATTGCACTTTGAAAATATTGAACATAGTTACCCATGTTGTTGGCGTCATAAAACCCCTGTTATCTACCGCGCAACACCACAATGGTTTATTAGTATGGATAAACAAGGTCTACGTAGCCAATCATTAAATGAGATCAAACAAGTTCGCTGGATCCCTGATTGGGGACAAGCGCGTATTGAAACCATGGTGGCAAATCGACCAGATTGGTGTATTTCTCGTCAACGTACTTGGGGCGTACCAATGACGCTATTTGTACATAAAGAGACAGAAGAATTGCATCCAGACACATTAGCATTAGTTGAAAAGGTTGCTAAGCTGGTTGAACAAAAAGGTATTCAAGCATGGTGGGATGCTGATATTAAAGATCTTTTAGGACCTGATGCACAAGATTATCGTAAAGTCCCAGATACATTAGATGTTTGGTTTGATTCAGGATCAACGTTCTATTCAGTTGTAAGTGTTCGACCTGAGTTTAATGGTCATGAAGCTGATATGTATTTAGAAGGATCAGATCAACATCGTGGTTGGTTTATGTCTTCATTAATGCTATCGACTGCCATTGATAACAAAGCACCTTATAAACAAGTTTTAACTCATGGTTTTGTCGTTGATGGACAAGGTCGTAAAATGTCCAAATCCCTCGGAAATATTGTCACTCCACAAGAAGTCATGAATAAACTAGGAGCCGATATTTTACGTTTATGGATTGCCTCAACCGATTATTCCGGAGAGATGAGTTATTCCGATGAGATTATTAAACGTGCAGCCGATAGTTATCGTCGTATTCGTAATACCGCACGCTTCTTACTGGCTAATTTAAACGGTTTTGATCCCGCTAAAGATATGGTGAAAGCAGATGATATGGTCGTACTCGATCGTTGGGCGGTAAGCGTAGCTAAAGAAGCACAAGAGCAAATCGTTCAGGCTTATGATAATTATGATTTCCATAAAGTTGTTCAACGTATTATGCAGTTTTGCTCAATTGAAATGGGTTCATTCTATCTAGATATTATTAAAGATCGTCAATATACAGCCAAAAGCGATAGTATTGCTCGTCATAGTTGCCAAACTGCGTTGTATCATATTGCTCAAGCAATGGTACGTTGGATTGCACCAATTTTATCGTTTACTGCTGATGAAATTTGGCAATATTTACCAGCTTTACAAAAACAAGAATTTGTTTTCGAAGAAGAGTGGTACCCGTCATTATTTTCATTATCCGAAAACGAAGCTTTAAATAGCGAATATTGGTCACATATTTTAGCTATTCGAAGTGAAGTAAATAAAGTGTTAGAGCAAGGACGT
The DNA here is from genome assembly GCF_001690195.1 of Gilliamella sp. wkB108. Taxonomy (GTDB): domain Bacteria; phylum Pseudomonadota; class Gammaproteobacteria; order Enterobacterales; family Orbaceae; genus Gilliamella; species Gilliamella apicola_L. The sequence goes on along the minus strand of NZ_LZGM01000085.1, from coordinate 6,997 downwards.
AATGATAAAGTGATTGGTGGTTCATTGGAAGCATCAGTAACATTATATGCCGATGAAGATATTGCCAAAGCTTTAGCTAAATTGGAAAATGAATTGCGTTTTGTATTATTAACTTCACAAGCAAGTGTAAAACCATTATCGACAGCACCAGACGATGCGGTACAAAGTGAAATAAAAGGGCTTAAAATTGAGTTAGCTAAAGCGCAAGGTGATAAATGTCCACGTTGTTGGCATTATACTGTTGATAATGATCCAACCACACATTTATGCAAACGCTGTGAAGAAAATATTCATGGTAAAGGCGAAGTAAGATATTTCGCATAATAGCGACAAGCTACTTAATGTATTAATAAAAGCTATAGGATAACCCAATAGCAATTTCGTACTTTTTCCGCCGACGATTGTCGGCGGAAATATAATAATGAGCATAGATTTTTATGAAAAAAGATAATGGACTTTACTGGTTACTATTCGCAATTGTCGTCTTTATTGCTGATATTGAAAGTAAATTTTTGATTATAAATAATTTCGTACTTTTTGAATCAGTAAATCTTTTACCCTTCTTCTCTATTACTTATGTGCGTAATATCGGTGCCGCTTTTAGTATTTTTGAAGGTCAACGTTGGATGCTTGCCGTCGTTGCGGCGGTGATTAGTGGAGCTATCGTTTATCTGTTATATCGTAATCCTCGCTTAAAAAAATTAGAAAATTTTTCATTATCACTTATATTGGGTGGAGCTTTAGGGAATTTATTCGATCGTCTTTATCATGGTTTTGTGATCGATTTCTTAGATGTTAATTTTGGTGATTGGCATTACCCAACTTTTAATATCGCTGATTGCGCAATTTGTGTTGGCATTGGACTCTTTATCATTAGTAGTTATTATAAGAAGCCTAAGAAGACAAAATAATATGCAAATCATTTTGGCCAATCCTCGTGGTTTTTGTGCTGGTGTCGATCGTGCTATTACTATCGTTGAACGTGCGCTAGAATTATTTGGCGCACCTGTTTATGTTCGTCATGAAGTTGTACATAATCGTTATGTGGTCAATCGCTTAAAAGAGTTAGGTGCGATTTTTATCGAAAATATCAACGAAGTCCCCGATAATACCATTCTTATTTTTTCAGCTCATGGGGTTTCAAAAGCAGTCAGAGAAGAAGCAAAACAACGAAAATTGCGAATTTTTGATGCGACTTGCCCATTAGTAACAAAAGTACATATGGAAGTTGCCAGATCAAGCTATCGTGGTGAAGAGGTAATTTTAATCGGACATGCTGGTCATATTGAAGTCGATGGTACAATGGGACAATATAGTAATCCAGAAGGTGGCATCTATTTAGTTGAATCAATCGAAGATGTAAACAAGTTACAAGTAAAAAATGAAAATAATCTCTGCTTTACCACACAAACCACTTTATCAGTTGATGATACAGCCGAAATTATAGCGACCTTAAAGCAACGTTTTCCTCATATTCGTGGTCCTCGCAAAAATGACATCTGTTATGCAACCACCAATCGTCAGCAAGCTGTTAAGCAATTAGCTTCACAGGCGGATGTGGTATTAGTTGTAGGCTCTAAAAATTCATCTAATTCAAACCGTCTTGCAGAACTGGCCAGACGAAATAGCAAAAATGCTTATTTAATTGATTTTGCCTCTGATATTCAAAAAGAATGGTTAGCTAATGCTCGCACAATAGGGGTAACAGCCGGTGCTTCTGCACCTGATATTTTAGTACAACAAGTGATTAATCACTTAAAAAGTTTAGGTTGTACTTCTCTTATTGAAACAGACGGTATTTTAGAAAATATTACTTTTGAAATTCCTAAAGAGCTTCGTATAGAGATTAAATCAATTTAACAAATTAAGACTTTTTGTTAATTAAGGCAAATTTAGCTATCAATTGTTCATGCGTTTCAATATGTTCAGGATCGGCAATGATAGCATTTTGAATAGGACAAACTCGCTGACAAGTTGAATGGTCATAATAGCCGACACACTCTGTGCATTTATTGGGATCTATTTCATAAGTATCAAAACCCATTGAAATCGCTTCATTGGGACACTCTGGTTCACACATATCACAATTAATACACTTACTTGTTATTTTTAATGCCATCTCTCTATAATCTTTATTGACTCTCTGAAATTTGCGCCATTATAGCGCAATACCTAATAAATCCTACCAAGATCCTTAAATCAATGATGAGTTAACATACAGATTGTAAAAATATTTCAGATTAACTATACGTTTTAGTATAAAAATAAGGCCTGAATTCAATAGTTGTGAGAGTGATAACAAGATTTATTTGTACTTAATATGATACCTATTTTGTAAAAAATATTCAGGAGTCTATACCGTTTCATTTTTCTTTACGGCTGAATTTAACCTCTAAGTGCCGATATGTTATTAATATCTGTCAGATTAAATGTCGAACTCGGTTAACTAAGTAGAGATCATTTGCAATTGGTAAAGATGTTTCAGGTTAACTATACGTTTGAGTATCATATAAAAGCCTGAATTCAACAGCTAAAAGAGTGATAACAGGATTTATTTGTACTTAATATGATACCTATAGTGTGAAAAATATTCAGGAGTCTATACCGTTTCATTTTTATTGACGGCTGAATTTAACCTCTAAGTGCCGATATGTTATTAATATCTGTCAGATTAAATGTCGAACTCGGTTAACTAAGTAGAGATCATTTGCAATTGGTAAAGATGTTTCAGGTTAGCTATACGTTTAAGTATCATATAAAAGCTGAATTCAACATCAGAGAGAGTAATAACAGGATTTATTTGTATTTAATATGATGCCTATAGTGTAAAAATTATTCAGGAGTCTATACCGTTTCATTTTTTTGACGAGGCTGAACTCAACATATAAGAGCGATTTTATTGTGACAATTGGTATATATCCGAGATGTTAAAGACCGCTGTTTTAGCTATTCGACTTAATATCACTATTTTCAGCTAAAGCAATTCCCGAAGAATAATGGCTAATGATTTCAAGTAGAGTTATCTAAAGTGGATTGTTATTTTAGGTGTGTTATTACCATTATTTACACGCATATTAAGTTTAGCTTTTACCTATTATTTACATAATTATTCTTTTTCTAGAAATTCAATAATTTCTTTGTATTCAGACATTTTTTGAAGATTTAAATTTAATTATTTTATTTTTTTTATATAATTTCACAAATTTTCGTATTTATTACAAATTATTATGGTTAGTTATCAATGACAACTCATTTAATAAGATACAATATTTATACAATAACAACAAAATCAAAGGATATAAAAGATTGTTAAAACACATTAAAATCAAATATTTATTCATAGCAATCATTGTCTTTGCAATTTGTTATATTATAAAATTAATCATTTCGCCAACTCAAACCACGATTAATTACATTACCGCACCAGTTACGAAAGGTAATATTGAAAAAACGGTACTTGCAGATGGCACTATCAGTGCGTTTAAACAAGTAAGTGTTGGTGCGCAGGTATCTGGTCAGATTAAAAAATTATATGTCGAGTTGGGCGATGAAGTTAAACAAGGTGATATGATTGCTGAAATTGATGATCTCAAACAAAGCAATGATTTAAAGCAATCTGAAGCCTCACTTAACAGCCTTGAAGCTCAGCGTAAATCAAAACAAGCTAAGTTAGTTAATTATCAATTAACTTATGAGCGTCAATTAAAATTAGTCAATAAAGGGGTGGGTATTCAATCCGATCTGGATGCAGCAAAAGCGGATCTCGATGCAATTAAAGCTGATATTGTGGCTTTAGATGCCGATATTATCAGCGCTCAAGTCGCAGTCGATACCGCCAAAGTTAATTTGGGTTATACCAAAATTCGTTCGCCTATCGACGGAGTGGTAGTCGCTATTCCCGTGGATCAAGGACAAACTGTTAACTCCGTTCAAAGCGCACCAACTATAGTAAAAGTGGCTCAGCTTGATAAGATGACAATTGAGGCGCAAATATCAGAAGCAGATGTGATCAATGTTAAAAAAGGTATGTCGGTCTATTTTACGATTCTTGGTCAACCGAATAAACGTTTCGACGGATTGACTTTACGCTCAATCAACCCTGCTCCTGACTCAATTAACAGCGAAAGTACTTCCAATTCAAGTAGTGCATCTTCCACAACTAAAAGTGCTATCTACTATAATGGTTTGTTTGATGTTGATAATCCAAATCATATTTTACGAATCTCCATGACGGCTCAAGTGTATATAGTACTGGCTGAAGTAAAAGATGTACTCACTATTCCTTCTCAAGCCATTCAGAAGAATTTAGTAAATAATAAAGCCATTATTTACCTATTAAATCAACAGAAGGAAGTAGAAGAACGTGAGGTCGTTTTAGGTATAAATAATAACGTTAATGTAGAGATAAAATCAGGACTTAAAGAAGGTGAAACCGTTATTATTAGTAGTCCCAATGGAACTTCATTAGGTAACAATGCCAAAACACCAAGGATTCGATTCTAATATGACGACCAATACTCCTCTTATTAAACTTGAGAATATTGTTCGTGAATTCCCTGCCGGGGATTCGACCATACAAGTTCTTAAAAATGTGAATTTAACAATCAATGCTGGGGAAATGGTAGCCATTATTGGCGCTTCGGGTTCAGGTAAATCTACCTTAATGAATATTTTAGGTTGTTTAGATAAACCGACTACGGGTACTTATACAATTGGCGGGCGAACTACGAGCAAATTGTCACCTGATGAACTTGCTGAATTACGCCGCGAACACTTTGGTTTTATCTTCCAACGATACCATTTATTAAGTGCCTTAACTGCGCAAGGTAATGTCGAGATCCCTGCTATTTATGCTGGTGTCACCTCTGAACAGCGGCAAAAACGCGCAACTGAAATTCTAACAAGGTTAGGTCTTGCCGATAAAATACATAATAAACCCAATCAGCTATCAGGTGGTCAGCAACAACGAGTAAGTATAGGTCGGGCATTAATTAACGGTGGCCAAATTATTTTAGCTGATGAGCCAACCGGCGCACTTGATCGCAAAAGTGGCCTTGAAGTAATGGCTATTTTACGCGAATTACACCAACAAGGTCATACGGTAATTATCGTAACTCATGACACCAATATAGCCCAAAGTGCTGAACGAATAATTGAAATTAGTGATGGCCATATTATTTCAGATACCATTAATCCTGATTATCAATCCGAACAACCTAATAATCGACAAGTTAAACAGATTGAAACGACAAAAACGAAAGATAATTTTTTTGCTAAATATTATCGCTTTCGGGATGCCTTTAAAATGGCGATTTTATCTATGTTTTCGCAGCGTTTACGAACATTTTTAACCATGCTGGGGATTATTATTGGTATTGCGTCTGTCGTATCTGTCGTAGCTTTAGGACAAGGTACTAAACAAAAAATCTTATCCAATATTAATTCACTTGGAACCAGTACATTAGAAATTTTTGCTGGGACTGGGTTTGGTGATCGTAATGCCGAAAAGATCACTACATTACGCTCCTCCGATGCTGATTTTTTAGCTAAACAAAGCTTTGTCCATAGTACCACACCTAATCTTGCAACCACTGTTTATTTCCGAATTGACAATCTAGCCGTAACAGGAACGGTTAATGGAGTAGGTGAACAATTTTTTGCTGTCCGTGGATACGATATTACCCAAGGAATAGCTTTCGACGAAACCAGTGTTTTTACTTCTGCACAAGAAGCAGTAATTGATGATAACACCGCCAATCGACTCTTTGTTAATCAAGATCCAATCGGTAAAATCTTAATGGTTGGGCAACTTCCCGTTAGGATTATTGGTGTTGCAACCAAAAAACAACAAGGTTTTGGTAGTAATGAAAGCCTCAATGTTTGGTTACCTTATACAACTGTGATTAATAGGATGGTAGGACAAACTTCTTTAAAAAGTATTACTGTACGTATTAATGACGATGTCGATTTATCCGTTGCTGAGCAAGCGATTAACAAAATTATGTTACAAAGGCATGGTACCAAAGATTTCTTTATTTTTAACTCGGATAATATTCGTGAAACAATTAATTCATCCGCTTGGGTTATGACGCTATTAGTCTCTACAATTGCCTTAATTTCGTTAGTAGTTGGTGGGATTGGGGTGATGAATATCATGTTAGTGTCTGTGACAGAAAGAACGCGGGAAATTGGCGTACGCATGGCTGTTGGAGCTCGTTCGAGTGATATATTACAACAGTTTTTAATTGAAGCTATATTAGTCTGTTTAATTGGTGGTACTTTAGGTATTTTACTCTCTTTTGCAATAGGCTTTATTTTCAATTATTTAGTTACTTCATTTGCAATGAGTTTTTCAGTTGCAGCTATTGTAGCGGCATTCACCTGTTCAAGTATGGTTGGTATAATTTTTGGTTATTTCCCTGCTAAACGTGCAGCTAAACTTGATCCGATATATGCTTTAGAAAGAGAATAGTGTTATTCAAATAAAAATCCCCTTGGTGATGTTAACCTACAAGGGGATTTATTTTTTCCACATCTTTAAAAACCCTTAAAGCGTGTCTCATTTACCTAAACAGAAATTAATTTTTAAATAAATTATTTATTTTCAGGTATTACTTCAGTTTTAACTTCTGCTACCGGCACTGATTCTGATTGAGCCGTTGTGGCTGGTGCAACGGTCTCAGGTTTTGCCTCTGGTACCGGTGCGGTTTCAGACTGAGTCGTTGTCGCTGGTGCAACGGTTTCCGGTTTCGTCTCAGGTACCGGCGCGGTTTCTGGCTGAGTCGTTGTTGCTGGTGCAACGGTTTCCGGTTTCACCTCTGGTACCGGCGCAGTTTCTGGCTGAGTCGGTGTTGCTGGTGCAACGGTTTCTGGTTTTGCCTCTGGTACCGGTACTGTTTCTGGCTGAGTCGTTGTGGCTGGTACAACAGGTTCAGGTTTTGTCTCTGGTACCGGCGCGGTTTCTGGCTGAGTCGTTGTGGCTGGTGCAACAGTTTCC
>NZ_LZGM01000084.1 GCF_001690195.1 Gilliamella sp. wkB108 | reverse complement strand
AATAAATTTAAAAATTCTTTATACTTTATAGCATTGTAAAGATTCCGGTTAGGATATGAAAAGATCATCTTAATTCAGGAAATAAAAATGAATAAAAACAAAAAGATATTTAAAGGTTAATGAAAATATGTTAAAATACAGTTGTATAGAGGCCAGCCAGCCAGCCAGCCAGCCAGCCAGCCAGCCAGCCAGCCAGCCAGCCAGCCAGCCAGCCAATACTTTAGGTGAGCCGTCCTTAAGTCAGGGTAATTTATCCTGTTTATCGCAACAAACGCATTTAATTGATGCCTTATCTTCATCCTCAGTAATTGAGCAACTACAGGTCAATAGTCATTTAAATCAATTACCATTTAGTCATTTAACATCACATTATCAATTTAAAAATAATCAAAAAGTTAGTCAGGAAAAAGCAACTACTCCAAATAAGAGTAAGACGCTGTTATTTAAACGTTCAACGTGGTTAGGGTTAAGTTTGCTGTTATGTTTAAATAATGCTGAAGCCTTATCGGCAGCAACTGCCAGTATTATTCATGGCAATCCCCCTTATGTCAGTTTTGATAATGGTCAAAGTAAAGCAACAAATTTATTAGAGTTATTGTCATTAAAATTAAGTGACGGACGAGAATGGATCCCGGCCACAAATGTTAATCTGTTAAAACCGAATGTTCCGGTAGATAATTCAAGTCCGGAATCGCCAATTATATTAGGCAGTGACTCAGACAAATTTTCAGATATGATCACATTTGTGCCACAAAATACATCTTCAATAGAATTAACTAAAGTATTAAATGCACCTAATAATTACTGGGGAGATGAAGATGGCGATGGCGACTTTACAGCGAGCGGAAACTTAACGGTGACCTGGTATGACAGTACAGGCAAGGATATTTCGAGTCTAGTAAGAGAATATCCTCCGACACGGAAATTAGAACCATGTAACGCACCTTATCGATTGGTCATTAGTGCGAATAATAGTGATATCGAAACCAAATATGGTGTGCCAAATAAAGGCGGGAGTCTTACCGGAGGTAGCCATACATATTATTTACGTCCAGAAGTCACAGAGCCTTATGTCTGTTTTGCTCAACCAGCAGTACCTTGGGATCCAGTAACAACAAATGCAGCATTATATCCAGATTTGGGCGGTCCCGATTGGTCAAACGGAAATGGTTTTATACCACAAGATATTCATAATCCAGGTAAAAATTTTCCGAGTACCGGATCTAATAATTTACATTTTGATTTAATTGTAGCTGGTATGACAGCTAAACAGATGATGAATAGTTATTCAGGTAATAACACTATTAATGCGGAATCAGGTACAGGTGTAATTTTAGATGTCAGGGTAAAACCAGGAGATAATCAGGATACCAGTAGCAGACTCAGAGTGACATTGAAAGGACCACGAGTGGACACAGCTAATAAGACATTTTCACCGTCAACGTTTCGCATAAATTATGCCGGAAAAGAGATTTATAGTTTTCGGCTGGAACGTTGGTATATTGCAAAACCAGCGGTTGTAAATACGTTTAATGAAGCTTGGAATTTTTGTTCAACTATGGGTTATGGTTATAGATTACCCGATGCGTCAGATCTAACAAATGTAACATTGGAAGGAAATGATTTAAATGGCAATTATTGGTCTGGTGGTATTCCTGGACGAAAAGAGCCACATTATCGTCGGCAATTAAGTTATCGCTCAAATGGCCAGTGGGTAGGTGGTTTAACAAATGAGTGGGGTTTTACCACAAAAGAGAATGGTTTGTACCCTGATAGTGATTGGCTAGATGCTGTTTTTTGGACAACTTTAGTTCGTGAAAATAAACATATGTTAATTGCGAGTTCTCAAGGTGCTGGAGTCGGTGAATTTACAGGTAACGAAACTTATTCAGCTGTTTGTGTAATGCCATAATGCACAATTAATAAAAAACAGTAGTGTAAGGGTAAAATAGACTGACGAAAAAAATTGCTTCCAGCATGCAAAGCGTGTTGGAAGCAATTTTTTGTATAAAACTTAATCAAGTTTATGGTGTAATGCTTAATCGTCAATAAATATCAGATAAATTTGCAGGGAATGTTAATGCTATTTACAAATAGTTGTTTTATAAAATGAACGTTGTATTTATTATGCTGTGACATATTTTACAAATCATTACAAAAAACTGTTATTTTTTTAGTAAATCTATTTTTAATAAATTTAAAAATTCTTTATACTTTATAACATTGTAATGTTTCTGGTTGGGATAAAAACAAATTATCTTAATTCAGAAAATAAAAATGAATAAAAACAAAAAGATATTCAAAGGTTAATGAAAATATGTTAAAATACAGTTGTATAGGGGCCAGCCAGCCAGCCAGCCAGCCAGCCAGCCAGCCAGCCAGCCAGCCAGCCAGCCAGCCAGCCAGCCAGCCAGCCAGCCAATACTTTAGCTAATCCGTCCTTAAGTCAGGGTAATTTATCCTATTTATCGCAACAAACGCATTTAATTGATGCCTTATCTTCATCCTCAGTAAGCCAGCAACTACAGGTCAATAGTCATTTAAATCAATTACCATTTAGTCACTTAACATCACATTATCAATTTAAATACAATCAAAAATCTAGTCAGAAAAGAGCAACTACTCCAAATAAGTGTAAGACGCTGTTATTTAAACGTTCAACATGGTTAGGGTTAAGTTTGCTGTTATGTTTAAATAATGCCGAAGCTTTATCGGCAGCAACTGCCAGTATTATTCATGGTAATCCCCCTTATGTCAGTTTTGATAATGGTCAGAGCAAAGCAACAAATTTGTTAGAATTACTGTCATTAAAATTAAGTGACGGACGAGAATGGATCCCGGCCACAAATGTTAATCTGTTAAAACCGAATGTTCCGGTAGATGATTCAAGTCCGGAATCGCCAATAGAGTTACCCAATGGCTCAGACCGATTTTCAGATATGATTACTTTTGTGCCGTCAAATGCATCTTCAATAGAATTAAATAAGGTATTAAACGCACCCAATAATTACTGGGGAGATGAAGATGGCGATGGTGACTTTTCGGCGAGTGGAAACTTATCGGTGACCTGGTATGACAGTATAGGCAATAATATTTCTGGGCAAGTGAAAGGTGATCCGTCACAAAAATTAGATCCGTGTAACGCACCTTATCGATTGGTCATTAGTGCGAATAATAGTGATATTGCCACAAAATATGGTGTGCCGAATAAAGGTGGAAGTCTTACCGGAGGTAGCCATACATATTATTTACGTCCCAAAGTCACAGAGCCTTATGTCTGTTTTGCCCGACCAATTATAACTTCAGATACAAGTACTTTTCCTGCGGAGCCTGATTTGGATGGTAAAAATTGGGCATCAGGTCTTGGATTTGTACCAAAACATGAACAAGCAAATATTCCTAGTGTCAATTTTCCGAGTACCGGATCGCATAACTTGTATTTTGACTTAGTGTTGGCTGGTGTAACGGCTAAACAGGTGGTAGGTAGTTATCCAAACAATATTGTTAATGCAGAATCAGGCGCAGGAGTAAGTTTAGATATACAAATTGCACCGGGACAAGATACAAAAACTGGTAATAAAGTAAGATTTACGGTGAAAGGACCTCGCTTTAACACAGCTGATAAGACATTTTCGCCGTCAACGTTTCGAATATACTATGACGGAAAAGTGATTTATAGTTTTCGGATGGAACGTTGGTATATTGCAAAGCCGGGCGTAGAAAATGATTTTAATCAAGCTAAAAATTATTGTGACAGTATGGGTTATGGCTATCGATTACCAGATCCTTCTGATTTAACCAATGCAAATAGTACACCTGGTTTTGGTTGGACAGGCGGAATAAAAGGGCGAACATCTACTATATATCGGCGGGAATTAAGTTATAAAGAAGGAGGACGCTGGATAGGAGGTTTAAGTAATGAGTGGGGATATACTTCAAATCTATTAGATATTTTTTATCCTGATTCTGACTGGGATGATGCTTATTTTTGGACAACATTTAATAATGGCGGAGAGCCTAGTTATCAAATATTAGTTGATATGTCAAATGGTTGTATAAGAATTGACTCCAATTATGATCGTCCACATGCAGTAAGTTGTGTAACGCCATAGCATAACTGAAAAGATAATAATTAAGGTATGGTTAAAAGTATAATCGCGATTGAATAGAGATGAAAATAAAAGACAAATTAGTATATAGCCAATTATGGGATCGAATATACTTTTTCAAAGAAGGCATGTTTGTGCAGCTTTACGGCGTATCGTTATATTTAGCGTTAAAGGAAATAAATTTAAATATAAAAGTCCATTATCGAAACTACAAAATGATACCGGATAAACCGATATTAAGGGCGGGTTTCCCAATAAGCGTATTAAATAAATTGGTACTAGGTGATTTAAAGGAACGAGAATTTGGTTATGAATTACCAGGTGCTTGGGAAAGAGATATAGAAGGTTATAGAAACTGGTATAGAGAGCAACTAACGATTTTAGGAATAGGAGCAGAAAAAAACCGGGAACATTTAATTGAAAAACAGTTAAAACCATTATGGTTGACGGAGAAGGAGTATTGTTTTTTATGTGGTTGGCGTAAAGGAAAATACCCACTAGAAACAGAGTATGAATTTATCTTGCGTTTGCAGCAAAAAATTGCATCCAGTAATGCGAAGCGTACTGGGAGCAATTTTTTGTATAAAACTTAATCAATTTTATAATGTTATGATTTAATGCTTAATCGTCAATACAATAAATATTAGATCTGTTTGCAGGGAATAATAATGTTAATTACACCTAGTGGTTTTTTATAAAATTAACTAGTTGTTATTATGCTGTGACATTTTTTACAAATCATTACAAAAAAAGCACTATTTTTTGGGTAAATCTATTTTTAATAAATTTAAAAATTCTTTATACTTTATGACATTGTAATGTTTCTGGTTGGGATATAAACAAATTATCTTAATTCAGAAAATAAAAATGAATAAAAACAAAAAGATATTCAAAGGTTAATGAAAATATGTTAAAATACAGTTGTATAGGGGCCAGCCAGCCAGCCAGCCAGCCAGCCAGCCAGCCAGCCAGCCAGCCAGCCAGCCAGCCAGCCAGCCAGCCAGCCAGCCAGCCAGCCAGCCAGCCAGCCAGCCAGCCAATACTTTAGGTGAGCCGTCATTAAGTCAGGGTAATTTATCCTGTTTATCGCAACAAACGCATTTAATTGATGCATTATCTTCATCCTCAGTAAGCCAGCAACTACAGGTCAATAGTCATTTAAATCAATTACCATTTAGTCATTTAACATCACATTATCAATTTAAATATAATCAAAAACCTAGTCAGAAAAGAGCAACTACTCCAAATAAGCGTAAGACGCTGTTATTTAAACGTTCAACATGGTTAGGGTTAAGTTTGCTGTTATGTTTAAATAATGCTGAAGCCTTATCGGCAGTAACTGCCAGTATTATTCATGGTAATCCTCCTTATGTCAGTTTTGATAATGGTCAGAGCAAAGCAACAAATTTATTAGAGTTATTGTCGTTAAAATTAAGTGACGGACGAGAATGGATCCCGGCCGCAAATGTTAATCTGTTAAAACCGAATGTTCCGGTAGATGATTCAAGTCCGGAGTCGCCAATAGTATTAAACAGTGGCTCAGATCGATTTTCAGATATGATTACCCTTGTACCACAAAATGAAACTTCAATAGCATTAAATCAAATATTAAATGCACCCAATAATTACTGGGGAGATGAAGATGGAGATAGTGACTTTTCAGCGAGTGGAAACTTATCAGTGACCTGGTATGACAGTATAGGCAATGATATTTCTGGGCAAGTGAAAGGTGATCCGTCAAAAAAACTCGATCCGTGCAAGTCACCTTATCGATTGGTGATTAGTGCGAATAATAGTGATATCGCCACAAAATATGGTGTGCCATATAAAGGCGAAAGTCTTGCCGGAGGTAGCCATACGTATTATTTACGTCCCAAAGTCTCAGAGCCTTATGTCTGTTTTGCTCAACCAACATTATATTGGGATCCAACAACGACAGATCCCGTAGCATATCCAGATTTGGGCGGTTCCGGTTGGTCAGATGGAAATGGTTTTATACCACAAGATATTCATAATCCAGTTACAAATTTCCCGAGTACCGGATCAAATAATTTGTATTTCGATTTAATTGTAGCCGGTATGACGGCACAACAGATGATAAAAAGTTATTCAGGCAATACCATTATTAATGCACAATCAGGTACAGGTATAACTTTAGAGATTAAGGTAAAACCAGGGACAGAGACCAGTACCAGTAACCGGTTAAGAGTGACATTAAAAGGTCCACGAATTGACACAGCTAATAAGACATTTTCGCCGTCAACGTTTCGCATAAATTATGCCGGAAAAGAGATTTATAGCTTTCATCTGGAACGTTGGTATATAGCAAAACCAGCGGTTGTAGATACGTTTGATGAAGCCTTGCAATTTTGTACAACTATGGGTTATGGCTATAGATTACCCGATGTGTCGGATCTGACAAATATAAGATTGGATGGTCAAGATTTAAATGGTAATTATTGGTCGGGAGGAATACCGGGACGAAAAGAAGGACATTATCGTCGACAACTAAGTTATCGTTCAAATGGTCAATGGGTAGGCGGTTTAACAAATGAGTGGGGATATACCGCAACAAGTCATGATTTTTACCCGGATAGCGATTGGTTAGATGGTGATGTTTGGACAACGCTTCGTCAGGAGGGGGAGATACCCCGTCGTATTTTAATTGAGATGTCTCAGGGTGCTATGCGGTTTGAGGAAAATCATTACTATCCTTATTCGTCAGCTTGTGTAACGCCATAGTGTAAGTGAAAAGATAATAATTAAGGTATGGTTAAAAGTATAATCGTGATTGAATAGAGATGAAAATAAAAGACAAATTAGCATATAGCCAATTATGGGATCGAATATACTTTTTTAAAGAAGGCATGTTTGTGCAGCTTTATGGTGTATCGTTATATTTAGCGTTAAAGGAAATAAATTTAAATATAAAAGTCCATTATCGAAACTACAAAATGATATCGGATAAGCCGATATTAAGAGCGGGTTTCCCAATAAGCGGATTAAACAAATTGTCAATAGGCGATTTAAAGGAACGAGAATTTGGTTATGAATTACCAGGTGCTTGGGAAAGAGATATAGAAGGTTATAGAAACTGGTATAGAGAGCAACTAACGATTTTAGGAATAGGAGCAGAAAAAAACCGGGAAAAGTTAATTGAAAAACAGTTAAAGCCATTATGGTTGACGGAGAAGGAGTATTGTTTTTTATGTGGTTGGCGTAAAGGAAAATACCCACTGGAAACAGAGTATGAATTTATCTTGCGTTTGCAGCAAAAAATTGCATCCAGTAATGCGAAGCGTACTGGGAGCAATTTTTTTGATTAAATTTTAAGCTCTATATTGTGGTGATTTATATAGAGCTGACATTTACCAGTTACTTTATAAAATTTCACGAATCATTAAAAGTTGCATTTGCTAAATTTGTGTAAGTTATTTATACTCTACTGTATATAACGATTATAAATTTTCAAAATAAAACAATCGGATGCCCTGACAAAGGAATAATAATATGTTAAAATACAATTGTATAGAGGCCAGCCAGCCAGCCAGCCAGCCAGCCAGCCAGCCAGCCAGCCAGCCAGCCATAATTTATATATAATTACGCGACACCAATTTTTTAAATTAGTTGTTACCAATTCGGCAAAATCCCTCAAGTCTGCATTAAATTCAAATTCAAATTCAAATGTAAATTTATCAAGATTTATATTTCTACCCTTAAAACCAGTATTACTTAGCTTAGGTTTATCATTAACTGTTAATAGTGCTTATGGATTAATGGCCAAAACAGCTGAAATCATTCATGGCAGTTCACCCTATATAACTTTTGACGAAGGCGTAACCAAGATAAATGACACCAGTACACTGTTAGGTATCACTTTATCGGATGGTAAAATAATTAAAGCAGACGATGATGTATCAAGTGAAAGCAACCCGATAGAATCCCCCAATGTTGCAGATACGTTTGCTAAAATACAGACGGCAGTACCTTTACCTGATACCGGTAATAATAATTATCCAACTATTAATATGAATGATTTAGTTAAAGCGCCATATAATTATTTTGGCGATGAAGATGGCGATAGTGATGCCATTAGTACAGGAAGTATTACGGTAAAATGGGAAAGCAAAAAACTAAATTGGTGGGGGGGATACTATTATGCTGATATTACATCAACTGTTAAAAGTAATCCAGATACACTATTAAATCCTTGTGAAGCACCTTATATATTAACCATTACTTCAACCGATGGTCAGTTAAAGACCCAATATGGCATACCCAGTGTTAGTGAGTTTACTGGTGGCAGTCATAAATATTATATCACCCCAAATAAAGCAGCAGGATCGGTATGTTATGCGCAACCTAATTTGGCTAATGCATGGAATGGCGGGATGACTTGGTCAGCTGCAAAGGGATATATGGTATCAAATGCTGCTAATAGTGGTAACTATTTTGGAGAATCATCAATCTATAACAATAACTTTCCAAGTACCGGATCACATGGATTACATTTTTATTTATTAATGAAAGGTATTACGCCATCTGAAGTGGTAGCAATTAATGGTAATAAAGTCACTGCAGAAGAAGGAGGTAATGTAAGTTTAACTTTAACTGCTGGTAACACTAATCTTTGGGAAGCAGGTAACGACTATGGTTCAAGTGATTCATTAGGTGAAATAGAACCGGGTTTAAAGATAACCTTAAACGGACCCCGGTATAACACTGTAGGAGATAAAAGTTTCAAACCGGTTACATTTAAGTTATATGCAGATAGTAGTAAGAGTCGGTTGTTATACGAATTTCGTATAATGCGTTGGTATATAGTGCAACCTAAAGTAAAAGTAAATACACAAGCAGAAGCAAGGTCATATTGTGCAAGTTTGAGTAGTGGTTATCGGTTGCCGGATATGAATGATTACGTCAATACGCTTGATGAATGGATCGGTTGGGGAGAAGGCTTATGGGATAATGATTCCGAAAATTCCCGTCGTCAATTAAGTTATCAAGAAAGTCCGTCAAAGTGGCAGGGAGGAATAAATAATGAATGGGGATGTTTAGCTAATAGTTGGGAAACCGAAGATATTCGCAGTTATCAAAGTGGTACTAGTTCAAACCAGTGTAGTGGTTATGCCAATAGTGATTGGGATGTTTATATTGGTTATTGGAGTAACAGTATAGCAGAGAATGCAATGGGAGGATCACGTTATAACGGTCGCGGATTGATACTTAGATCGTATTTGGGGGATATAGATCTTTCATCTGATCATGACGATTCTACCTTTAATACCACTGGTGTTGCTCTGAGAGCTGCTTGTGTAACACCTTAACAAAGTAGTATTAGAGTTAAAGATCACTAGTTTTAACCTCAAAGAGTATTTGAGTTAACTTAAGGGTATTGGTTATAGGTGAGTAAAATAATACCGAACGAATAAATTAAACAGATTGGATCAGTTATGAATATAGAGCAGAAATTAAAACAGAGCCAGTGTTGTGATAGTATTTACTTCTTTCGCGAAGGAGTATTTGCACAGTTATTTGGAGTATCGTTATATTTGGCAATAACTGAATTAAAACTTGGCGTTAAAGTGTGTGGTTATCGTTATAAAAAACTTGATAATTTAATGGTGCTTAGAGCAGGATTGCCTATTTTGGTGTTAGAAAAACGTTACGCTACACAGTTGTTAAAACAATCTTATGGTTATGAAATTAAAGGAAATTGGCAAGTAGATCTAGCTAATTATAAAGCTTGGTATACCACGCAATTAAATGAGTTATTACAAGCGGAACAAATAATGAATAGTACTAATAAAGTTACCTGCAAGAAAACTCGACAAATCACCTTTCCAGAAAAAGGGTTAGATGAGAATTTAAATTTGCCACTTAGTGAGTAAAAGGGTTTATGTTAGTGTAATGGTACTTAAACAAGTATCTATTGGCAATTGAAGTTAAGTTTATTTGCGGACTTCTCTAAAAATTTCGTCCGGTGAAGCGTAGCGTAACAGGGCGAAATTTTTATGCCGGGAAAAATTGAGAGCAGATTAAATTTATCTTGTCAAGAAGTTTCAGGTTAACTATACGTTTTAATATAAATATGACAGTAACATAGCGTATCATATATATTTTTTAAATAAATAATAACTAATACTACCCATTAAAATTGTAATGGCATACAGTTTACCTAAACTAGACCAAATAACCGTAAAACTAACATCTTTCAGATAAATCTGTTTGCTGAGTTCAATAAAGTGACGAACCGGATTGAGTTCAGTTATATAACGTAAAAATAAGGGCATATTTTCGATTGGTGCTATAAATCCCGATAATAAAATGGCAGGTACCATAAAGGTGATAATACCAATAAATGCCTGTTGTTGGGTTGAACAGAGTGCCGAAATAAATAATCCAAATCCTACTAATGATAAGCCATAACTCATGATGCAAAGATAGTAGTATAACAAAGAGCCTTGAAATGGAATTTGATAAATGAAGATACTGGCAATAAGTATAGCACTACCTTGTAAGGTGGCAACAATAATCGCCGGCATAGCTTTGCCAATAAAAATTTGCCAAGTTGCTAAGGGCGAAATGCGTAATTGGTCAAGCGTGCCTTGTTCACGCTCACGGGCAACAGATAATGAGGTAACAATCATTACACCAATGGTGGTAATTAATGCAACTAAGGACGGCAAAATAAAATATTTATAATCTAAATTACTATTAAATCGATGACGTACAATTAAACCATTATTAGTCTGATCTAGGCGTTGTTGCTGATACTGCATAATAATTTGTTGAACATAATTGGCCGCAATTTGCGCACTGTTAGACTTACGACCGTCTAAAATAACCTGTATTTGGGGCGATTGCCCATTGAGTAATTTACGCGAAAAATCATCCGGAAATTGCACGACTAATAAGGCTCTTTGATGATTAATGGTATCGTTAATGGCTAACTGTGAGTCTAATACTAGTACTTTTGAAAAACTATTAGCATGCGAGAGACGATGAATCAGTTCGGTACTTGGTTCATCAATATTTGGTCTGAATACTGCAATAGTTGCATTAGTAACGTCAAGCGTTGCTGCAAAAGGAAAGATAAAAATTTGTAGTAAAACCGGCATGATTAAAATAATTCGAGTCTGTTTATCTTGCCATAATAGCGCCAACTCCTTTTTGATTAAGGTCAATGTGCGGTAATAAGTAGTATTTTTGATGAAATTTAACATAGTCTCCGGCCTTACCTTAATCTAGTTGTAATCGGGTTTTTTTAAGGATTGCGATAAATAACAGCAACATAAACATCAGTAAAAAACCAGTATTTACAATCAACATTGATAAAACATCACCGACTAAAAACAGGTTTTGTAAAATATTTACATAGTAACGCGCTGGAATGATATAGGTAAAAATCTGAATCACTACCGGCATACTACTAATTTCAAAAATAAACCCTGAGAGCATGACTGTAGGTAAAAAAGCGACATTTAAGGCGATCATGGCAGCATTAAATTGATTACGTGCAATAGTAGAAATAAGTAAACCTAATCCTAAAATCACAAATAAAAATAGACTACTTAAAATGAATAATAGCGTCACCTTTCCTCGAAACGGTACATTTAATATAAATACTGTTACCAAAAAACAGATAACTAAGGCAACTAACCCTAATAAGTAATAGGGGATTAGTTTAGAAAGAATGAATTCAAGTTTGGTCATAGGTGTGGAGAGTAATGCTTCCATTGTGCCACGCTCCCATTCCCGAGCAATGACCAAAGAAGTTAAAATTGAGCCAATAACCGTCATAATGATCGTAATTGCGCCCGGCAGAATAAAGTTTTTACTAATCGCAGCTGAGTTAAACCAAACATGTGAATTTATATCAATGCTTGCAGTTGGATGAATGAGCTGATTTTGGCCTTGTTGTTGCAACCAAATCTGCCAAATTCCTGATAGATAACCCTGCACAAAATTGGCCGTATTGGGTTCGCTACCGTCAGTTATCAGTTGAATTTTGGCTTGTTGAGTTTGCATTTGTTGGGCAAAATTTACTGGAATGATGACAATGCCTCGAATATCTCCACTACTTAATTTTGCTGATAAATTTTGTCGATTGCTATCAAATATTGGTTCAATATAGGGTGAACCATTTAATACTTGTACAAAATCATTTGCTGACTGGCTCTGTTGTTCAATTAACACACCTATGCGTACTTTGTTTGAATCCAAACTAATACCGTAACCAAAAAGGAACAGTAATAATAAAGGAATAACTACAGCAATGAGCCAGCTACTTGGATCACGAATAATTTGTTTTAGCTCTTTTTTACATAGTGTAACTGTGCGAGGCAACGAAAATATCATGCAGTTACCTCCTGTTGTGAATCAAGTACTAATTTAATAAAAGTTTGCTCCATTGTGGCATTGGCATTGATTTGTTGTTTTAGTTGACTTGGTGAACCTAAGGCAATCACTTTACCTCGGTTAATCAATGCAATACGATCACAATACTCTGCTTCATCCATGAAATGAGTCGTCACCATTACCGTGACACCTTTTTCAACTAAACTATTAATATGGATCCAAAATTCGCGCCGAGTGATCGGATCGACGCCTGAAGTGGGTTCATCGAGGAAAACAATTTCAGGTTTATGCATCAATGCACAGGCTAAGGCCAGACGTTGTTTAAATCCTAAAGGCAAGGATTCTGGTGTTTGTTCTAAAATCGGTTCAAAATTAAAAGCTGTTATCATCTCATTGATGCGTTCAGTTTGTTCACGCCCCATTAGACCATAAATACCAGAAAAGAAAGCTAAATTTTGCTGAACAGTTAATTTATCGTACAGCGAAAAACGTTGTGCCATATAACCAATACGCTGGCGCACATGAGTGGCACTTTTTTTGAGATCTAATCCCAGTACAAGCGCTTGACCAGAACTGATAGGTAGCAAACCGCACATCATTTTAAAGGTAGTTGATTTACCGGCTCCATTTGGACCTAGTAAACCGAATATTTCTCCGCGTTTAATGGCAAAATTAACATGATCAGTGGCTATAAAACGGCCGAAAGTCCGAGTCAGATCTTTCGCTTCAATGACAATATCGTTGGAGGTGTTTATAACGTTAGGCATGATTTTGGTTAATATTGATTGTTTATTTTCAATACCACCTAGTAGATCGATAAAGGCATCTTCAAAACGCCCTTGTGTTGCTATAAAAGTAATGTCGGTAGTAGGCAATTTGGTGATCACCTGCTCAATGGTTTGTTCCGGTTTTAAGATTAATCGAATATTATCGCCTTCTATAACGCCGTCGCTCACTTGGGGTAATTTTAGTGCAGCTTGTAATAACTGGCGATGTGGATAAGGCGAAGAGAGTAAATAAACTCGTTTGGCTACTTGTTGGTTAAGTAATGAGGGATCGCCTTGATAAATGAGTTGTCCTTGATTGAGGAGTAAGATATTTTGGCACTGTTCAGCCTCATCAAGGTAAGAAGTACTCCAGATAATCAGCATCCCTTGCTTAGCCAGTTGGTGTACCATGTTCCATAATTCCTGCCGTGAAATAGGATCTACTCCAACCCCCGGTTCATCAAGTAGTAATATTTGCGGATCACCCAGCAAAGTACAGGCAAGTCCTAATTTTTGTTTCATACCGCCGGATAAGTTGCCAGATAGACGATCGGTAAAACGGGTAAGATCGGTAAATTTGAGTAATTTAGCAAATAGCGGTTTACGGTCGTTTTGGGATATACCACGTAAGTCAGCAAATAAATTAAGATTTTCTATTACGGTGAGATCTTCATAAAGACCGAATTTTTGTGGCATATAACCTAAAATGGCACGTAATTGCGATCTCTCTTCAGTCGGATTTAATCCAGCTACCGTGATTTTCCCTTGTGTTGGCGAAAGGAGTCCGGCAAGCATACGTAGTAAGGTAGTTTTACCGGCTCCGTCAGGTCCAACTAATCCCGTTACCCCTTGACTTGAAATCGTTATGGATAATTGTTTAATTGCAGTTGTTGGTGATTGTTTTTTTTGTACAAACTGCTTTTCGACATGTTGTAAAACAATTTGATTACAAGCTTGCATACAATTACCATTATTTTGTAAATTTAATCGTTACTGGCATTCCTTGTCGCAAAAGTTCGTCGGCTTGTCCGGAGCCTGTTGCATTAATCTGAATGCGTAATCGATAAACAAGGTCTGTTCGTAAAACCGGTGTTTCAACGGTTTTAGGGGTAAATTCAGCAGTCGGCGAGACAAAACCAATTTTACCAATATAAGCTTGATCTGGTCGCCCGTCAGTATAAATATAAACCTCTTTGCCAGGAATAGCTTGAGCTAAGTTGACCTCATCAATGTAAGCACGAACCCAAACAGGGCGATCTAAAGAGATCGCGTAAACAGGTGTACCAGAGGTCAACATAGTTCCAGGTTCAATCGCGCGCGTTAAAATGGTGCCATTTGACGGGGCATAAAGTTCGGTATCAGCTAAATTAAGTTCGGCTTGCTCTAACTGTGTTTTAGCCATAGCAACTGAGGCTTGAGCTGATTCGATCTCTTCTTTACGGTAGCCATTGGTTAATTGATCAAGTTTTTGCTTGGCAGTTTGCAAGTTAGCCTTAGCTTGGTTACGTAAAGTTAAACTGTTATCCAGTTGATCTTTGGATATTGAGGACGTTT
The DNA here is from genome assembly GCF_001690195.1 of Gilliamella sp. wkB108. GTDB lineage: Bacteria > Pseudomonadota > Gammaproteobacteria > Enterobacterales > Orbaceae > Gilliamella > Gilliamella apicola_L. The sequence goes on along the minus strand of NZ_LZGM01000084.1, from coordinate 56,526 downwards.
TAATTAATTTTACCATGCGTTGATAGTTACTTTCGGCATAATCATAAGTTGCTTGATATTGTGAAACTTGGGCTGCTGCTTGAGCTACTTCCTCTTTACGGTACCCGGTGGTGACAAGGTCAAGCTGAGCTTGCTGCACCATTAAATTTGCCTTCGCTTGTGCTAAAGCGATCTGATAAGGCTTGTCATCAAGTTTTGCTAACAGATCACCTTGTTTAATTTGATCACCTTCTTCATTATTTAATTGCAATAAGCGTCCAGTCACGCGAAAACTGCTATTGACGGTGCGAATGTCAACATTACCATACAATATTAGTGGCGGTGTGCTTTTGCAAACTAACCACACAGTGTAGCTGATTGCCACAATCACCACTAATGCAATTATTATGATAGATTTCTTCTTCGTTTTCATTAGTGTTCTCGCTAGGAATTATTGGGCAATGTGTTTTAAAAGTTTGTGTAAAATCGATCGTAATTGTTGGCGTTCTTCTGCCGTAATAACTTGCCATGCAGCAACAATTTTTTTTTCGATAGGTGGCATTTGTTTTTGAAAAAAATCACTTCCTTTATCTGTTAAAACTAACCAATGAGAACGGCGATCACTAGGGACTTGTTTACGTGTAACTAAATTATTAGCAACTAAAGCATCCACAAAGCGGGTGATTTGTACTCGGGAAAAGTTAGTCAATTCACTGATTTGTGACGGTTTTACGCCTTGAGGGTTGTGCCATTGAACGACTAATAGCACCGCAAATAGTTTGTCATCTAGTTGGTGTTGTTTATAGATTTCATTTAGATTTTCGAGTAAAGTTTCTGTGCTGAACTGCAATAAACGGGTTAAATAGATTTCATCATATTTGGCAGAAAATCCTTTGGACTGAAATTTATTAATGATCTTTTCCACCGTTGTAATTTCAATAGCCATAAACAACACCTTAAAAAATAGTTTCATTTGTAACTATATCATATGAAACTATTTTGACAATTAAATTTTTTTGCTTTATTTAAAATAAGATTATGTTCTGGATTTGCTAGCCCCTTATTTTTTAATGTAATATGGTTTGATTCTAAGTCACTGTAATTGCTTGTTAATAATAATTTTCAGGGTAATGATTTATCCCAATGAAAGGTGTAGTACTGTATACAAATTATGCTTGGTAGTGGTTGGTCTTTCTTTAAAGAAAGTAAAAGTAACATATTGCCATTTGTCTGGATTATAGATAACCACGTTTGCTAATTCATCTGGATATTGCACATTTTTGAAACAAAAATCTTTTAATGGTACTTGTGTAGGAATATTTACTTCCTGAGCTAAAACATATCTACTTTGCGAAAAAGATTCACTCAGTTCAACGTTAGATGTAACGCCTATATTAATATTTTGCCAGCCAAAAGAATCAATAATATTGTCAAAATAACCATCAAAGATAAATTTAGTCATACCGGTAGTTTGACGCCAAACATAAAGTGGGCAATAACTATTAGCTAGATTATCGTTATCTTTTTCTGAGATGAGATAGGCTTTAAATAACAGATCTTCAAAACGATCCGTTTTGTAACCATTTTGTTTAATCCGATTTTTTATGATTTGCATATCATAATCGGCAGGTAAGTTAATCTTATATTGCATTGCTTGCATATTGTATTCCTCATTGATTAAGTTGATTTATTCTAGGCATTTAATTGAGGTTTGAATAATTCTAATTTATGATTGGGGTATCAAAAATAGTGATAAGGAATAAGGCAAAATGGATTTTAAAGGATTAAAAATTTTTAAAACGATTTATGAAGTGAAAAGTTTAAATAAAACCGCCAACATTTTAGGGTATACGCAATCCAATGTGACGGCACACCTAAAAAAAATGGAACAGGAATTGAAAACCACGCTGGTTATACGTAGCTTTGTTGGAATTAAACCTACAGAAAAAGGTGAGCAATTTTATACTTTTGCCTGTCAGACGTTAAATAAATTTGCTGAACTACAACAATCATTTAAATGCTTGCGTCCAACTTTACTGATCTCTGAACTGCTATTCCAATTTATTGTCATTGAGAGTGCAAAATATACCATTGAATCTGCTGATATTACTATCAAAAGAACCAGTGAAATGAATAATATTATTAATCAACGAAGTTATGATGAAGTGATCTGTTTTACTCAACTTAATCATCCCGATTATTATTTGATACAAACGCTGGCGTTACCTGTCTCATTGTTACAAAGTCGATCAGCAAAAACGCCGAAGCAGTTGCCTATATTGATTAATCATGATGAGGATTGTCCTTTAAGAGCTTTAACTTTAAGATTATATGGTGATGCAGCTAACATCATTACGGTTGATTCGCTAAGTATGTTATTGAATTTAGTCGAACAAAGTCAGGGAATCGCTTTATTACCGTTGTTTATGGTGAGTGATCATTATAAAGCGGTCGATGATAATTGTTATCACATTGATTATTATCATTATCGACATAGAATCAGTTAGTAAATTAAAACGGTTTTAAAGTGACTTATTACTATGATTATGACAATTTACTGTGATATTGTCGTCGGTATTCAGTTGGCGTACGTTCCGTTTGCTTGCGGAAAACCCGACAAAAGTAATTGCTGTCCTTAAAACCGGAGGCAAGGGCAATCTCTTTAACATTTAAATCATAATTTTTCAGCAGTGATTTGGCATATTCTAAGCGAATTTGATTCAAATATTCATTTAGCCCTATATTGCCTTCACGTTGAAATAGGTGTGATAAATAGTTAGGAGAAATATAGAACATATTGGCTAAAAAATCGCGGGTCACATCTTCACGAAAATGAGTATCAATATACTGTCGAATGGCTGCAAATAAACTAGTGGTTTTAGAGGCGGTTTCAACTTTTACGTTAATTAAATCAAGTGTATTACTGAGTAAACTTAGTATCAGATACAGTGCTGTTTGACTTTGTTGGTTAGGTTGATTATGCCAAGTCAATTCGGATAAGGCTTGAATAATAAATGTGCCAACTCTTGGTCCTCGTCGTGGCGCATTAATTTGTCCATAAGGGATTAATTGCGAGCCATCCCAATGTAATAAACTCAAACCGATTTGCTGTTTACCAAATAAAATACTTAACGAAGTAACTGGCTTTTGCCACAAAGGTTTATTCCAACTGTTAGGTGTAATATATAATAAATCATCACGATATAGATTTTGTTGCACGACTTCGCCATTACTCTCGGCCCACTGTATTTGCTGTTCTCCTTCTAATATGATTTCTATCCTAGGAAAATCAACCTGATAAGCATGCAAAGGAGCATGCGAATGATGATTAGCGAAATAAATATGGTTAATTTTTTTTTGATGATTGACCAGTTCAGTTAATATCTTATTTATGGCTATCTTCATGATATTTTATTGATTATAAGTGAAATAATTGCTTATTGGTTGGAATTATATACTTACAATAAGTGGTGATGCAATTCACTCATTGTCATGATTTTGAAGAAAAATGACCAAGAAAATTTAATTATGTGATCTATCTCACATTTATTAAGGAAGCGTACAAAAATCCAGTAAATGGCAAAATTGTCTTCTAGGTTAATTCTTAAATATTTTTTACTATGTAGATCATAAATCAATTCATTTTTAAAATATTCATCCATTAGGAGTTAACTATGGAATTATATCTAGATACCGCTGATATTGCAGCCATTAAACGTTTAGCAGCAGTATTACCCATTAGTGGTGTTACAACTAATCCAAGTATAGTGGCTAAATCGGGTAAGCCAATTTTCTCATTACTTGCTGAACTTCAAGATATTTTAGGTGCAGACAAATTATTATTTGCTCAAGTCCTTTCCAGCGACGCTAAACAGATGATAAAAGAATCAGAGCAATTAAGAAAAGTTGTCCCTAATTTAGTGACTAAAATTCCGGTTAATGCCGAAGGGTTAATTGCCATTAAAGAGTTGAGCAAACAAGGGGTACCAACATTAGGCACGGCGGTTTACGGTGCGGGTCAAGGCTTTTTAGGTGCGCTAGCGGGTGCTAAATATATTGCTCCTTATGTTAATCGAATTGATGCACAAGGGGGTAACAGTAAAGAAACCGTGCAGGAGTTACAAAATTTATTAGATCTACATTGCCCTGAATCTATGGTGTTAGCTGCAAGTTTTAAAACCCCAAGACAAGCACTCAACTGTATGTTAGCTGGATGTAAAGGGATTACTTTACCGGTTGATGTGGCAGAGCTGTTTATTTCAGATCCTGCTGTCGATGCCGCAATCACCAAGTTTGATCAAGATTGGTGTAGTGCTTTTGGATCATTAACGTATTGAACACAATAAAACGTTAATTATTATCTTCATATCACGATTAACCAGTCTGGTAATATTAGTTTGGTTATCATAAAAAATGAAAACATTTATTGGTTTTGTTGTATGATAATCAAGCTAGTTAAAACGAAATATGAGGATATCAATCATGCCTGAATCACCGAAGAGAGCTATTGTAAATGCACTGTTGACGGTATTAAAAGTTGAGAGGATCTCGCAGAGTTTTATTCGAATCTATTTTCATAGCGATAAGCATCTGACTGTCAATCCTTTATGGATTTGTCCTCATTTAAAATTGTTATTTACCGATCCTGTAACTGGCACGATTACTTTTCCACAATTGGATGAAAATAATAAGATCGTTGTTAATGAAACAATACGAAGACTTGCGCGTAGCTACAGTATTCGAGGTTATGACGAGACGACTAATCAGCTATTGATTGATTTTGCTGTTCACCCTAAAGGATTGGCAACGCTTTGGGCTCAGCACGCAAAACCGGGCGATCAAGTTGGTATTGTTGGTACGGTTGGTAAAGTAACATTTTCTGGGAAACCAGTTATTTTAATGGGCGATATTTCGGCAGTGCCTAGCATTTGTTATACTCTGGAGCATTTACCGAAAAATCAGAAAGTATATGCTTTTATTGAGGTTAATTATCCGTCTGACATTATGCCATTAGTTAAGCAGGATGATAGCCAAGTAAATTGGTTGATTCGCGATCAAAACAAACCAAATCAATTAATTGATGCCGTTATGGCTGCTGATTTAACCTCTTATGACGACTTGTTATTTTGGGGAGGTATGGAAAGTTCCTTAGCCCAGCAATTACGCCATACTATAAAAGATAAATATACCCAATTATCTCCTGATGCTGTGCAGATTATCAGTTACTGGCGTGAAGGATTTGCTGAAGGTGAGTTTCGCCGTCGTGAATAAAGCAACTTACTAAACCATGAATATTCTTGCACACTTGCATTTAGCCACTTTAGCCAACAGTTCTTTAATTGGCAATACGGTTGCTGATTTTGTAAAAGGCGATCCCTATACTACTTATCCGCAATCAATTGCCGATGGTATTATGTTACATCGTAAAATTGATACCATGACCGATAGTTTGCCAGAAGTTAAACAAGCTAAATTACTATTTCGAACAACGCATCGACGTGTGGCACCTATTGCTTTAGATATTGTCTGGGATCATTTCTTATCTAAATATTGGCGTGATTTTGGTATCACAGGTAATGTGGCAGAATTTAATTTAAGAACACAGCAACAAATTCAACCTTATATTGCTTCTTATCCTACAGATTATCAGCATTTTATGCAGGCTATGTGGCAAGGGAAATGGTTAGAAAATTATGCATCACTTGATTTTGTTGGTAAAGTATTAAGAGGAATGACCACAAGACGACCAAAACTCTATCTATTACAAGAGACCATTGTTGATATCCAACACCACTATACAGCACTAGAATCACAATTTTTTATCCTTTATCCTAATATGTGTTTAGCTGTACAGCCATCAATAAAAAATAAATAGTATCGAGCTTTTTGCTAAAGAGTAACGAGTTAAACTCAGTAATAGATTAACTCGTTAATCGTGACGGTTATTGAACTAAATCATATTTATTCAGGGATAGCAATTTTGCCGTTTTCCTGCTTGATTACATCATTACGCTTAGGTGTTTGTGATATTGGCACTAAGTTTTTAGCTGTTACTTCTGGCGCTGAACCTATCTTATCACCTCGGGCTTTAGCTCTAACAACCTGACTTTCAGGCAAGGTTGCTTGATTTGTTAAGTTGGCCCATAACCACTCAATGGCATCCTCACCATAAAAATCAATCGGAAGTAGGAGATTATCAAATGGAAAGTTACCGTCTAAATAACTGGTATTTTCTACTTCAATATAACGTAATTGGGTTGCTTTTCCCTCTACTTGGCTATTCAATCCTACATAAGCCCGAGAGGTATAATCAGGTAACTGTTTGACATTATTACGTGCATGAACAATATATGTTTTAATTTTATTTAAATTACCTGTTGATTTGACCTGATTTAGTCCTTTTTGGACGCGTGAGTCTGATAATTTTTTATATAAACAGATCGCACCTTTGGTATTATAATCAATCGAGTTTTTATGTTGAGAAGTTGAATAGAAATCGCGTTTTGGTGAGTTAAGGTCATCATTATTAACCAGATCTAACACTGTCGCATCGTCACCTAGCCACAAAGGTAAATGACTATTAGCCAGTCCCCAAAGTTGTTCAAAGTTAACCTTTGTTAATGGCGCTACTTTGCCAATATAGTAAATAGGATCTTGCTGTGTGCTGGCAACAGAATAATTACACATATTTTCACTAACATCAAAGCGTCCATAAGCACTTATATATTGATAGGGCAAACTGACTGTTTCTTTGTAATAGAAATAAGGGAGTTGGATATCCATATCAGTAGTCCAGCCATATTGATGTAATTTTTGTAACGCTTCTTCTGGTGTTCCATCAGTTAATAATTTTGCTTTTTTTAATGCGTCGCAGCGATTTTGCGAATATCTATATTTATCGGCAAAAGGGACATAGCTGTCAGCATTATTGGCTACAATTGCCGGTACAGCGCAAGGAATATATAACGATGCATAGGCGCTATAATCAGCGATAGATTTAGATTCAATTTTCTTTTCAGTATTTGTACCATATTTAATAGTTACTGGCTTTTTGGGTAAAACAGGTTGTATCTGAGGATTAACTGCCACAATACCTTTTATGATATTATCTTTATCCAGTTCACCAGCTTTTAATGCAGCACCACCACCATCGTTAGCGCCATAAACTAAAACGAGTGTATTATCTTTATTAAAAAACACTTCCTGAGAAGGGGAGAATTTAACATTGAGTTCATAAAAAGCAAACTCAATCGATTTCAAAACAAATTCACCCCAACGTTGTTCGGAATTCTGTCTGGAGTGTAACTGTTTTACTGCATAACGATTAGGATATTTTTGGTTATATTGAGCAATGTCATTAAGTTTAGGTACAAAAAGTAAATTGCTTTTTTGGCTTTTACCATTGATACCATATCCTCGTCTATAGGTAAGATCATAAATCCCGTTACCCGCGCCTTTATCATTATAAATCACTGCACAATTGTGTTTTAATCCCCATAAACCGCGAATTTGTACATCGCTAGCATTGAATAGTCCGTCAGAATCGCTTGCCGGTATCGCAACAATGCAAGGTTTATTTTTATCGAAATCAAGCGGAATTTGTAATAACAACCCTACAGTAACATTGTCATCATCATAAGTTGCTAAAATTTCGGTACCCGGCACTCTGCCGTCAAACATTGGTGTTAAGGTTTGGCGCTTAAAACCAAACATTAAACCCTCACCATTTTTCACATTAATGAAACGGTTTAGTTTAGCTTGTCTTAATTCTTGTAAAGTTGGTTGCGATGGATAGGCAAAAGAAGATGCAAAGGCATTGCCAGATAGCTTGGTAAAACCTAAACCAGCAGTAACTAAATCATCTTTATCACCTTCGTAATAATTGGAGCTTTCAATGGTTAGCCAATCGGGTTGATGAATTAAATTGATATTGGTACGATTTATATTTATGCGATTGTTTGGTTTGGCAGCATGCAATGAGCATGGCACTACAACAGTAGTGAAAAGTAGTAAGGAAGCTAATGTTTTTAGTTTTATGCTCTTCTTTTTTTTCATCGCAATTATTTCCTATTCTTTTTATCATCTAACTTTAATTTAAAAAAATATAAAATAGCTGGCATTATGCTTACTATCATATAGGTTAAGGGGTATTTTTGTATGCAGATTATACATTATATTTCATTTATTTGGCTATTTGGTAAATTCAGATTGGCAACTGTCCAAAATGCTGCAATAATTTTTTCAGATAAACGTCTTTTTTGTACACAAATGCCGACATCAAAAGGTTGCATTAAATTAGTTGACCATTCTGTAATTCGCTCTCTGATCCTCTCAGGGCTATTTTCCATGACGACTTTAGGCAGTAAAGCCACGCCACACCCCAAAGCCACCATAGAGACTATGGCTTCATGACCGGCCACTGTAGCATAAATTTTGGGACTAGTGATTTTTTGTTGTTTAAACCATAAATCAATACGATGCCGACTCGGTCCATGCTCAGGTAAAATAAAGGGAATATTGTGCCAATCTGGTTTTTTCTGGTGTAATTTATCACTAAATGAACTGTTTAATTTTGGTATCAGTAATACCATTTCAATTTCACCTAATTTCAAAAACTCCACACCAGCAGGCAGTTGTTTAGGTCGACCGGCAATAGCCAAATCTGCCTCATTAGATTGGGTTTTTTCAACAGCGTCAGCTGCATCACCGGTTGAGAGTTTGATTTCAACTAAAGGATATTTGATCCGAAACCGATCTAAAATATCAGGTAAATGGCTATAGGCCGCAGTAACAGAGCAGAAAAGTTTAAGTTCGCCAACTAACTGCTGATCTGATTTATCAATATCTTGTCGCAATTGTTGATGCAGGCTAACCACTTGCAATGCAAAACGTTTTACTTTTTCGCCAGCTTGCGTGATTTGAACTTGCCGATTATCACGAATAAAAAGTGGGTGACCAAAATGTTCTTCAAGGCGCTGTATTTGTCTGGATAATGTTGAAGGGCTAACATGCATGGCATCAGCAGTCATACCAAAATGACAAGTTTCGCATAAATGTAAGTACAATTTTAGATCACGAATATTCATAGCAAGTTCCGTTTTATACTAAAACGTTAGTTTAACCTGAAACATCTTGTCAATAACAACGAAGATGTTTTTTTAATATTAAGGTTAAGTATTATGCATAGATAAACAAATAAGGTAAATAGTCTAAGTAACAACATAAATGGCAATATAAAATGATACCTGCTAGAATACGCGATTATTTTTAGGTAGATAAAAACAGTTAATTTTATGACAGAACAAGCTTATTTAGATGAAGTCAACGCGCGTCGCACATTTGCGATAATTTCTCACCCCGATGCAGGTAAAACAACCATTACTGAAAAAGTATTATTATTTGGACATGCGATCCAAACGGCGGGTACCGTAAAAGGACGAGGAGCTAATGCACAACATGCTAAGTCAGATTGGATGGAAATGGAAAAACAGCGCGGTATCTCAATTACCACCTCAGTAATGCAATTTCCTTATAACGATTGTTTAGTCAATCTATTAGATACGCCGGGACATGAAGACTTTTCGGAAGATACTTATCGAACTTTAACAGCAGTAGACAGCTGTTTAATGGTAATTGATGCAGCCAAAGGGGTTGAAGATCGAACTCGCAAGTTAATGGAAGTTACTCGCTTGCGTAATACACCAATTTTAACCTTTATGAATAAGCTAGACCGTGATATTCGCGATCCTATGGAGCTACTTGATGAAGTAGAAAATGAACTTAATATCATGTGCGCTCCCATTACTTGGCCGATCGGTTGTGGTAAGTTATTTAAAGGTGTCTATCATTTAGTGAAAGACGAGACATATTTGTATCAATCTGGTCAAGGTCATACTATTCAAGAAGTGCGTATTATCAAAGGATTGACCAATCCTGAGTTAGATAATGCCGTGGGCGATGATTTAGCCCAACAACTACGCGATGAACTTGAGTTGGTGCAAGGTGCATCAAATGAGTTTGATTTAGACGCTTTTTTATCTGGTGATCTCACCCCTGTCTTTTTTGGAACGGCATTAGGTAATTTTGGTGTCGATCATATGCTTGATGGCTTAACTGCTTGGGCGCCAACACCTCAACCGCGCCAAACTGATAAAAGAGAAGTTAAAGCGAGCGAAGATAAATTCACTGGTTTTGTTTTCAAAATTCAAGCCAATATGGATCCTAAACATCGTGACCGAGTTGCTTTTTTGCGAATTGTATCGGGTCAGTATGAAAAAGGGATGAAATTACGGCATGTACGTATTGCTAAAGATGTGAACATTTCTGATGCATTAACGTTTATGGCCGGGGATCGCGAACAAGTTGAAGAAGCTTATGCTGGCGATATCATTGGCTTACATAACCACGGTACGATTCAAATTGGTGATACTTTTACGCAAGGTGAAGATCTGAAGTTTACCGGTATTCCTAACTTTGCACCTGAGTTATTCCGCCGAATTCGCTTAAAAGATCCGCTTAAACAAAAACAGCTATTAAAAGGCCTTGTTCAGCTTTCAGAAGAGGGTGCAGTACAAGTGTTTCGTCCAATTAGTAATAATGATTTAATTGTGGGAGCTGTTGGGGTATTACAATTTGATGTTGTGGTAGCTCGATTAAAATCAGAATATAACGTCGAAGCAATTTATGAACCTGTAAATGTTACTACAGCCCGTTGGGTTGAGTGTCATGATGCGAAAAAACTTGAAGAGTTTAAACGCAAGTGTGAGCAAAATTTGGCACTAGATGGCGGTGATAATCTTTCTTATATCGCACCGAGCATGGTGAATTTGAATTTAACTCAAGAACGTTATCCAGATGTTGAATTCAGAAAAACTCGCGAACATTAATCTTTCATGTCTTATTTTATAAGGCAACCGAGATGATAAATGGATAGAGCTAGGTTGCTAGCTCTTTAATTTATCTATCAAATCTAATTTTTACCAATTATCACAATAAACTTTTGACAAGCGCTTAAACGGAACTTATTCTTGTTGTGTATTACTTTTGTTCTTGTAGCTTTGAGTCTTTTCAGCTCTTATTTAAGTGGTTTTAAGTCTAAAAATATACTTTATGGTAGAGGGTTTTCTACTAAAAACAATCTATCACCGGTATTGTTTTTTTCACTCCTTTATTTATGAAATTCAGAATATAATGACATTATTTACTAGAAGAAAATCGTATGAATAAAATAAACATTAGCATTATTGTTTTTACAATATTAGCATTACTTACTTTTAACTCATCTTTTGCCAGTGAAAATAAGCTTACTCGTCCAGTTTTACTTGAAAAAGTACAACAAAGTGATCGTGATACCCGTCAATATCAAGTGATTGAACTGGCTAATAAAATGCGAGTATTATTGGTTTCCGATCCAAAAGCAGTGAAATCACTTGCTTCACTGGCTCTTCCGGTTGGTTCTTTGCAAGATCCTAATGATCAACAAGGATTAGCTCACTATACTGAACATATGGTCTTAATGGGATCGAAAAAATACCCTGAACCAGCGAGTTTTTCTCTTTTCTTAAATCGTCATGCCGGCAGTTATAATGCTAGTACCAGTGCAAATAGAACTGCATTTTATTTCGAGGTTGAGAATAGTGCGCTTGATACAGCGTTAGACTATTTAGCTAATGCCATAGCCGAACCTATTTTAGATCCACAATTTGCCGATAAAGAACGTAATGCCGTAAATGCTGAATTGACTATGGCAAGATCGAATGACGGTTTTCGAATTGGTCAGATCGATTCTGAAACAATTAATCAAAAACACCCCGCGTCACAGTTTTCGGGGGGGAATTTACAAACTTTAAGTGATAAATCTACCAGTAAATTACAAGATGCGTTAGTCAAGTTTCATCAAGATTATTACTCTTCCAATATCATGGTAGGAGTGATTTACAGTCATCAAGCCATGAATAAACTGATCAAATTAGCTGAAACCGCATTTGGACAAATACCAAATAAAAATATCAATGTTCCTCAACTCGATAAAACGGCGGTAACCCCAGACTGTTTAGCTAAACAGATTTCAATGGTACCGGCACAACCGAAAAAATTACTGCTGTTACAATTTCCAATAGCCAATAATATAGCTAAGTTTGCCGATAAAAGTGATGAATATATCGCTTATTTAATCAGTAACCGAAGCCAAAATACACTATTTGATCAGCTCCAAAAACAAGGTTTGATTGAAGGGATTAATGCCACAAATGATCCAATTCGTTATGGTAACAGTGGTATTTTTAGTATTAATGTCAATTTAACCGATGAAGGGCTTGCGCAAAAAGATAAAGTAATAGGAGCAATCTTTAATTATTTACAACTCATTCAAAAAGAGGGCATTTCTGATACTTATTATCAAGAGTTGAAAAAAGTTTTAGCATTAGAGTTTAAGTATGAAGAGATTGAACGAGATATGTCCTACGTGGAGTGGTTGTCAGATCAGTTGCTGTTCTATCCGTTACAAAATATTTTAAATTCTGATTATGTTGCTACTCATTTTGATCAAGCCGCTATTACCGCGCGAATTAAAAGTTTGACGCCTGATAATGCCAGAATTTGGGTGATCTCTCCGGATCAAGTTACTAATAAAACAGCTTATTTTGTCGATGCTCCTTACAAGGTTGACAATATTACCACTTCGCAAAAAGCAAATTGGACGAATCTAGGTAAAAGTTATTCATTTACTTTACCTGAGTTAAATCCTTATATTCCGGATGACTTTTCAATCATCAGCCAAAATAGTAGTCAATCTCAACCAGCGGAGTTTAGTCCACGCGGTAACCATTTACACTTTGTTAGCCAATATTTTAACAAAGAGCCTAAAGCAGCTATTGTTGTATCATTAAGAAATAATCAGGCGTTTATTGACGCCAAATCAAAAGTGGCGTTTGATTTACTTGACTATTTAGTTAGTCGTAATTTAGCTCAGTTACAATTTCAAGCTAGTGTTGCTGGTATATCATTATCGACCAGTAGTGATAATGGTTTGATGATCACTGCCAGCGGTTTTAATCAACATTTGCCGGAAATGATAACCAAAATACTTGATAGTTATCGCCAACTCACCCTTGATGAACAAAGTTTGGCTTTAGCTAAGTCTTGGTACTTACAAAAACTTGATGCGGCCGATCATGCTAATAGCTATTTGTTAGCCATTAAGCCGGTCAATGCATTGTCTGAATTACCTCACTATTTTGAACGAGATCTAAGACGACAAGTTACAGCACAAATCAATATGAGTGATATATTGGCTTATCGCGATGATTTGTTAACTAATTCGGTACCTTATATGCTTAGTTTGGGTAATTTGTCCAATGAGAATTCATTGGATCTTTACCATTCTATTCAAAAGACATTGAAACGAAGTGCTGAATTTAAGCCAAATAAGGATCTTATAATTAAAAACGCATTAACCGCCAAAATTACTCAACAAGCTAAAAGCACCGATAATGCCTTGATAATGAGCTATATTCCTACGAATTATGATGAAATTTCAAGTCGGATATTGAGTTATACGCTTTACAAAATCATATCACCTTGGTTTTTTGATCAATTGCGTACCAATGAACAACTCGGCTATGCTGTATTTGCTGTACCTGTAACAATTGGTAAATCAACAGGCATAAGTTTTATTATTCAAAGCAATCAATACGATCCGGCTTATTTATTAAAACGTTATCAACAATTTTATCCTACTATGTTAAGTAAATTAGAAGCCTTAACCAAAAAAGATATTGAACAGTATAAAAAAGCCATGCATGACGAACTCACTATGCCTCCGCAGACATTGGATGAAGAGTTAGCACGATATCTGTTAGACTATACTGTATCGCGTTTTGCTTTTGATTCACGTGACAAGAAAATAGCTCAACTGAAAAAAATTACCCAGCAAGATTTGATTGATTTTTATAAACATTCAGTCATGGAACAAAAAGGATTAGTGCTTGCTTCTCAAGTTTTAGGTAAAACCTCAGAGGGTGGAAAACAAGTAGAATCGATCACTGAATATACTGAATTTGAAAATGCCTCAGCATTACAAGATGTTTTATTAAAATAATATACTAAAACGTATGCCTGACCTGAAACTTCTTGCCAAAAATTGGCATTGCTATCACCTTGTGATACACTGCCAAAAACTGAATAAATTGAGTAGATTATGATAACAGGATCGATTGATTATTGTGCTATAGGACAGCGTTTACGGGCTTATCGTATTGCTGCATCTTTACGTGCTGAAGATGTGGCTGAAAATTTGAAAATTTCAAGGGCGGCGGTTTATCGCTTAGAAAAAGGTGAAATTGTCAAAATTGAGACTTTGGAAAGATTAGCTTCTTTATTAGATACTTCTCTTGCCAGTTTACTAGGTATTGATACCGAATATTACTCAAGTGGTGAAGGTTTTTTTGAACGTATGCGTCAATTGGAAGAGCAATCGACACATATCTATTCGCATTTTGATCCCTTCTCTTTTTTATTAACCTCACCTGATTATTTGAACCATTTAGCCTTAATGCTAGATGAATCAACAGAATTACAAGCGAAACCTAATTATGCTGTCACGTTATCTATTCTCAAAGAGCGCAAAAATCAGTTTTACCAATCAGTACCAAAGATTATCAATCTGATTAGCTTACGTAATGTCGAACGTTTTTTGCATATTGGTTTAGTAGGTAATTTGACTATTTCACCGGGTAAAAAATCAGAAAGAATGTTACTGGCACGCAAAGAGGTTTATCACCTAATCGAATTAATAGAACAGCAATCTTTTGCTCCAACTATTGCTATTACCCAAGAAGCTATACCGTCCATAACGTTCCAAATTTTTTATCGTGATGAACAACCAATCTCATTGGCAATGAGTCCGTTTCGATTAGGTGAGCTACCTAATGTTACAACAGGTATTGCGTCAATTACTTCTTCTAATGATGCAATTAAACGTTATCGTCATTTATTTGATAAATTATGGCAAAATAGTGCTAAAGATCATCAAGCAATTGATTTGTTAAAAGCAACATTAGAAAAATTTTAAAGAATCTAAAAATATTAAAGAGAGTTATCATGTTATCCTTAACATTACAACCCATAAAACGATTTAATGGCACGATTAATTTACCCGGCTCTAAAAGTGTCTCTAACCGCGCATTATTACTATCAGCACTCAGTAAAGGAAAGACTCGGTTAACTAATCTCCTCGATAGTGATGATGTACGTTATATGCTCGATGCTCTAGCTGCATTAGGGGTCAAATATCAATTATCCCATGACAGAACGATTTGTGACATTGAAGGGCAAGGGGGAATATTACAAACTCCCCAAGCATTAGAGTTATTTTTGGGTAATGCTGGTACAGCTATGCGCCCACTTGCAGCTGCTTTATGTCTTGGTCACAATAATATAGTGTTAACCGGTGAACCCCGAATGAAAGAGCGCCCAATTGGGCATTTGGTGGATGCGCTTCGTCAAGGTGGAGCTAAGATTGATTACCTCGAAAATGAAGGTTATCCTCCTTTGCATATT
The DNA here is from genome assembly GCF_001690195.1 of Gilliamella sp. wkB108. Lineage (GTDB taxonomy): Bacteria > Pseudomonadota > Gammaproteobacteria > Enterobacterales > Orbaceae > Gilliamella > Gilliamella apicola_L. Next base: position 40,989 of record NZ_LZGM01000084.1, on the reverse strand, counting down.
CAGGGTGGATTTGTCGGTGGTAAAATTGAGGTTAATGGATCAGTTTCCAGTCAATTTTTAACCGCTTTATTAATGGCTTCTCCTTTAGCACCGAAAGATACTGAGATCAGCATTATCGGTGATTTAGTCTCTAAACCCTACATTGATATCACCATTAAAATGATGGCTATTTTTGGTGTAACAGTAGTTAACCATAATTACCAAAATTTTGTGATTAAAGCTCAACAAAGCTATCAATCACCAATCCATTATTTGGTAGAAGGTGATGCTTCATCAGCTTCTTATTTCTTAGCTGCAGCAGCCATTAAAGGTGGTACAGTGCGGGTGACCGGAATTGGTAAAAAAAGCCTTCAAGGTGATACTCAATTTGCACATGTATTGGAAAAAATGGGTGCTAACATTACTTGGGCTGATGATTATATCGAGTGTACTCGATGTGAACTCAACGGTATTGATATGGATATGAATCATATCCCTGATGCAGCAATGACAATAGCAACCACTGCTTTATTTGCTAAAGGATCAACAACAATCCGAAATATCTATAATTGGCGAGTTAAAGAAACTGATCGTTTATCGGCAATGGCGACTGAACTACGCAAAGTTGGTGCAACGGTTGATGAAGGGCAAGATTATATCACTATTGTGCCACCCGCTAAGCTGACGCATGCTGAAATTAAGACTTATAACGATCATCGTATTGCTATGTGTTTTTCATTGGTTGCATTATCCGATACACCTGTCACAATATTAGATCCTAAATGTACTATGAAAACCTTTCCTGATTATTTCCAACAATTTAAACGTTTAAGTGAAGAGTAACATGAATAAAATTGTACCGGTTATTGCCGTTGATGGACCAAGTGGTGTGGGTAAAGGCACTTTATGTCAAGCGTTAGCTAATCATTTTAGTTGGCATCTGTTAGATTCTGGTGCAATTTATCGCGTACTTGCTCTATCAGCATTACGACATCAAATTGCGCTGGATGATGAAAATCAATTAGCTCAATTAGCGTTAAATCTACCATTAACTTTTGATACTAGCGAAGCAGAAGTTAAAGTTTTATTAGATGGTTTGGATGTCTCAAGAGATATACGAACAGAAGAGACAGGTGGTGCTGCTTCGCAAGTTGCTTCACTCAATCAAGTTAGAAGAGCTTTATTACAGCGTCAACGTGATTTTAGACAAGCTCCGGGACTGGTTGCGGACGGTCGGGACATGGGGACAGTGGTTTTTACTGATGCGCCTGTTAAAATTTTTCTTGATGCTAGCGCACACTCCAGAGCAGAAAGACGAATGAAACAGTTGCAAGAAAAGCAAAATCATGCTAAATTCGCCGAAATTTTGCAAGAGATAACTGCGCGAGATGAACGCGATCGTAATCGAACTGTTGCGCCGTTAAAACCTGCTATAGATGCACTAATAATTGATACCACATCACTTTCTATTCAAGATGTCTTTAATCAATCTATTACGTATATATCCGAAAAACTCGCGTTGTAAGCAATCTTACTAAGCGAACCAAGCTCCATTATAAGGAAGAATGGAGTATCGTAAACAACCCCACAAGACAGGAAGTAATGTGGACGTTAATATTAACTTAAGTAAATAAATATGACTGAATCTTTTGCTCAACTCTTTGAAGAGTCTTTAAATCAACTAGACACTCGTTCTGGTAATATGATCCGCGGTACTGTCGTTGCTATCGACAAAGATGTTGTTTTAGTTGATGCTGGTTTAAAATCTGAATCAGCAATTCCAGTAGAGCAGTTTAAAAATGCCCAAGGCGAATTAGAAGTGCAAGTTGGCGACGAAGTTGATGTCGTGCTTGACTCAATTGAAGATGGCTTTGGTGAAACTATTTTATCTCGTGAAAAAGCAAAACGCCATGAAGCGTGGCTAACACTAGAAAAAGCAGTAGATGACGCTGCAACAGTTTTAGGTGTAATCAATGGTAAAGTTAAAGGTGGCTTTACGGTTGATCTTAATGGCGTTCGCGCGTTCCTACCAGGTTCGCTTGTAGATGTTCGTCCATTACGCGATACTTCTCATATTGAAAACCGAGAAATCGAATTAAAAGTTATTAAATTAGATCAAAAACGTAACAACGTTGTGGTTTCACGTCGTGCAGTTATCGAATCTGAAAATAGCGCAGAAAGAGAACAACTTCTTGAAAATCTACAAGAAGGTTCTGAAGTTAAAGGTATCATCAAAAATCTTACTGATTACGGTGCATTCGTTGATCTTGGTGGGGTTGATGGTTTACTTCATATCACTGATATGGCTTGGAAACGTGTTAAACACCCAAGTGAAGTGGTTGAAGTGGGTCAAGAATTATTAGTTAAAGTTCTTAAATTTGACAAAGATCGTTCACGCGTTTCACTTGGCTTGAAACAATTAGGTGAAGATCCTTGGGTTTCAATTGCTAAACGTTACCCAGAAGGTACTAAAGTCACTGGTAAAGTTACTAACTTAACTGACTACGGTTGTTTTGTTGAAATCGAAACTGGTGTTGAAGGTTTAGTACACGTTTCTGAAATGGATTGGACAAATAAAAACATTCACCCATCTAAAGTGGTTAGCTTAGGTGATGTGGTTGAAGTAATTGTACTTGAAATTGATGAAGAACGTCGTCGTATCTCTTTAGGTCTTAAACAATGTAAACCAAATCCATGGTTACAATTTGCTGAATCACACAATAAAGGTGATAAAGTTAGTGGTAAGATCAAATCAATTACTGATTTCGGTATCTTTATCGGCTTAGAAGGCGGTATTGATGGTTTAGTTCATCTTTCAGATATCTCTTGGAATATGCCAGGTGAAGAAGCGGTTAAAGCTTATAAGAAAGGTGATGATATCGAAGCGGTTGTGTTACAAGTTGATGCAGAACGTGAACGTATCTCTTTAGGTATTAAACAACTTGAAGATGATCCTTTCAATAATTTTGCAGCTAACTACAAAAAAGGCACAATTGTTAAAGGTAAAGTAACTGCTGTTGATGCCAAAGGCGCAACTATCGAAATCGCTGACGGTATTGAAGGCTACTTAAAAGCACAAGATATTGCACGTGAACGTATTGAAGATGCAACAACTGTACTTAAAGTTGGCGATGAAGTTGAAGCGAAAATCGTTAATATCGATCGCAAAGCTCGAGCAATTTCTTTATCAATTCGTGCTAAAGATGAAGCTGATGAAAAAGAAGCACTTGCTGCTGTAAATAACACTGCAACTCAAGAAGATGCATCATTTACTAATGCAATGGCAGAAGCGTTTAAAGCTGCATCAAAAACTGAATAAAAAAATATTTATTCAAAGATAAAAAGAGGGCTTGCCCTCTTTTTCTTTTGTGGTATAAAATGAAAAGATTAAATGTCGCATAAATAATTAAGGAGTGACCATGAACAGATCAGATTTAGCAGAAAAAATAGTAAGCTGGCGGGCACACCTTCCTGTGCAACTAGTTGATGATGCTGTAAGAGATATCATTGAACAGATCGCTTTAGCTATGGAGAGTAACGATCGTGTAGAGATTCGAGGTTTTGGTAGTTTTAGTTTAAATTATCGCGCCCCACGTAAAGCAAGAAATCCAAGAACAGGTGGCAATGTTGAGGTTAAACATAAATATATTCCTCACTTTAAACCGGGTAAAGAATTGCGTGAAAGAGTAAATAATGCTGCAAAAGCATAAAAATATCATTCAACTAGAGGCCTTTGAGAAATCAAAGGCTTTTTTTTCTGCGTGTCCTATCTTTAATTAAATAACTTGTTTATTCTCAAAAAAATAAATATTTTCTGTAAATAACAATACTAAACAATTTTCAAAAATTATTTTCCCTTTAAATACTTTAGTGAACATTATCAAAATTTCCATTTAACTATGCAGTGAAACTACCGATAACCATAGGTTTTGGTTGTGAGTTTATGACAACAGCCTTAACTAAAGTATAAAACTGGAAGCTAACTCCAAATTCTAACAACGGATTATTATTTCGTAATCATATCATGCTAGGCTGATTAATTTATTCCCCCCAACATTATTGTGGTTTAAAAAAATGCGACAGTTTTACTCACTTGATTTACTCGCAATTAGTGCTTCATTAGGTTGTGTGCCATTAATGTTTTTGCGGGCATTACCTACCGATAATCAGTGGTATGTTCTGGCATTTATATTAGCTTTTGCACTGTTTTTCATACCGTCTAAATTTCGCAATTATCTGATGATCTTTGCTGTGTTTATATTAAGCTTTTTATGGTCAACAGCTTATTCAAAACAGTATTTAACCAATACCATTACTTACATTGATAAAACTCTCTTAGTGAAAGCTAAAGTTGATGGTCTCAATACCCGATATTTATTGGCAGACTCATCGCCATACTTTATTAAATTTACTCTGCTTGAAATTGATAATCATCCTTTAGATTTTGAACTACCTATATCGGTTTATTGGGATCAATCACAAACGCCATTAGCCGGTCAAATCTGGCAACTTACGTTAAAAACTAGAGTTGTCCATAGTTATTTAAATGAAGGTGGATTTGATAGTCAACGCTTTGCGATTGCTAATCGAAATTTATTATCAGCAAAAGTACTTAAAGCTAATTTAGTTAGTGACAAAATCAATATCAGACAGACAGTCGTTAACCAGGCTACCTCTTATATTAACTTATTTTCTTACCGTGATATTTTGCTAGCATTGGCTTTTGGTGATCGCACTCAATTAGATGATGATAACCGCAATATTATGCTACAAACTGGAGTTGCACATTTAATGGCAATATCAGGAATGCATATTTTATTGGTTTTTATGATTTGTTCATTCACTGTAAAAATAGCTTTGTTTTTACTGCCTCAACGTCTAATTTATTATGGTATTCCTATTGTAATTGGGTGGTTTGGAGCCTTTTGTTATGCATGGTTAACAGGTTTTAATCCGCCTGCATTGCGTGCTATTTTGGCGTTGTCAGTTTGGATCTATTTACGTTATTACAATTATCAACTCAGTGCTTGGCAAAAAATTAATCGCATCATTGCTATCTTATTATTGTTCGATCCTTTAATGATTTTATCTGAAAGTTTTTGGTTATCCTGTTATGCCGTTATAAGTTTGATTTTTCTTTTTGAATGGATACCTTTACCTAGGTTTATGCAACATAAAAAGCGTTGGTATTTGGTTAGATTACTGCATTTACAACTGGGTTTGATGTTACTTTTATTACCCATTCAACTTTTGATTTTTCATGGAATAAGTATGGCGTCATTATTAACCAATTTAATTGCTATTCCTATTATCTCTTTTTGCACCTTTCCGGCAATTTTATTGGCGCTACTCTATACTATTGTTGACTGTTTTTATATTGCATTATGGTTTTGGTTTATTGCTGAACAATCACTGGAATGGTTATTTTATTGTTTAAAACAGCTTAATTATGGCTGGTTAACTGTTTGTTCTAATCTCTATCTATTGAGTATTAGTGGTTGGTTACTTATTTTTGTTTTACGTACCGGATGCTGGCGCCGATTTTTCATTACTTTATTAGTATTATGGATAATACTAATTAGCCCTTTGTTCAAACAGCAGGACTATTCATGGCGATTAGATATGTTAGATGTTGGGCATGGATTGGCTGTTGTCTTACATAATGGTAAATCAGCAATATTATATGATACTGGTGCAAAATGGGAAAAAAGTTCAGCTATGCAGCGCATCATTATTCCTTTCTTACAGTGGCACAATTTAGATGTACAGGGCATCATTATAAGTCATCAGCATAACGATCACATTGGTGGTTTAACTGAACTTCAGAAATATTATCCTAATGCATGGCTGATGAGTTCATCTTCTAAACTAAATAACCATTATCACTGTATTACTGGTAATACTATAACTTGGGATCGTTTAACTTTACAGGTTTTATGGCCGGATAAATTAGTTGATTATGCCCAGAATGAGGATTCTTGTGTCTTACAAATTAGTGACGGTAATTTTAAGCTATTATTAACAGGGGATTTAGAGCGTAATCAAGAGTATCAATTAGTTGCAAAATATCACAATAAACTAGCATCGACGTTTTTACAAATTCCTCATCATGCTAGTAATACCTCATCAAGTTATACTTTCATCAATCATGTTGCACCACGACTTTCATTTGCTTCTACATCACGTTATAACCCATGGAAGCTACCTTCATATAAAAGCATTGCCCGTTATCGTGAATTAGATTTAGATTTTCTCATTACGGCTAAATCAGGTCAAATTAGTCTATTTTTTAATAAACATGACTGGACATTAAAAACAATGCGAGGAGAAATAAGCCCTAGATGGTATCATGATTGGTTTGGTAGTTTACCTATTTATGAGTAAAATAAGGTATCTACAGTTATCAATAAATATACATCGCAGATGATATTGACTAAACACAATAGAGTGAATATTAAGTTATGATTGAAAAGTTATGGTATGGTAAAAATCCGTTATTTTGGTTACTGATACCATTTTCCTGTTTGTACGGTTTGATTGCCTATGTTCGGCGTAAATTATATCAAACCGGAATATTGAAATCTTGGCATTCACCAGTTCCGGTAATTATTATCGGCAATTTGTCGGTAGGCGGTAACGGTAAAACACCTTTCGCAATTGGATTAATTGAAGCCTTAAAAGCTAAAGGATTAAAAATTGGTATCGTCTCGCGAGGCTATGGTGGTAAAGCTGATAACTATCCACTCATGTTAGATGAACATACCACCACTGAACAAGCCGGTGATGAACCTGTATTAATTTATCAACGAACCCAAGTCCCTGTTGCAGTTTCACCTAATCGCTGTCAAGCTGTACAAATACTGCTTAAACATCACAAGTTAGATGTAATTTTAACTGACGATGGTTTACAACATTATGCGCTGGCTCGTGATATAGAAATTGTTGTTGTTGACGGTAAACGTCTATTTGGTAATGGTTGGTGGATACCGGCAGGTCCTATGAGAGAAAGAACAAACCGGTTGCAATCAGTCGATTTAATCATGATAAATGGTGATAGTGTTAATAATCTAAATAAACAGTATCCCGATAAAACTTATACAATGCAATTAGCACCGCTGTACGCGGTAAATTTGTTAACACAAGAAAAAAGGAAATTAGCTGAGCTGCATAATATTTGTGCTATTGCTGGCATTAGTCATCCGCAACGTTTTTTTGCTATGTTAACTGCGATGAAAGCAGATGTTATAAAAACCACCTCTTTTGCAGATCATCAACAATTTAGTTTATCATTATTGGCAAATCTAGCCACCAATGAACAAACACTTTTAATGACTGAAAAAGATGCGGTAAAATGTCGGCAATTTGCATTACCTAACTGGTGGTATTTGCCCATTGATGCAGTGATACCGTCAGCGGCAATAGATCAGATTTGTTGGTTGTTAGCCAATATAAAATCACAAAGAGAATAAAAAAATGAAAGAGAGACTTCTTCGCGCCATTGCTTGTCCGAAATGTCATGGTGAACTGGAATACGATGCAGTACATCAGCAATTGATCTGTTATACAGATAGGTTAATTTATACAGTGAAAGAGGGCATTCCCGTTTTACTGGAAAATGAAGCACAAAAACTATCCCAACCATTGCTTACTCAAGAATAATGAAAATATAAGGTTTTAGTTATGAATTTTACAGTTATTATTCCTGCTCGATATGCATCAAGTCGCTTACCTGCTAAACCATTGGCAGATATTCATGGTAAACCTATGATAGTTCGAGTAATGGAACAAGCCAAAAAATCATCAGCCAGTCGTGTGATTGTGGCAACGGATCATCAACAAGTTTTTGATGTAGTTAAGGATTATGGCGGTGAAGTTATTCTCACCAGTGATAAACATAATTCCGGAACCGAGCGTTTAGCTGAAGTGGTCGATGCTTATCAATTTGCTGATGATGAAATTATTGTCAATGTACAAGGTGATGAACCCTTAATTCCTCCTATTATTATAGATCAAGTGGCAAACAATCTAGTCCAATTTAAAACAGGTATGGCAACACTTGCTGTTCCGATTAATTCGGTCGAAGAGGCATTTAATACAGGTGCGGTTAAAGTTGTCACAGATAAAGATGGTTATGCACTCTATTTTTCCCGTGCGACAATTCCATGGGAACGCGATCGATTTGCTAAATCTGCCGATTTATCCAAACAAACCAGTATTGGTGATTTTTACCTACGACATATTGGTATTTATGCTTATCTTACAGGTTTTATTCGTCAGTATGTTAAATGGACACCATCGACGCTTGAACAAATTGAGATGTTAGAACAGCTTAGAGTTCTTTGGTATGGTGAGAGAATTCATGTTGCGGTAGCTAAACAGTCTCCCGCTATAGGGGTTGATACTCAAGCAGATTTAGACAAAGTAAGAGAATTATTTAAGGAGTTATAATGGCTCAGTTTACCGGTTTTACTCAAGCAGGACTCAATTTTCTACAAGATGCATGGATTAATAATAGTCGATCGTGGTTTGAACAAAATCGAGCCATTTATGATAATGATTTAGTCAAACCTTTTCGATTGCTCGTTGAGCAGTTAACTCCGGCAATGCTTAAAATTGACGAATGGTTCGAAACCCGTCCGGCAATCGGTAAAACAATCTCAAGGATCCACCGAGATACCCGTTTTTCACACGATAAATCCTTATATCGAGATCACTTATGGCTCACATTTAAACGCCCGAATCGTGATTGGAAAGAAGCACCTGCTTACTTCTTTGAAATTAGTAAAGATACGTATCAGTTTGGGCTTGGTTATTATTGTGCATCCAAGCAAACAATGGATATCTTTCGGGAAGAAGTACTAAAGGATCCTGCAAAATTTTTAAAAGTGATTAATTGTGTTAAAAAACCATTTACGTTAGTTGGTGAAAGTTATAAACGTCCTTTAATTAAAGAGCAAGATGAAAAAATTGCGACATGGTATAATCGCAAAAGCCTTACTGTCATGGTGACAAGCAAACAAATAGACGACGTGCTTAATGGTGATTTGCCGGATAAGTTAGCGAAGAGATTTAAACAACTATTACCACTCTATGATTATTTCATGCGAGTGGAGATGATAAAAAATATACCTAAGCTATAATTTTATTTCAATTTGATATTTATTAAGTTATCTTGCACCAACAATTTGACGATTGAATGGTTATTTGCAAGCGACTTTATCGAGTTTATTTCAGTAACAGCAAAATTAAATATTAGGAAAATTGACAATTAACTCTTTGACGCCATTAATAATAAATTGCGTACCCACACAGACTAATAAAAAACCCATAAATCGTGAGGTGGCTTCTATGCCACTTTTCCCCATGAAACGCATTATACTACCAGCACTACGCATACAAAACCAAAGAATAAGACATAACAATAGTGGAACCAAAATTGAGGCGGTATAAACTACCCAAGTTGAAACATCATAACCACCACTTTTTACTGTTGATGCCATACTAATTATCATTGCTATTGTTCCAGGTCCTGCTGTACTAGGCATAGCTAATGGCACAAAAGCAATATTATTGGAAGGTTCCTTCTTTTTAGCATCTGCTTCCAATGTTCTATGCGATGGTTGCTGGGGAAAGAGCATTCTAAAGCCGATAATACCAACAATCATACCTCCAGCAATGCGTAAACCGGGAATAGAAATACCAAATGTACTCATAATTAATTGACCACAATAAAATGAGGCAACCATAATCACAAATACATAAATACAAGCCATTTTAGACTGATAATTACGTTCTTCATTGGTCATATCACCCGATAAACCAAGTAGTAGCACTACGGTGGTTAACGGATTGGTTAACGGAATAAACAAAATTAACCCAAAACCAACAGTTTGTATAAGCTCTAACATAAATATTATTAAGACCTAATGGCAAAAAATACAGATAATTATAATTCAAATAAGCTAGATATAATATATGGGCGAATTAACGCCCACTATTGAACAACATAAAAATGGTAATTTTAGAATGGAATATCGTCATCGAAATCCATTGGTGGTTCAGGTGCTTTAGGTTGTTGCATTGCTGGCGCTGTTGGTGCCGATGAGCGAGCAGGTGCAGCTGGTGCAGATGAAACGTTATTGGCACTTTGCCCCCAATGTTGCGAGTTATCATCAAAACTTTCACTGTTATTACGAGATCCTAAGATTTGTAATGTTCCACCCACAGGATTAACCACGACCTCTGTGGTATAGCGATCATTACCTGTTTGATCTTGCCATTTTCGAGTTTGTAATTGGCCTTCAAGGTAAACTTGAGTACCTTTCTTTATGTATTCACCAGCAATTTCAGCTAATTTACCAAAGACGACAACACGATGCCATTCAGTACGATCGCGGTTTTCACCTGTTTGTTTATCCTTCCATGATTCAGATGTTGCAACGCTAAAATTAGCCACAGCGTTACCATTTGGCATGTAACGGACTTCTGGATCTTGGCCTAAGTTGCCAACTAAAATGACTTTATTAATACCTCGGTTTGCCATTATAAACTCCTAAAAATTGCATAAAAATTTAAGTTCAGTATTGTAACATGACAATGAAGCAACATCACCGAATTTAATTTATTAATGGAATACAACTTCCATATTGGAAAGATACAGAAAGATTAGCTTAGACATAGGAATTTATTGCTATAACGAGTATAATGCCACACATTTGTTTATGCAATGTTCTAAAAAATTTCCCACAAAGGAGGCCTTATGATTAATGCGTTTGGACTAAAAAACAAACAGTTAGTGAAAATTAATGAAGGCGATATAAATAATGCGACCTGGATTGATTTAATTGAACCAGAAGAAGCCGATCGAGATTTTGTTTTAACTCATTTAGGACAAAACTTAGCTACAAGTATAGAATTAGATGATATTGAGGCGTCAGCTCGTTTTTTTGAAGATAATGAAGGATTGCATGTCCACTCTTTCTTTTTTTATGAAGATGCTGAAGATCGTGCGGGCAACTCAACTGTTGCATTTACCGTTCATAACGGACGTTTATTCACATTACGTGAGCGGGATTTACCGGCATTTCGCCTATATCGCATGCGTTCACGCTATCAAGGTATGAATGATGGGAATCCTTATGAAGTATTACTCGATCTATTTGAAGTGAAAGTTGAACAATTAGCCGATCAAATCGAGAATATCTATAGTGAACTGGAAGAACTCAGTTTAATTATTATGGATCGCTCTGCTCAAGAGCATTATGACGAAGCCATTACTTCTTTGGCTGAACTTGAAGATACGGCCTGGAAAGTTCGTTTATGTCTAATGGATAGTCAACGAGCAGTTAACTATCTGGTGCGCAGAGCCAAAATGCCAGTAGATCAACTTGAACAAGCTCGTGAGGTTATCCGCGATATTGAATCGTTGGTACCACATAATGAATCACTATTTCAAAAAGTGAACTTTTTGATGCAAGCCGCAACCAGCTTTATTAATATTGAACAAAGTCGCATTATTAAGATTTTCTCGGTGGTATCAGTTGTCTTTTTACCGCCGACAGTTGTCGCTTCTGCTTATGGGATGAATTTTGAATTTATGCCAGAACTTAAATGGGAATATGGATATCCATTTTCGTTAATTCTAATGTTGCTTGCAGGTGTTGCACCATATATTTATTTTAAACTCAAAAAGTGGTTATAAGTTTTAGTTCATTTGTGTATCACATTACAACTCTCCGCTTATAAAATTAGCGGAGAATCCTCTTAGCCATAGCCAATTAAGGTAAACTAGTTAAGTTTAAAGAAATAGTTCATAATATTGTGATTAAGCTTGTTGTAGCGCATAAGTGTAACAGCTCACAATTTGCACAGAATCAATCAATTTGTTAAAAAAGGGAATAACATGAGTCAATATGCACTTGTAACCGATATTGGTGGAACCAATGCTCGCTTTGCATTATATAATTTAACAACTAATGAATTATCGGCAATCACGAAAATTCTTATTGCTAAACACGATGTTTTATTAACATTAATCAAAGATTATTTAGCTACACAATCGGTAAAAATTGATATGGCTTGCATTGCAATAGCATGCCCGATTGATGATGAAGATGTGATCACTATGACTAATAATGATTTGTCATTTTCTCGTTCTGAACTTATTAGAGAGCTTAATCTAACTACACTTGAAGTTATTAATGATTTTACTGCGGTATCGACATCTATTCCTAAATTATTACCACAAGATGTGGTGAAAATTGGTGGTGGAGAACCCGATTTAAATTATCCGATCGCTATTTATGGCGCTGGAACAGGGCTTGGTGTCTCACATCTGATTAACATCAATGGTCACTGGATAAGTTTATCTGGTGAAGGAGGCCATACTGAATTGCCAATGACTAACGATGAAGAAGATCGTATATTAGTGCAATTGCGTAAAAAGTTCGGGCGTGTATCAACAGAACGTTTTTTATCAGGTAATGGTATTGTTAATATCTATCAAGCACTATTACAAATCAATAATCAACCCATAGAGGATATTACCCCTGATATTATTGTGCAAAGAGCCTTAGATAATAGCTGTCCAATTTGCTTACAAACCTTAAATCACTTTTGTACTTTTATGGGACGATTTGGCGGAAATTTAGTCTTAACGCTTAATACACAAGGTGGGGTTTATATCGCTGGTGGTATTGTGCCTCGTTTCATAGAATTTTTTAAAAAATCGGCATTTAGAGATGCATTTGAAAATAAAGGCCGTATGTCATTTTTGGTTAAAAAAGTGCCTGTGTATGTTATCACTCATAAAGATCCGGGACTATTTGGTGCAGGTGTATATTTGCAAAATAGCCTGGAAAAGTGCTGATTAGTAAGGAAGTTATCTTATGATGTGGTGTTATATTTATCGTAGTAGTAAAAAAGAGAATTGTTATTTGTATATGGAAAATGAGAATGACTTTTCAACCATTCCTGAAAAAATCCTTTCTATTTTTGGTACGCCAGTGTTTGTTATGAAGGTATTGCTTGACGGAAAAAGACGTTTTGTCGTCGGTACTTCTGATGAAATTGAAGAAAAGATAAAAAATGATGGATTTTTTCTGCAAATGCTAAAAGAAGATGATTTTAAAGTATGATCGAACCATTTTGGGAATATAAAACCTTAGATCAAATGAGTGATAATGAATGGGAACAACTTTGTGATGGTTGTGGTCAATGCTGTCTAAATAAATTAATGGACGAAGACACCGATGAGATTTTATACACTAATGTTGCTTGCAACTTATTAGATTCGAATACTTGTCAGTGCAGACACTATCATCATCGTTTTGAATATGAACCTGATTGTATTAAATTAACCCGAGAAAATTTACTTACTATCGAATGGTTGCCATTAACTTGTAGTTATCGTTTCTTTTTAGATAATGGTCGATTGCCTGAATGGCATCCGCTTATTACAGGCAATAAAAAGCAGATGCATAAACTAAAAATTTCAGTTAAAAATCGTATTGTTTATGAAAAAGATGTGATTTGTTGGGAAGATCATATCATTTAACATAAAGGGAGCATTCGCTCCCTTTTACTTTAGTTATTAAAGTATAGTCATTAAAGTAAGATCCACAAAACACCGAAAATATCATTACCTAGCAAATTTAAAAAGATAAGAATAAATGCCACAATTATAAATGAGATATCAATATACCCGATAGGTGGTACTAGTCGGCGAATAGGCGCAATCAGCGGTTCGGTTAATTGAGCAAGCAGTTCATCAGTAAACGTTTGTCCACGATTAATCCAACTAAAAATTGCTCTAAATAATAATAACCAAAATAGTAAATGTCCTATCGCATGAATGATTGCTACAACAGCAAACCACAAATAATCAATATTAAATAAAGGTGCATTGATGGTGCCATAACTAAAAACAAACATAATTTTGATTAATGCAAACACGTATAAAATAATCCATGTTGCAGTATCAAATCGCCCGATTGAGGGAATAAATTGACGTAAACGACCTACAATTGGTTGAGTAATTTTTACGATAAATTGCGTAAATGGATTATTGAAATTAACACGCATGCGTTGCATCCATAATCGTAAAATTATGATATAAAGGCAAACGGTTAAAACAGTTTTTCCTAGAAAGAAAATCGATGCCATCTAAAACTCCTTAAAATTTACATGCCTTGCAATATATCATAAATACTGCCTTGCACCAAAGATTGCTGTGCCAATTCGAACCATAGTGCTACCCGCAACAATAGCGGCTTGCATATCACCAGTCATACCCATTGACAGTGTATCCATAAATGGATAGTCAGCTTGTAATGAATATAAAAGTTGTTGCATTTGACGAAAAACGTTCAGTTGTTTGTTGAAATCATTTTCAATTTCAGGGATCGCCATTAAACCTCGCAAACTTAAATTAGGGAGATTTATCACTTGTTTAACTAAATCGGTTACATCTGAAGGTGAGACACCAGACTTACTCATTTCTTGACTAATATTAACTTGAATAAGTACATTAAGTTTTGCCATATGCGTTGGACGTTGATCATTTAATCGTTGAGCGATTTTGAAACGATCAATGGTATGCATCCAATCAAAATTTTCTGCAACTAATTTACTTTTATTGGATTGGAGAGGACCAATAAAATGCCATATTAAAGGGGTATCAGGTAATGCTTGCTTAAAGTAGTTGATCTTCTCAACACCTTCTTGAACATAATTTTCACCAAAGGAAATTTGACCAGCATTTATCGCTTCTGTGATTTGCTCAACAGGTTTGGTTTTACTTACAGCAATAAGTTCAATAGTGTTGGGATCGCGATCGCATTCTAAGGCAATTTTTTGAATTTTATTTTTAATAGCAAGTAAATTGTCATGTACCGTGTTCATTTTAATTTCCAATTGATAATGTAATAATATGTTAAACTCAATATTGGCACGTAGTGTAACGCAAAATGCTTCAGATGTGCATCTTTCCAGTGGTGAAAAGCCATGCATCCGTATAAATGGGCAGTTACAGTTTTTAGTTGATGAAAAATTATCACCTCTGGAACTAAAACAAGCGTTACTTAAAATACTTACTCCATTACAACAAGATGAATTAAACCATAACGGTCAACTTGATTTAGCTTATCATCTTGGCAATATCGGTCGATTTAGAGCAAATATTTTCTATCAGCATCGAGGTATATCTGCTGTATTTAGAGTAATTAATCAACAAATCCCCGACCTATCACAGCTTGATGCCCCAAATATTTTTAAAAGTTTAGTAGAATCAAAGTATGGTATTATTTTAATCACTGGCGCGACAGGTAGTGGCAAATCGACTACATTGGCATCATTGATTCAATATATCAATTTGACGGTAGCTAAACATATTATCACATTAGAAGATCCGATTGAGTTTATATACCAAAATGAAAAATCATTAATTGAGCAACGAGAGTTATCAGATTTCGATAGTGCGATAAATTCTATTTTAAGGCAAGATCCAGATATTATTCTATTAGGTGAACTGCGAAACAAACAAGCTATCCAAGCGGCATTAACCATTGCTGAAACGGGGCATTTGGTTTTTGCAACTTTACATACAAGTTCGGCAATACAGACGATCAATCGTATTATTGATGTATTTAATGGTCATGAACGTGATTTTATTCGCACTCAATTAGCCAGTAGTTTAAAAGCGGTGATAAGCCAAAAATTAGTTACACACACAAATGGCAGGAAGGCACTATTTGAAATATTGATTAATACACCTGCGGTAAGTAATTTAATCAATGAAGGTAAAATTAAGCAGATTTTTTCACTTATGCAGACGGGGCAACAATATGGTATGCAAATTATGCCACAATGATGATCAATTTTAATGAATATTGTAAATGAAAGAGCGTTATATATATATATCATCTTCACTAGTAATAATAAAAGTACATTGATTATTACTAGCTATCCAATCCATTCAATATGACGCACACAACCAATTGCGTTAGCTAGATGAATACTTAGACAGAAGGAACAATCAATAATTACAATCTTTGATCAAAATAGATGTATCGAAACGAGAGTAAATATCATTGACTCATCAGAACATTTTCGCCTAACAGCCAAACCAGTAACCCATTTGTTAGAAAGAAAAGATACCTGTTACCCAACAAAATTTGATAATCGTTTTTTAACTCAATTGGTAAATTGCTTAAAATTATTTCCCGGCATTGTAAAAAAATAATTAAAGAGATAAACGTAATTATGAATAGTTTGTTACTAGTATCGTTGATATTGCCAATAATATTTTTTAGCTTTATAACCAAAATATTTTATAATCACTTAGTCGTTCTTTCACTAAGGAGAAAATAATGGAACAGCGTATTGGTTTTATCGGTTTAGGTAATATGGGTAATGCTATTTTGCAAGGTGTTTTGGCAAGTAACATAGTACCGGGAACGCAAATTTATGTTTATGATACTCATCCTGAGAAAGGGCAGGCGCTTAATCAATCTTATTCTATTAATAATCTTAGTTCCGGCCGAGATGTAGCCAGAGAGTCAGATATTGTTTTTATCGCAGTAAAACCTAATGTTATTGTTGATGTCTTAAATGACATTCAAAAGGAACTGAAAAAGAACACTATTGTGGTATCAATTGCAGCCGGTGTAACGATAAAAACCATTGCTAATAGTGTTGGTTATGAACAAAAAATTGTACGCGTAATGCCAAATACTCCGGCACTGGTCAATGCGGCAATGTGTTCAATTACACCAAATACCGAAGTAACAGATGAAGAGATTGCTGTTATTCAATCATTATTAAACTGTATTGGTGCAACCGAAGTCGTTCCTGAATACTTAATTGATGCAGTTATAGGTGCAAGTGGATCATCGCCTGCATTTGTGTTTATGTTTATTGAAGCATTAGCTGACGGGGCGGTCAAAGGTGGTTTATCGCGAAAACAAGCTTATAGATTTGCGGCTCAAGCAGTCATGGGATCAGCTAAACTTCTTTTGGAAACAGGCAAACATCCCGGTGAACTTAAGGACATGGTTTGTTCACCAGCCGGTACAACAATTGAGGGTGTGCAAACGCTTGAAGAGAGAGGATTTAGGGCTGCAGTCATGGATGCTGTGGCTGCAACGATTAAAAAATCTCAAGTACTTGCTGAAAAGTAACAGTGTAACTCTTTTATCCGCCTTAATTTATTAATGGCGGATAATGATTTTGGCAGGGGCTATTTATAGCAAACAATAAAATAGTTTAAAACATTGCTTGCATATGAAGTCAATCTATGCGTTAATAGTACCTAGCATATGACATGCGGATTTATTTAGTGACATTTTGATTTAAGCAGTTTGTAGTTTACTTTCTATCTCTTTTAGCTTTAGTTCTCTTCAACTTTTCCTTCTCAGTGTTCATAAGTTCTAAGTTTTATGTTTTAAAGATAGCCTTATCGGCTGAGATTATTTTATTAGAGGAAATTATTATGTCTAAGAAGACAGGACAAGTTAAATGGTTTAATGAAAGTAAAGGTTTTGGATTTATCTCTCCAGAAGATGGTAGTAAAGATGTGTTTGTACATTTTTCCGCTATTGCTGGTGACGGATTCAAAACATTAGCAGAAGGGCAACATGTTGAGTTCGCTATCCAAGATAGTCCTCGTGGTCCAGCTGCTGCCGAAGTTGTTATAATGTAATTACCCTTTCTTTTTAATCTTATCAGTAGGTTATAAACACACTACTGATAAGATGTTTTATCGCCTATCAACTTGTGTTATGAAAATTTCTATTGTATGATTATTCCGGTATGTTGGTTTATTAATCAACATAATTATACTCAAATATAGAAAGGAAAAAATTTAATGAAAAAATTATTTTTATCAGTAGCACTATTAGGTCTTTCATCAGTTGCTATGGCTGATTTATCAGCTACATGTAAAACATACTTTGATAAAGTTGATACTTTATTTAAAGCTATTCCTGATGATGCCGCAACTAAACAACAAATGGATCTAATGAAACAAAATTTAGAAGCAGGTAAACAACAGATTTCTTCAATGCCTGAATCTCAACAAGAAGCTGCTTGTAAACAAGCTAGTGAAACATTGAAACAACTTGAAGCTTCAATGCCTAAAAGATAGTATTATTGATTAATAATAATTTAATGTCGATTTTGATGTCGAAAATCCCAAGGGGCTATAGGATGTTTATCTTTCCAAAGTCCCTTTTTGTTTTGTTTAGCTTTAGTTTCTAGATTTACAAATATCTTATTTTTAGCTACCCCTTTATAACGGTATGCCCATGCATAACCATTTTCAATCATTTTGGCATTGATATTTATTTTATTATAGAAAATGGTACCAAGGGTGCGTTGGTAAATATCTTTCTTATTTTCTTTAACGAAAACCATTTTACCTGCAATCAATGATGCCAAATATTTCCTTGATACATTACCAAAAGCTTGTCGACTTTCAGGCGCGTCAATATCCAATAAACGAATTCGGATTTTTTGTTTTTGGGAAGTTAATACATCAACGGTATCACCATCAATGACTTTAACAACTTTACCTTGAAAATCAGCATTAGCTAAAGTTGTTAATGATAGAAGTAGTACAATACTAATAAAAAAATGTTTTAATAAATTCATCATCAATAATAATTTGCAAATATTGTCATATATTATATACCGAATATAAATAGATACTCAATTGAAACCCTGATTAAGTTAACTTTAACCGGAATGCAATTGAAAAACTCAGGCATGTTGAATATTAAACGATCACATATCTTGAAATTATCTTCGGAGCAAGTTGGTATTCAGGCTTATTACTCAACGTGTAATTTAGTATTCATTATGTGTTAAAAGTTAATTTATCGCTCTTCTGTGACCGTAATTTGTGGTTTTTTATGTCCATGTAATAAGTAGTAAAGAATCATAGATAAGAAAGTTATTAGTGCGCAGAGTAAATACAATCCTTGATAACCGGTGTAGGGAATAACAAGTCCCATAAAATAAGGTCCTAGACCAATACCAAAATCAAATAGAATGAAATAAGTAGACGTAGCTTGTCCTACTTTATGATGTGGAGAAACTTTGACAGCCACAGCTTGTGCAGTTGATTGAAAGTTACCAAAACCTAGTCCTATCAAAGCACTGGAAAGTAGTAAAAGCCATGCATTATGAGCAGTACTTAGAACAATAAAGCCAATAATAAGTAAAGTTAAGGTTGGATAAATAATTACATTTTCGCCTTTTAGGTCGAACAATTTACCACTAAATGGACGTGATATTAAAATAAATACGGCATAAATAGCAAAAAAGAAACTAGCTGCTTCTATTAAATTCAGCTGCTGAGCATAAAATGACAAGTAAGCTTGAATGGCTGCATACCCGAT
The DNA here is from genome assembly GCF_001690195.1 of Gilliamella sp. wkB108. Taxonomy (GTDB): domain Bacteria; phylum Pseudomonadota; class Gammaproteobacteria; order Enterobacterales; family Orbaceae; genus Gilliamella; species Gilliamella apicola_L. Next base: position 21,613 of record NZ_LZGM01000084.1, on the reverse strand, counting down.
AGAAACAAGCATTACGATAAATGAGATACGTACAGCACTAGGTTCAATATAACTTGATAATTGTAACCATGATGCTTTTTGCTTAGATGTTTGCTTTTGGGGGGAGTTGATCATCAATTTATTCGCTTTAAGGCGATAAGCAATTAATAGACAAATGATCCCAATAATAATGCCAAAATAAAACAGTACCGAAAAGTTGACATGTTGTGCTAATAATATGCCGGCAAAAGGGCCTAATGCTGTTGCTAAAATGGTACTCAAACTAAAGTAGCTAATGCCTTCACCACGGCGATTAGGTGGAACAATATAGACAACAATTGTACCTGTTACAGTACCAATGACACCGACAAAAATGCCACTAATAAAACGAACTAATATTAATGATGTCAGGTTAAAAGCGGTTAAGTATAACCCCATAGTGATAATAAAACCGGTGATGCCAACAAAAAGTGCTTTTTTGCAGCCAATCATTTCAAGGAAAAATCCAGTGATAAACCGACCAATCAGACACCCAATAACCATCATACCAGTAACGAGGCCTGCGATACTTTTGCTGGCAGCAAATGTATCAACAACGTAATTACCTATGGTTACAAGTAACATATAGTAATTTATCAAAACGAATAGATTAATAGCGGAAACGACAATAAAATCCGTACTCCACAATTTGGTTTGTGTTTGATTATCCATAATACAATAACTTATTTGTGTTTTTGAAATTCACAAATAAATATACTCATTATTCATCCATACTATTTCGCGATTGGTTGACTATGAAAGAGTCAGAAGGAGTTATTTTTATCTCGAAAATAATTGGGTATCAATTACGTATATCTATTTTAGATAAGTGAATAATAATTGATTCACGCATCAATATAATTAACAAGTGGATACAATTTTTTTGTTAAAATCAAAAGAGATTAACGTCAGTGGTGAAATATAGGACTGTTTTTAAGGGATTTCAATAAGTTAATCTGGGATCGCATTTTTTGCTTAAATCTCGTTAACTACTTGTTAACGAGATCAGATTACATATTATACTTAAAAATTGGCAGGATCTTTGAAAAGACCAACTTTAAGATCGGTTGCTTCATAAATGAGTTTACCATCAACAAAAACTTCGCCGTCGCCAATACCCATAATTAATTTACGATTAATAACGCGCTTAAAGTGGATTTTATAAGTTACTTTTTTATTACTTGGCAATACTTGACCTTTTAATTTTAATTCACCGACACCAAGAGCGCGACCTTTACCTTTTCCGCCAAGCCAGCCTAGGTAGAATCCCACTAATTGCCATAAAGCATCTAAACCAAGACAGCCCGGCATAACTGGATCGTTTTTGAAATGGCATTTAAAGAACCATAAATCAGGATTGATATCAAGTTCAGCTTCGACATAGCCTTTGCCAAAATTACCGCCTTCCTCATTCATTTCGATAACACGATCCATCATTAACATTAAATCAGATGGTAAGGGGGGACCGTCATGGCCAAATAGTTCATTATTTCCTGATTTAATCAGATCTGCTTTATCGTATGAAGATTTACGTTCAAATGTCATAAAAAAACCTTATTTTTGTTGTGATCACATTCATGGTTATCGTAAATAGAATTATTGATAACCATATTATGAAAAATTAATCGGTAAAAATTAAAATTTCCCACTATTTTATTAATGGGATTTTGGATCAAAGTTTATTGTCAATTACTACTTTTTGCAATATTTTTGCCATTTACTTAACCAGCTATCTTGTTTTTTATCCTGTAATAGCATTGATTGCATACGGGCATGGATGAGTTTATATAAACTAATACTATTTTCATCCTTATAAGGAATGCCCGTTAATAGATAGAGTGCTTCAGCTATATGTTCAACCGCCCATATTGAAAACTGCTCTTGCTTGATCGCCTTAATTACATCATCATGCAAACTTAAATGACGTTGATTGCTTGCCGGTATAATAACCCCTTGTTGACCGGTTAAACCTTGATGTTTACAGACAGCAAAAAAACCTTCAATTTTTTCGTTAACACCACCAATAGATTGAACATGACCAAACTGATCGACTGAGCCGGTGACGGCTAATTGTTGATCTATTGGTTGTTCAGATAATGCGCTAATTAACGCACAAAGTCCGGCAAGTGATGCACTATCACCGTCAATTTCGCTATAAGATTGTTCAAAAACCAAAGAAGTTGTAAAAGGTAACTGATGATTAATAGCAAATTCAGACATAATAAAGGCCTGCATAATCATCATACCTTTAGAATGAATATTACCGGCAAGATCGGTTTTACGCTCAATATCAATTAACTCGCCATCGCCAAAATGAACAAGACAACTTAAGCGAGACGGTTCACCAATTACTTTGGGATAACCCGGATATTCGATTACTGAAAGTCCATTGATCTGACCAATCACTTGATCTTTGGTGTTGATCATTATTTGATTACTAAAAATCTCTTCATGGAAGCGTTCAATTAAGTAATCTTCTCGCCATGATTTTTGTTCTATAGCTTTGGTTAAACAGATGTCATCGATAGTATTGTCTTGTACATGATAGCTCGCTTCTACCAGTAATGATTGCACCCAGTCAACCGCAAGAGGGAGATAATACTGATCACCGGTATAACGTGTAGCATGTTTCAACAGTCGAGCAAAAGCAGATTTGTCTATGTTAGGCAACTGCTGTTTATCAGCGATAAATTGTAGATAAGCGAACCATTGTTCAATTTGCTCAGGAGATTTGATATGCAATTCATTTTCAAATTCGGCATAAATTGCAGTTGTATAAAATTCAGGTTCAAACTCTTGTAACTCCGCTAAACTCAACCTATCGCCAACTAAAATAATGCGTAAATCAAGTGGCATCGGTGGAATAGCTAATGGCAAAGGGTGCGATTCATCAGCTGAAAACCATTCGAATTCTTGTTTTATAATCATCTGTTTTAATTTAGTCCAAACAGTAGGTTGGCTCAATAGGGAACGTAAACCTAAAATTAAAATACCGCCATTAGTATAATGAACTAATCCTGCCTGTAATTTAATTGGACTATTTTCAGGTTGTCGAACACAACCAAATAATTTTTCACTATCTACAGTGGTGGCAGCTAAGCAACTATCAAGCGTTGCAAAGTTATCTTGCTGAGTTTTAGCTTTAGTTAAAGTAATCTTAGTTTCGTTACAATGATAACTATAACCTAAAGTCGAGGTAGTTAGATTTAACTTAACAGACTGCTTAAGTAGATTGAAAAATAATTCACTTTCATTCGCTTTTAAAAGCATAAAACGTGGATTATAGGGTACTCGTTTACTCGGACATAACATCGATAGCGCAGAGGCAACCCGAGGTTGCCAAGTAAGTAAATGAGATGATTTATCGTTTACTGACGGCCTATCTGTTTTGCTCTTCTTAACAAGTTCTGTGATTGGATCTAAATTAGGTTGGAGCTGTTGAGTTTTGAGTTGTGTGATTGCCAAAGTTATTGTCTTTTTTGTTAGCTAATTTAATCCTCAAATTATAACAAGTAACAGCTATAACGCCAACAGATTACCTGAATCTTTATGCTACCAGATAAAAAATTTACAGAAAGATTTTTCAAAATCGGGTAAACTATTTGGCAATTTAGTATTTAGTTATCTTCTTTATCATCAATATCAACGATTAAATATGCTCAAACTCAAAAATAATCACCTTAAAGATGACCGTTCTTCGCAAATCGTTAGCTGGGGACACTGGTTTACGTTGTTTAATATATTTATCGTCATTACACTTGGTAGTCAATATTTATTGATTGCAGATTGGCCGCGTACCTTTATGGGGCGATTTTATGCAATCATCAGTGCGATCGGTCACTTTAGTTATTTGACATTTATAACTTATCTGATTTTGCTTTTCCCATTAAGTTTTTTTATACACTCTTCTCGCTGGCAGCGCATCATCGCAACAATTATTGCCACATTAGGGATTTCATTACTTTTAATTGATATCGATGTCTTTTCACATTTTAGGATGCATCTTAATTTATCGATTTGGCAATTATTTAGTTCGCAAAGAGCCTCATTTTTAAGTAGTACCTTTATTATTATTCCGTTTATATTATTAATCGAAATTTTATTTGCTGTTTGGAGCTGGAAAAAACTACGCAGTTTAAGCAAACGTCGAAATTATGCCAAACCAGTGGTTATTTTATTTATTCTCTGCTTTGTCTCTTCACATTTAATTCATATTTGGGCTGATGCTAATTTTTATCGACCAATTACTATGCAGCGTTCGAGTTTACCACTCTCTTATCCATTAACTGCTCGTCATTTTTTGGAACGATATGGATTTATTGCCGAAAGTAACTATCGTAATCGTGTTGCTCAAGAGGGGAATCCCTTTGCTATCGCGATTGAATATCCACTTGGGCGTATCAATTATACGCAAGATCAGGTACAAAAAAATGTGGTGATGATTGTAATTGATGGTTGGAATAATGATTTATTGGCGAATAATATGCCGTGGTTAAAAGAGTTTGCCAAACAAAATATACAATTTACTAATCATTATGGTGCAAGTCATCAAGCTTACTTAAATAACTTTTCACTTTTCTATGGTCTAGATCCAAATTATTACAATAGCATTTTAGCAAGCCATAAACCTTCAGTTTTACTCGATGTAGTGGCGAAACAGCATTATAATTTAGGGTTATTTTCGGCAGACGGTTTTGCTGATCCGCTTTATCGTTATGCATTATTGTCTAATTTTGCTATGCCAGAACCGAAAAAACAGTCGAATAAACAGATAACTGACTATTGGATGGCATGGTATGATGAGCAAAACAAACTTGAAAATCTACAACCGTCATTCTCAATTATTCAATACACATTGGGAGATAAAAATAAAAAAATCCCTTTAGCCAATCTAGGATCCGAAGCTAAAAAGCTAGATCAATATTTAGAATCACTCATTTCTTATTTAAAATTCTCAAATGATTTTGATAATACTGTGATTGTGATAACTGGTTCGAATGATATTAATATTGATGAAGTGAAAAAAATCGCTATGCGAAATACTGGAAGTAGCTTCAATCGCGATTTGCTAAAAGTTCCACTGATTATTGCATGGCCAGAAAAGGCAAGTAGCGAAATAACCGAAGAAACTTCCCAAACTGATATTATGCGAACACTATTGCAAGATGCATTGTATGTGACAACACCACCACAACAGTACAGTCAAGGTAAAAATCTATTTAAAACTAATACTCGACAATGGTTAGTTGCAGGTAATGAAAATGAGATTGCAGCGCTTTATGATGATAAAACCATTGTGCTTGATGCCTATGGTCGTTCTAAGATTTACGATCTTGACAATAAATTGCAAAAAGATGAAACCATTAGCTTGCCAATATTTTTACAGATTGTCACAGAAAATCGTCGATTTATGGTGGTAGATAACTAAATTATCAAAAAATAGATAGCAAGAAAACTAATTGTATCAGTTAATTAACAATATCCGTTAAGACAGCTTATAAAACTGTAAAAAGGTTTCAGGTTAACTATATGTTTAAGTATAACTTTTAGTTTAAGCTAGTTGTCAGTTTACCGGTGAATACTACTTCACCTCTTTTCCCATTGCTTGTAAATCTGCATGGTAGGATGAGCGTACAAATGGTCCACATGCTGCATGAGTAAATCCCATATCTAAAGCGATTTTCTTTAGCTCGGCAAATTCATCTGGCGAAACATAACGTTCTACAGGTAAATGATATTTACTTGGTTGTAAATATTGCCCAAGCGTTAACATAGTTACACCATGCGCACGTAAATCCTTTAATACTTGGATCAACTCTTGATTTGTTTCACCTAATCCTACCATCAGCCCCGATTTGGTTGGAATTTCAGGATGTCTTTGTTTAAAAGATGCGAGCAATTTCAAAGAGCCATCATAGTTAGCTCCGGGACGAATCTTTTTATATAAACGAGGAATATTTTCTAAATTATGATTGAATACATCTGGAGGATTATCACTTAATACATCAACAGCTTCATCAATACAACCACGAAAATCAGGTGTAAGAGTTTCAACTTTGATATTGGGGCTTAATGAACGAATTTCTGCGGTACAAGCTGCAAAATGACTTGCGCCACCGTCTTTAAGATCATCTCGGTCAACAGAAGTAATCACCACATAACGTAATTTCATCTCGTGAATCGTTTGTGCTAGCTTAATTGGCTCTTGATGATCTGGCGGTAAAGGTCGCCCATGAGCGACATCACAAAATGGACAACGGCGGGTACAAATATCACCTAGGATCATAAACGTTGCCGTTCCATGATTAAAACACTCAGCTAAATTAGGACAAGAAGCTTCTTCACAAACGGAATGCAAACCATGTTTTCGCATGGTATTTTTAATATGCGCGATATTATCAGAGTGAGCAGATAATTTAATTCTCATCCACTCTGGCTTTTTGAGTGGGGTAGTATCTTCTAAGGTAACTGTCGGTATTAAACGGGTTTTATCTGCATCGCGATATTTAGAACTTCTGATTATCGTTTGATTATTTTGCATAATTTGTATCTTATTAGTTAAGTAACTGTTTAATAAACTGATCGGTTAATAATTGACGGATCTCATTTAGATCAATCTGGCTGACATAATGATTTAATTGCGTCATTTCTAAGCCTGCATATCCACAAGGATTTATATAGTTAAATGGAGTCAGATCCATATTGATGTTAAGAGCCAGTCCATGTAATGTACAACCATGTTGAATATTTAAACCCAGAGAGCAAATTTTTTTATGATCGATATATACACCCGGTGCATCTGCTTTCGCATAAGCTACAATATCATAATGAGCTAAGGTTTGAATCACACAATTTTCTAAATAACTGACGACTTGGCGAATACCTATTTGTCGTCGCTTTAAATCCAACAAGATATACATAATTTGTTGACCTGGCGCGTGGTAAGTAATTTGACCACCCCGATCAGTTTGCACAACAGGAATATCCGATTGGGTTAATAGATGTTCAGGCTTACCGACTTTACCTTGAGTAAATACAGGTAAATGCTCAACTAACCAAATTTCATCAGTGGTATGTTCATTACGGTTTTTAGTAAAAGCATGCATTGCCTGATAAGTCTGCATATAAGGCTCTATACCTAAATTATGTATGATGATATTGTCCAGTGGCATAGTTTATTTATTAGGGATCACCATTATCAAATTATTTAATCTTATATAACAGATTTTACTATAACTTGACAACCTGTCACTGAACACGGTATAACCAACGTCATACAACTCGATACTTCACGCTTTGCAAAAATTGATTTTTATCAAATAATTATTATTTATTTAAATTGTTTTATTGAAATAGATGATTAATTTGATAGGAATTAACATTCTTTTCTACTAGGTTGTTTGCTTTACTTTTTTATTGGAAATGGCAGACTTATATTAATGAAGCTCCGTAATGCAGAATTGAAGCCAATAAAGTTAGTTATGGCTTTTGTTATAGCTAAGGATAGTAGAGACTGCATTTTTTATAACAAAAAAGAGGTTTAAATATGTCGGACATGCAAATGAATGATATCGATCCCGTCGAAACGCAAGATTGGCTGAAAAGTGTTGAGTCTATTATTCGCGAAGAAGGCGTCGAACGAGCGCAATATATTATTGAACAGATCGTCAATAAAGCTAGAGATGGAGGAGTACCTTTACTTTTCGGAACTTCAACAAGTAATTACATTAATACCATTCCAGTAGAAGAACAACCAGCATATCCAGGTGATTGGGAAATAGAAAGACGTATTCGTTCAATCGTTCGTTGGAACGCCATAATGATGGTTTTAAGAGCCTCGAAAAAAGATCTGGAGCTTGGTGGTCATATGGCATCTTTCCAATCTGCCGCCACATTTTATGAAGTCTGCTTCAATCACTTTTTCCGTGCGCGCAATGAAAAAGATGGCGGTGATCTCGTCTATTTTCAGGGGCATATTTCACCAGGTATTTATTCTCGTGCATTTGTCGAAGGACGTTTAACGGAAGAACAGTTAGACAATTTCCGTCAAGAAGTTCATGGTAAAGGCTTACCTTCTTATCCTCACCCTAAATTATTATCAGAATTTTGGCAATTCCCAACGGTTTCTATGGGATTGGGTCCTGTCAGTGCAATATTTCAGGCACGATTTTTAAAATATCTACAACATCGTGGCTTGAAAGATACTTCCGAACAAACTGTTTATGCCTTTTTAGGCGACGGTGAAATGGATGAACCAGAAGCTAAAGGAGCAATCACCGTTGCTACACGTGAAAAATTAGATAATCTCATATTTGTAGTAAACTGTAATTTACAACGTTTGGACGGTCCGGTCACAGGTAATGGTAAAATTATCAATGAATTAGAGGGTGTTTTTGCCGGTGCGGGTTGGAACGTGATTAAAGTTATCTGGGGTGATCGCTGGGATAAACTCTTACAAAAAGATAAATCAGGTAAATTAATACGTTTAATGAATGAAACGCTTGACGGCGATTATCAAACATTTAAATCTAAAGACGGCGCCTACGTTCGTGAACATTTCTTTGGTAAATATCCAGAAACGGCTGAATTAGTAAAAGATATGTCTGATGAAGAGATTTTCCGATTAAATCGAGGTGGTCAAGATCCTGAAAAGATGTTTGCTGCGTTTAGTCGAGCCAAAGAGACCAAAGATCGTCCAACTGTCATTCTAGCGCATACCATTAAAGGTTATGGTATGGGAGAAGCGGCAGAAGCCAAAAATATTGCTCACCAAGTCAAAAAGATGAATATGGATGGTGTGCGTCATGTTCGCGATTTCTTTAATATTCCGGTAACCGATGAAGCGCTGGAAAAATTACCTTATATAAAATTTGAAGAACACACACCTGAATATAAATATATTCATGAACGTCGCAACGCTTTACATGGTTATGTACCAACCAGATTGAAGAAGTTTTCAGGTAGCGTTTCAATTCCACCACTTAGCGAATTTGCACCATTACTTGAAGCCCAATCCAAAGAGATATCAACCACTATTGCTTTTGTTCGTGTACTCAATATTATGCTAAAAGATAAAGAGTTAGCACCACGTTTAGTGCCGATTCTGGCTGATGAAGCGCGTACTTTTGGTATGGAAGGACTATTCCGTCAAATTGGTATCTATAATCCTCATGGTCAACAATATACACCACAAGATAAAGAACAAGTGGCGTATTATCGAGAAGATGCAAAAGGACAAATTTTACAAGAAGGTATTAATGAGTGCGGGGCTACCGCTTCTTGGCTAGCAGCCGCAACTTCATATAGTACTAATGATTTTCCAATGATCCCATTTTATATCTACTATTCAATGTTTGGTTTCCAACGTGTCGGAGATTTAATGTGGGCGGCAGGCGATCAACAGGCTCGAGGGTTTATGCTTGGCGGAACATCTGGTCGAACTACTCTCAATGGTGAAGGTTTACAGCACCAAGATGGTCACAGCCATATTCAAGCGCTAACTATTCCTAACTGTATCTCTTATGATCCAGCTTATGCGTATGAAGTTGCAGTGATTATGCAAGATGGCTTACGTCGAATGTATGGCGAGCAAGAAAACGTTTATTATTACATCACAACATTAAACGAAAACTATGCCCAACCGGCAATGCCACAAGGTGTAGAAGAGGGCATCAAACGCGGTATTTACAAACTTGATACCGTTGAAGGGCAAACCGGCAAACCATCAGTTCAGTTATTAGGCTCAGGCTCTATTTTACGTCATGTACGTGAAGCCGCTGATATCCTTGCCAAAAATTACGGAATTACTTCCGATGTTTACAGTGTTACCTCATTTACTGAGCTTGCCCGAGATGGCCAAGATTGTGAACGTTACAATATGTTACATCCAAGTGAAACACCAAAAGTACCTTATATTACCCAAGTGATGAATAATAATCCTGCTGTTGCTTCAACCGATTATATGAAATTATTTGCTGAACAAATTCGCGGATATATTCCTACACAAATCTACCGAGTACTAGGTACAGATGGTTTTGGACGCAGTGATAGCCGTGAAAATTTACGTCATCATTTTGAAGTTGATGCATCTTATGTTGTCGTTGCAGCATTGGGTGAACTTGCTAAACGAGGCGATATTGAAGCAAGTGTCGTTGAGGAAGCAATTAAAAAGTTTGATATTAATGCCGACAAACTAAACCCACGTATAGCATAAGAGGTAACTATAATGAGTATTGAAATTAAATTACCTGATATTGGTAATGACGAAGTTGAAGTCACCGAAATCTTAGTTAAAGTGGGTGATAAAGTTGAACTCGATCAATCATTATTAACGGTAGAGGGTGATAAAGCCTCAATGGAAATTCCTGCGCCACAAGCGGGGATCGTTAAATCCATTATGGTTAAAATTGGTGACAAAGTAAAAACTGGTGTAAGTATTATGGTGTTTGATGAACAAGGCGCAACGGCTCCTGTTGCTAAAGAGGAATCAAAAGAAGTTTCTCCAGCGCCAGTTGCATCTATAGCACCAACAACCAATCAAGTGGTTGATGTCAATGTCCCTGATATCGGTGGTGATGAAGTTGAAGTTACTGAAATCTTAGTTAAAGTTGGCGATACTATTGCTATTGATGATTCATTGATAACAGTTGAAGGTGATAAAGCCTCAATGGAAGTGCCGGCGACGATAGCTGGGGTTGTGAAAAGCATCTTGGTCAAAATTGGTGACAAAGTGAAAACGGGTTCCAAGATCATGGAATTTACCACTGCGACCAGTAGCGCTCCGGTTAATGCTCAAGCGGTAACGCCAGTTGCAACAGAAAAGAGTAGCATCTCATCAGCACCTACTAATAGTACTCCAGCTCAAACATTAGCATCGACTACTACTGGTAATGATTTTGTTGAAAATGATGCTTATGCACATGCTACCCCTTCAGTACGTCGTTTAGCACGCGAATTTGGGGTTAATCTGGCAAAAGTTCCGCCGACTGGTCCTAAACATCGTATTTTACGTGAAGATATTCAAGCTTATGTCAAAAATGCGGTTAAACAGATCGAAAGTGGTTCTACCGGAGGCGCGTTACCGGGCTTATTACCTTGGCCGAAAGTCGATTTTAGTAAATTCGGTGAAGTAGAAAGCCTACCATTAACTAAGATCCAAAAAGTTTCAGGTGCTAACTTACACCGAAATTGGGTCATGATCCCACATGTTACAGAATTTGATGAAACAGATATTACTGAACTAGAAGCATTTCGTAAGCAACAAAATGCTGAAGCGGATAAGAAGAAATTAGATCTGAAGATCACCCCATTGGTCTTTATTATGAAAGCTGTAGCAAGTGCCTTAACTGCTTACCCGCGCTTTAATAGTTCTATATCAGAAGATGCGCAAACATTGATTATTAAAAAATACATCAACATTGGTGTAGCAGTAGACACACCAAATGGTTTAGTTGTACCAGTATTTAAAGATGTCAATAAAAAAGGCATAGTGGAACTTTCGCGCGAACTTGCTGAAATCTCCAAAAAAGCACGTGACGGTAAATTAACAGGTGCTGATATGCAAGGTGGTTGTTTTACTATTTCAAGTCTAGGTGGAATTGGTACTACTTCGTTTACACCAATTGTTAATGCGCCTGAAGTTGGCATTTTAGGTGTTTCCCGATCGAGCATGAAACCGATTTGGAATGGTAAAGAGTTTACTCCACGCTTAATGTTGCCTTTATCACTGTCTTTCGATCATCGAGTAATTGATGGCGCTGACGGTGCGCGCTTCTTAAGTCACATTGTAAACGTTTTATCCGACTTACGTCGTTTAGTGATGTAGTGGAGGAAATATACTATGAGTCAAGAAGTTAAAACACAAGTTGTGGTTTTAGGGGCAGGGCCAGCAGGGTACTCAGCTGCTTTTCGTGCGGCCGATCTTGGACTGGATGTTACTCTTGTTGAACGCTATTCAACACTGGGTGGCGTTTGTTTAAATGTAGGTTGTATTCCGTCCAAAGCACTATTGCATGTTGCTAAAGTAATGGATGAAGCCAAATCATTGACCGATCAAGGTATTCATTTTGGTACGCCAAAACTAGAATTGGATAAAGTGAGAGCATGGAAAGAAAAAGTCATAAACCAACTTACCAATGGCCTTGCTGGCATGGCAAAAATGCGCAAAGTCAATGTTATTCAAGGTGAAGCTCAATTTACTGGTAGTCATACTATGGATGTGACTTCAGCAAAAGGGGTCAACAAAATAACTTTTGATAATGCGATTATTGCTGCAGGATCACGACCAATTAAATTACCCTTTATTCCTCATGAAGATCCACGAATTTGGGATTCTACAGATGCCCTAGCATTAACGACTATCCCAAAGAAACTACTATTAATGGGTGGTGGGATTATCGGTTTAGAAATGGGAACTGTTTACCATGCGTTAGGATCTGAAGTTGATGTGGTTGAAATGTTCGATCAAGTGATCCCCGCTGCGGATAAAGATGTAGTTAAAGTATTTACTAAACAAATTCAGAAAAAATTTACTTTACGATTAGAAACTAAAGTCACAACAGTTGAAGCTAAACATGATGCTATTTATGTCACCATGGAAAAGAAAGACGGCACAACTGAAACACATATGTATGATGCAGTATTAGTTGCCATTGGCCGTACACCTAATGGTAAGCTCATTAGCGCTGAAAAGGCAGGTGTGACAGTAACTGATCGTGGATTTATTGAAGTTGATAAACAGATGCGAACCAATGTTCCACATATTTACGCCATTGGTGATATTGTTGGTCAACCTATGTTGGCTCACAAAGGTGTACACGAAGGGCATGTGGCAGCCGAAGTGATTGCTGGCAAAAAACACTACTTCGATCCGAAAACCATTCCTTCCATTGCTTATACTGAACCAGAAGTCGCTTGGGTTGGTTTAACTGAAAAAGAAGCGATTGCTAAAGGTATAGATTATGAAGTATCAATCTTTCCATGGGCTGCATCAGGTCGTGCCATTGCCTCAGATTGTTCAGAAGGAATGACCAAACTGATTTTTAATAAGGCGGATAACCGACTGTTAGGTGGCGCGGTAGTTGGTGCTAACGGTGGTGAATTACTTGGTGAGATCACTTTAGCAGTTGAAATGGGTTGTGATGCAGAAGATATTGCGCTAACAATTCATGCCCACCCAACGCTTCATGAATCAATAGGCTTAGCTTCTGAAATTTTCGAAGGAACAGTCACTGATTTACCAAACGCTAAAGCTAAGAAAAAATAGCGTGAACTAAATCATATTATTAGATGAAATCATACCGCCAGTAACTACTGGCGGTATTTTTTTGGGTAAACCGAAATAAGACAGACATATTTTAACAAGATATTTCAGGTTAGCTATATGTTTGAGTATAAGATTATAAGCTAAATTCAATAGCGAAGAGTGTGATAACAGGATTTGTTTGTTTATAAAATGATGCCTATATTGTAAAAAATATTCAGGAGTCTATACCGTTTCATTTTTTCTTAATGGCTAAATTTAACGGCGAAGGGAGTAATAACAGGATTTGTTTGTTTATAAAATGATGCCTGTATTGTAAAAAATATTCAGGAGTCTATACCGTCTCATTTTTTCATAATGGCTAAATTCAATAGCTAAGATTGAAATCTCATTTCAGTTACTATTTCAATATTTGAAAACCAACAGATGATCCAATGCTAAAATCAATGCAACTTTGGCTTTTACTAGCACATTATTTATACTAATAAACTAACAATAAAACGGTGTTATTATCAAAATTAATCAATAGGATATAAGATTTGATAAAATAGCTACCTACATACTTTTACCTAACTATAAGATAAAAGATTTAAACAAAATAAATCAGACAAAATTTATCAGTATCAAAAATGATGATGTGTTGATTAAGCATCATTTAGATTATGATTATCTTTATGGTGCTATATGTATTGAATATCAAAATAAAAATATCTTGGGTTTTAGGTATTGGGATTTGATAGATCAATTATGGTTTTATTTTTTAAATACCCTCAATGATCTAAAAACGCATTCTAGTTCAGAATTCTATTTTCCCGATCAGCCAATCAAAGTTATTTTGCAAAAAAAGAATTCTCGCCTAATACTAACTGTAGATGATGATAGAATTAATGTCGATTTTATCGAATTTATGCAGGCTTTTTTGTCAGCAGCACTTGAATTTTATAACGGATTGTTAAAAATCTTTCCTAAAAAACAAGAAGATATCTATTACAATATTAACTTTATTGATGAAATAAAAAATTTGTATCACATTCAATCAAGTACTTAACAATTCTTTTTTTGGCTAATTCAAGCTATTTTTGATTTTTCCATGACTAAAGTATGATTAGGATCAAAAGCCATAACTATTTTGTCATCCGGTTGACTAATGACGCTAACACCAGTGAAATCTGGTATTGTTAGCTTTGCGCCACATTCGACTAATTCAGTATTACCAATGCCAACGCAAAATGCACCAGCTGCAACTGCTGAAATTACTCCACTACGTGAGTCCTCAAAGACTAACGTTTGTTCTGAAGGTAGATGTAAACGCTTTGCTGCTAAAATGTAAGGGTCAGGGAATGGTTTACCTCGACTCACATCATCCCGTTCAACAATAACCGAGATACATTTTTCAACGCCGAGCATGGTAATTACACGGTTAACTTTTTCGCGCCACCCACTAGTTACAATCCCAACACAAATGTGGTGCGCATGAAGAGAGATAATTAACTGTGCAACACCGGGAATTGGATCATAGGTTGCAATATTTTCACAATCAATAATATGAGCTTGGACTTTTTTCTGATCTTCTATCGGCAGATCAGAAAAAAGTGTGCGGATAGTATGTGGTCCGGGTTGCCCATGAATATGTTGCAGCATATCTTGTTCTGATATTGTTATACCATACATTTGAGCTGCTTCTAGCCAAGCTCGTTCTATAACGGCATTAGAATCAATAAGTACACCATCCATATCAAACAACACTGCTGCTATTTTAGGTATGTGATTATCCATTTATGCTATCCTTATTTTTGCAATGATTAATTTTAAAAAGAGTTCCATTAATACTGCAATATTTGTTGGTTTTACTTAAATTACATTAATCTAACTATCAATTGATATTAACAATAAGTTATACAAGCAAAACAGCAAAAGATTTGTCATCTTTTTAGTTATGAATTAGTATCATATGTTAGTTATGAGTACCTGTATAATTCCATTTTTTTCTGGAGTCTATAAATGAAAGGAATAGATATAAAACTCCTACATGCTTTTGTTAAATTAGCGGAAAAGGGCAATTACAGTCATGCTGCTAAATCACTTTTTTTAACTCAACCTGCGTTATCAAAACAGATAAAAGCATTAGAAAAATTGACTAATGGACAGCTTTTTTTCCGTGGTCGTCATGGTGCAACCCTAACTTCATTTGGGGAACAACTTTACCCTAAGGCTAATGAAATTTTACAATCTCATGTTGAATTCTTAAATTATGCCAAACAATTAAATAACCCTAATCATGAAAAATTATTTATCGGGTTTGGTATTTCTTCATTTCAAAATGTTCCTCATTGGATAAATCAATTTCGTCAACAATATCCTGAATGTGATGTAGAAATTAATCAACTTCCCTCTAGTGTACAAATGGAAATGTTGCAAGAAGGGGGATTACATGCCGGATTTGTCAGGATGCCGATAACAAAAAATCTAGCGTCACAAGTTATTCATGAAGAGATATTAGCTTTAGCTGTACCAACAATATGTGATATTGAACCTACCGATATACAACGCATTTTATCTGCTTATCCATTGTTACAATTAGATCCATTAACCAATCCTTGTTTAGCCGCAGAAACAACATTATTTCTACAAAATAATCTATTAAATGCAAATCAAGTTTCCATTACGGGAGATATGACAACCCTGTTAGCGTTAGTTGCTGGGGGGAATGGGATTGCATTGTTGCCCAAAAGCGTTCAACATTTTTTACCAGACGGCGTAAAACTACTTATTCCACCTAACAACCAAATACGCTGGGAGATTGGTGTAAGCTGGAATCCTGAGTTGAAAAACTGTTTCCGCGATGACTTTCTCAAAATTGTGATGAACGATATAACATGATTTGTTATTATCCAATTCAATGCTTTAGCACACATTAGGTATTAAAGAGTAGCAACATTTAAGGAGACTAATGATTTTAACCTGTTGTTCAAATTTATTCTTCAATAAATTAAGATGTTATAGCTAATATTGAGTATAGCTTTTATACTCAAACGTATATTTAACCTGAAATATTTTTACAAAATATTTAATTATAATGATTTATATAAGATGATAGAAAAAAACAAACGGAAATACTGTAATAAAAAAAGCTACCTTATAACAATATTATTTTTTCTATTGTGGGTAGTTAATATTGATAATATTGCAAAGGCAAATAATAGCCCTAAAGATGATTTAATCCTTAAATCTGAAAACGGTGATAAAGTCGCTCAGTATTTACTTGCTAATAGGTTGTTATCTCAAAATATTGGTGAAAAAAATAATGATAAAATTTTTTACTGGTATCAAAAATCAGCTCAGCAAGGGTATGCCGATGCTCAGTTTGCTTTGGCTATGATTTATTTGGAACGCAGAAACTATAAAAAAACCATTAGCTGGTTACTAGAAGCGGCGAAACAAAATCATGTTCAATCACAATACTATTTAGGTGTGTGTTACCGCTTTGGTTTTTTGATGAATAAATATGATAGTTTACGAGCTTTATATTGGTTGAGAAGAGCGGCAGAGCAAGGTTATATTGCTGCCCAAGTAGAGTTAGGTAATTTATATTTGTATGATGCTGGGTTTAATACAGAAAATGACGAAAAAGAAGGGATATATTGGTTTAAAACGGCGGCTAAAGCGAATAATGATTTCAGTGCTTTTGCGCAACTTAATTTAGGGATAATTACACTAGCTCAATCCAATTACCAACAAGCTCTATCTTGGTTTAATCAAGCATGTAACAATAAGCTAACTGATGGTTGTCATTTAGCCACTATGGTTACCCAAAAAGTATCAACCCCAAAGCATAGTAAAACTAATTCATCAATTTCATTAGATAATCTTCCTCGTTGTTATTCACTGC
Organism: Gilliamella sp. wkB108; assembly: GCF_001690195.1. GTDB lineage: Bacteria > Pseudomonadota > Gammaproteobacteria > Enterobacterales > Orbaceae > Gilliamella > Gilliamella apicola_L. The sequence goes on along the minus strand of NZ_LZGM01000084.1, from coordinate 4,445 downwards.
GAATAGAATATTATCCAAATGGTCAAATATCGGAAAAAGGTTGCCAAGGCCATTTTGATGCAACAGGTATTTCAGTGGGGAATTGGTATAATTATGATTTATCTGGTGCTTTAGTTCAAGTTACATATTATCATCCCGATGTGTTTGGTAAAGATTATAAAATTGTCACCACCTACGATAAAAAGGGAAAAATGTTGACTAAAAAAATATTTAATTATAGTGACTTATATGAGACAGAAGAAAAAGAACTTAAAAAAATACCGAAATAAAATGTCGCTGCCATAACCAACATTCCTGTATATTATTAAAACAACTCTAAAAAGCAATTATATGGAGATAAAAAATTAAAAAAGGAATATGATGAAACTAACTTTTTCGAAAAAGATTGCTACAAGGAAAATTCAAATTGCTGCTATTTATTGCTTTTAATTGAGAGAATCCTTTTGTAAAGAAATCTAGATTTCTTTCAGAAAAAATTCGAAATAATTAAATAGAGATTGGCATTTTGCAATATCACCCTAACCAATAAAAATATGTAGCGATAATAGCCGATAGTTTTAAAAAAATAATTGATAAGCCAGTATCATTAACGGCGCTAAAATGTTTATTAATCAATTGACTAAATACCAAATTGTTAAATAAAAGGATTAAAAAAATGGCATTATTAGCAGTAAAAAGATGGAAGTTCCCGGTTATCAAAAATGATGAAGATAAACCAAGTGAAAATCATTATTATCGGTCATTACAATTAGCACAAAGTGGCTTTTATCCTGTCAGTATAAACAATCAGGTGCATGGTGGAATTCATTTTGATCAGAATGTTCTTGCCGGATTAGGTAATGAAAGTGTTCGTAAAGTGCATTGTATTGCTGATGGAGAAGTCATAGCTTATCGCGTTAATGACAATTATCAAAAAGTAGATTATGGTGATGAAGTTGGTTTTTTCTCAACCGGTTTTGTCTTAGTTCGGCATCTGCTTGAAATGGATCTTATTGAAAAAGAAACACCAAAAGCAGCAGAAACTAATAAGCCAACGGATAATGCCGACACACAAAAATCAGAAGCAACGGCTAATTCAGCTCAATCATCGAATGCCTCATCCTCGTCAACCAAAACATCAACTGCGCCAGCAACCAAGTCAAAAAAAGACAAAAAACCAGGTCATCGCCTCTATTTTTATAGTTTGTATATGCATTTGGCTGATACTAAATACTACGATGATAATCCCAAAGAGCCTACACCAGCATTTTGGGAACAAGATGTTTATCAAGTAGATGGAAGTTTGGAATATGTTAAGGGATTAAATATCCGGCATGACCCAAATAAACAGATTCTAGGAGTATTACAGACTGGAACAAAAGTTAATTTAAATCTTGAAGTGCATGAAGATGAATTTAAATGGTATGGCGTTTCGAGCTTGGTAGATGGTTATTCCTCAATTCCCATATTAAAGCCTTATGATTATAAGGGACATCAAATTCTGGGTTTGGTTTACAATGATTCAAATAAGCAACTAACTGAATCGATATTTGAGATTCCCCCAAGCGACCGACCAGATACAAGTCAAGCTAAATCCAGGGGATTAGGCATCAAAAACGAAGGTGGTAGTGATAATATTTCAATGCTACCACAGGGAACCCAAATAAAAATAACGGGTGAAAAAAAAGCAGGAAAGCTTGTTGAACTGACGGAAATTGTTCGAAATGGTCAACCAACTTTACCCTTACCTGACACGAAAAAAATGGTCAAATTTGATGGTTTAAAACATATAGTAAGAGGGAAAAAATATAATGAGGTTGTGGTATTAGATAAACCGTTTCCAATAAAAGCGGGTGATTTAGTAGGACATATTGGTCATAATCAGAATGATAGTATTCGCAAAGAAAAAAATAAAGATAACAGTTATCAAGATATAGAGACCTTACCACTTGGCGGTGGTTTAAAAAAAAGTAAATTTAGACCAAATTTACATATTGAATGTTTTACCAGTGAAGATTTAGCGAGTTACATAACAAAAACGCAAACAGAGGCGAGCAAAATACCTAAAAAAGAAAAACCATTATTAGGGATATCTAAAGGTGCGAAATTTTTGCTTCTTAATACGAAACCCGATACAACCGTAGGTAAACCGCTTAAAGAAACACAAATCAAGGTAATAAGTAAAGCGATAAATATAAAGTGGTTACAAATAGAAATTACAATAGCAGAAAACCAAAGCAAGAAATTATGGATAGAAAACAATGAAGCGATAGAGAAAAAAGCTATACCAAATGACAATATTGAATTAACTGAAAATACGCCAGCATGGAGTAAGCATCCGTTACAGGTTAGTGATTTAAAAAGTAGTACCCATATTGTCGGCACGTCTTTATTGCTAGATTTGGATGATAATAAATTTCGGGCAAAAGAAAATCGGGCAGAGGATGAGCAAGGTACTTTATGGATAAGGGTAGAAAAATTATTAGATGATAAAAATTTGCCTATCCCAGGGTGGGTATCAACCGAAGGCGAAGGTGTGAAAAGAGTCAGTTGTTGGGACTGGTTTGATTTTAAGCAGATTAAAGAAAGTGCCAGCTTAAAAGAATTTTATCTTAGTGCAGAAAAGACCTTAAAAAGAAATAAAGATAATTCATCTTTAGAACAGTACACGCCATCCATAAAAGAGGTATTAACAATCTTAGATAAGCAATATAAGTCAGGGCAAGAGAAATATGCAATGATAGAACAAAATTGCTTTAAAGGAATCGTTGATGAGCCAATATTAATCACGGCGCTAGCACGGTTATTAATCAATTATGAAAGTGAATGGTATGGTAAACTTAATACAGAAGGTAAAATATCAAAATGGGAAGAATTGAACAGTGAAATGACCGGAGATGCCCAAAACATCTTGGACTATTTAAAGAAAGGGAATGAAGCAAAATGTGATGCGTACATAAGCACATTAAATGCAAGCAAGCAAAAACCTGTAAAAAAAGGATTGGAACAGCTAAGAAGAGAAATTAAACGTTTACCTAAAAACTTTAAAGATCAAGCAGCAGAAAAACTGAGTAAAGAACAACTTGAAATTTGTGTTCAATTAGAAGAGCTAGAAAGGTGTGTCATGCTTTGGGAAAAAACCAAAGAAAAGGCGAAAAAAATGCTGTGGTGGGATGATGTGGTTAAAGGCTTAGCTAAGCAAAGCCAACAAACTGACACTACTGCTGAAAATGGAAAGGGTGCAGATACCTCAACCGCACCAGCAAACTCCACGCCACCCGCCACCCTTAGCAAGGATGGTAAAGTATGGTTTATCCATCCTATCTCGCTGTTTAAATTTGTGACATATCAAGATCTGATCGATGTAGAAAGTTTCCTTGTTAAGTATGAAAGTGAACATAAAAATTTTAAGAAAAAAGATACGGATAATGTTCCTGATTTTAATCAAAAATCCAAATATACACTTCGGGGTATTATTGAACGAATCAATCTGTTTTATAGAAAAAATGATGAATTTAAACCCAATATTTACTATCTATCTTATATGTTAGCCACAGCTCGTTGGGAAGCGACTTGGGGTGAGGATGTTTTTTGTGCGTTGTTTGAACATGGTTCATTATCATATTTTAATCGATATGATCCTGTATTAGCTCCTACTGAAGATTTACGAAAGCGAGCTAAAGATAATGGAAATACAAAACAGGGTGACGGATATACATATCGTGGTAGAGGTTTAGCTCATTTAACCTTTAAAGGCAATTATAAAAGAGCCAGTGACTATTTTGGTATTGATTTTGTAAAAGATCCTGATAAAGCCGCTGAACTTGATAATGCGGTACCAATTTTGATATGGGGATCGATGACCGGCGGTTTTAGTACTAAAAAACTAACAACGTATATTAATAAAAATCGTATTGACTATAAAGCAGCAAGAGCAGTTATAAATGGATCTGACTATGCTGATAAACTAGCAGAATTTGCTAAGCGTTTTGAAGCTATTCTTCGACAAACCTCAATTTTGACTGAGGAGTTTTAATATGCAAAAAATAATATTGTTAATTTTCACGCTAATTATCAGTACTGTTTGCTATGCAAAGCAACCTTGTTCAAATAAAACCTCAGTAAGAAATTATCACTTTAACCTTAAAGCTCAATCTTATAAATTTACTTCTTACTATTGTGATGAGAAGGAGAGTGAAGTTTTTATAAAACCCGGCATATTGGAAGTACATGGAAAAAATATCAATAAATCCCTTAAAAATGTAATTGGAATTAGAGGCATGGTATATATTAATTTTTTTAGATGGAATAATAAACCAGCATTTTATTATTCTAATACCGCTTCAGATGAAACTGAGGCCTATATGCCAATAATGATTAAGAATAACAATTTAATGGTTGACTGTATCTATGTTAATCAGCAATTAAAAAATTATATGGCAACTAGCCATTCTTATTGTGGTAAA
>NZ_LZGM01000083.1 GCF_001690195.1 Gilliamella sp. wkB108 | reverse complement strand
AAAATAAAAAGAAGGATGGTAGTTAACAAAATTTTGCTTAATTTCATAATATTCCTTAAGTAATACATTTTAACTTTTTTATAATAATTAATTATATTTAATTATTAATATCTTTTAGTAAGTCTATTTATGGTATTTTATTTATTGATTCAAAATCAAAATTTTCTGTATGTAAATGGGTATTATGTAACGTTCCTCCATCTTTTCGTTCATCAATTCCATTAAAAAAAGCATACATCAAAGGACCAATTCTGAATCTTCGAAAATGAAATTTCATTAAGGCCTCAGCGAAAGCTTTATCTTTATCCCAATTAGATAAATTATTAACATTCTTAATATACTTGGTATCAATAGCTTGACCATTGATATGTAATGAGCTAGGAAAACAAGAACCCTGTTCATAAGCACTACCAGTTACAATGATGTTTTCTTTTATCTCGGCTAATGCCCCTATAAAACCGGCCATAACATCTGGATTGGTATATTTTCGAAAAGTTTCTTTAAGTTCATATTTGATAATTACATCATCATTCACATAATTAACACTATCAGGAATTCTGATTAATTGAGCCTCTTCTTCCTGTTGTCGGTATAATTTCCATACATTTCCTAATTTATCAGAATGATACCCATATTCAGCTATATCACCATTAGTCATAGTTAGTCTTTGATAAATACTCACCCCTGATTCTGTTTTTATCCATTCATGAATATCGCCATTGGTATATGTAGCTCTTGATTCTATATAGCCATCATTAACAACGGTTTTACTCTCTTGAACTGTTCCATGATTTGGATATGTGTATCTTCCGGTAGGATTATCATCTAATAATTTCTTTTTGATTGTATGCCATTCACAAATACAAACTTCATGTTCATTATCATCTTTATCATGATAAATATATTTATATTTTTTCTCGAATCCACTTGTTATCCTTTGAGGGATATGTTTTTCGATATTACCGTCATGGTAAATATGGTAAGTAACAATATTCAAAACAGTAAAGTATTCAATCATCGCCACAGGATGAATAAACCATGCTTTACCATCAGTTGATAGATTGGTTAGTTGTGGTGTATTTGTGCTGTTGGTTTGGTTATCGTTTGTGGTTTGTGCCTCTTGTACTTGTAGTTCAGCAACTTTTTTCCACCAGAGTGACGGTTTAATGCGTTGCTCTTTTTCAATTTGCCAATTTGACTTGACAATTTCGTGTGATTCTTCCAGTTTTTCTAATGCATAATTACGTTCATGAGGTTTGATTATGCCTGCTTTATGTAAATCTTCTTCTAACGCTTTCTTTTTTTGTTGTTTTTCATCTTCAAATAAATTATCTATCTCATTCCATTTGCTTAAAGCATCATCGGCATACCATTCACTTTCATATTTTAATAATAAATGTCCTATCTGCTCTGCCGTCCAACTGGTTCGTAAAGCATCTTTATATTGTTCAATGGAAAAAGGGTATCTAAGTTTGTTTTGTAATAACAACGACAATATTTCTATATCATTTTTTGTACCTTCAGGAAATTGTTCTGGCGGAAGAATATTAATAGAACTCTGCTTAAAAATACGGAGTAATGCCAACATAGTTTCAGTACAATCACCTACGTCTAATATAGCAGCCAGTTTCTTTGATACTTCACCCACTGAAGCTTTATCTTCTATTGTGTTAAACCCTGACCAATGCCAAGGCGTCTCTCGTTTAATATGTTCTTGGGCATCAGTTGCTGTATTAACCCACCCTTTTATTGGCGAACCTTGCTTATTGCCTGCTGTGACAAATACCCAAATTGCATTATTTTCATCAATGGCTATAGTAGAATAATCATGACTTAATGAGTCTATTGATAATGTTCGCGGAAAGTATACGGTATCTTTTTCGGTAGCTTCTGGTAAGTTGCCCAGTGATAATGGAAAGTTATCCCAATAATCTATCTTTGTATTGAGTTGTCCTGACTCGCCTTGTAGGTGTACAACATCAACTGATTTAATCCAGTAATGTTTATTTTCGAGGATAAAACTAATTGTGAATGTATTATCACTATTATCTCTCGATAAAATTCTGGTAACATCACTCACAAGATCTACTTCATCGGGAATGTCATTTATTGTTAATTCGGGATAAGTGGATTGATAATGATCGATTAGCCAGCTTTTATCTGCTTGCGTTAAGGTGTACTTTTTGGGTTTATCGTTCGTATCTTCTGTATCAACATTTATTGAATCAAAAATACCACCCACTGTAGTATTAAATAAAAAAGGGAAAACTCTGGTTGGGTTAAAATACAGCGTAGGCAAATCTAAAGTATATTCAGGTTTAATTTTGACATAATAATTATTCACATCGCCGATAAAATTGATACCTAAACCCGTATTTAAAGAACCATCGGGTTCAGTCTCGTGGGTTAACCTTGCATCCTTTTCAATTGAAATAACCGTTTTTTCGTATTCAGGCAGATTGTTTGCTAAAGCACGCGTTTGATTAATAAATGTAGGTAAATCGTCACAAGTAAATAATTCAATATGTGCTAATTTGGGTAATTTATTATCTGAAACTCGCCTTGTTGTGGCTAAAGGTTCTTCCTCAGATTCGTCAAAGCGTTCTTTTTGGCTAACATTATGCCCTAAGTAACCAATAAACTCGCCTTTCGATATTGGGATAGGTGTTTTTAATACCACAATTTCATCTAATCTTTCGGGTTTAAAAGTGAGTGAACTCAGAGAAGATATTTTAACATAGCCTTGATGAGGTGAATCTTGATCACCATTTGGATTATTTAATGCAACAGGGACATAACAACCACTAATTTGACGGATTTTGGCATAACCATTTTCTTGCCCGTTAAATAAAAAGGTTGCGGTATTTGGCAAATAAGCTAATTTTTGTTTTTCATTGGCTGAGGCATAGACGGTAATACCTTTTACTTTCACTTCAGCTTTACCTATTGCATTATTATCTTCTTTAACAACTTGATAATCGATTGTGGCATTTGCACTTTTATCAGTAGGAACAGGAGTAACATCACCGCTAAAGACATAACCTTGAATATCACCCAATTCACTAGTTACACCTTGTGAAGTTACTACAGAACCTTCAGAGATCGAAACAATTTTGTACCAATTGGTACCTTTCCTTTCACCCAAACGAATTTTACTATCTTTTAGTAATAAACCAACAATCTCAGTTCCACTTCCATTTATTCGTATCACACTTCCCTTAATTATTTCAGTTGTATCTGGACTTACTCTACCTGATGTAACAGACCAAAATTTGGGGGATAATATCTCAGTCTCACTATTTTGCATTCTTTGTTGATAACCGTACCAATCTAGCTGATGCATATATAAGCTGTATAATGTAATAGCCGGAGGTGTGTCGGTTGAACCTGCAATTTTAGGCATTTGTAAATAGTGCCTAACTAATGTAAATCCACTTGAAAAATAAGCAACGCGTTGTCCTTTGCAGGGAACTTTTATCTCTTGATAAACCGCTTTAGGGTAAACATCATTAATACGGTAAGCGATGACTTCACCATTTGCCATACACCGCATTCGATCATCATTATCGATTTCTTTCAAAACAGATTGATCTATATGAATTCCGCCGTGCCATATACCATTTATTCCAAACGGGTAAAAACCGCTTTTAGCTTCTGATAAAGCTTTATAATAAGCGTCTTGACTTAATTCTTTTTCACCAACCGGAAATCTAAAACTAGTGATTTTTTTTATCGTCATTTTATTATGTCCTTATAAATTATTCCGAAAAGCTTTTGGAATTAAAGGTGATATGTTTTTTTAATAAGATTTCGAGTGCTTTATTAGGCGTATTTAGTTTTGCGGATAAATCATTGCTTGCAGCGCCCATTTTCTGCATGGCATTACACTTTAAATAGGTGTTTTTCGCTGTACCGAGTTCAATACCTTTGCTACTGATATTGATATATGAACCACCACAAATTAATGTGATCTTTTCACTGGCAGTCAGGGTGACTTTACCGTCAACGCTATCGACTTTTATATCTTGTTTTGCTGCCATGTTCAGGTTGTCATTTTGTACCTGCATTTCAACATCGCCCTGATTGGCAAATACTTTCATACCTGATTTATGGGCAAATAAACCTATCGCTTCGGCTGAAGATAGCGTAATATTTTTTAATGCTGTAATGTCAGTTTGATTTTCACTGGTAATTGCGACGCTGTTACTGGTTGATAGTTGAATATCTTCCGGACTGGTTAAGGCTATCCCCTCTTGTGCATAAGCGAGTATGCCACTTTGACTTAATCCGCTTAACACTGTCTTTAGTTGATCCTGACTGTCGGTGTCAGCGGTATGCGCCTGTGATTGGGTGGCGGCATTTTGTAACGCTTTAGCTATCGAGAGCGCATTTTCAAGTTGTGCAATTGCGCCTTGCATATCCAGCTGTTTACCTTGCGCTTTAGGTTCGGTTTGACTCGTTAGATATAAACCACGTTCGGCTGCTATTGCTCCCCATTCATCGGTACGCAGTTCAAACCCTTCTCCCCGTTGTTCTTTGTTTTGGTTAACTAAATGCCCCAGATTTAGTTGGGTCTTGCCATATTCAGTGGCAAGTTTGATATGCTCTTTTCCGCGTTTGTCATCCATGCGTAGTTTATTATTTGTCGGCGTGCGAATCACATTACGATGTTTGTTTGCCGTCGCTACATGGTCAGGGTGGTTACTGTCATGCATAGCATGAGCGATATAAGGCCTGTCAGGATTACTATCCATAAAAGCAATCGCAACTTCGGTACCATCTATCAGTGGAAAGTGAAAACCATAGGTATTACCTGCATAGGGTTTTGCCAGTCTTAGCCATAAACTCTCCTCACCATTCTTCCAGCTCTTTAAATCAAAATTCAGTTTGACCCGATAACGTCCTTGAGTATCAATATAACCATAAGTATCGTTGTCGGGACTCGTTACGCGTGCCGGTAATGTACCACCAACTTTAGGCCACGTTAGTGGTGCAGGGCGATATGGTTTTAAAGCGTAATAAGGAATAGCGGTAAAACTCAGTTCATAGGCATCAGTGCGATCACCATGTCCTTGAACACTTAAAATAATAATACCGTCATTGATATCAACCAGTGGATTACCATTAACACTAATGTGTTGTCCTGGGGCAAGATCATATCGATTACTTTTACCATTAATGATTATTTTTTTACTGATTGCATGTTCATGGCGAATACGAGCATACCATAAACCGCTTTCGATATTATCGTTATTATTTTGGTTATTATTTCCCCGACCATTGGTATTTAAACCTTTATAATGCTCTTCATAGCGGTAATTAGTTCCATAAGTGGTACTGTCGTTAGGCTGTGAATTTACTTCTTGTAGTAAATTTGTTTTTGCATTACGGTAGTTATAATCTTGCACTTTTACCGAGGATTCCACCACTTGACTATGCAATTGAATATCCCAAATACTTTCAGTTCCACCGTCAATCGTCCCTGTCGGTAATTTGTAATCTATGTCAGCTACTTGCTGATAACCTTGTTCATAATCACTGATGACCATAACATCACAATGGTGAGTTAAATGACTTTCGAAACGGAAAAACACGCCGATATCAGCTAATATTCTTCGAATAAAATCTAAATCACTCTCTTGCCATTGGGTAATAAATTCACGAATCGGATAGGCATCTTTTAATTCTAAACGGTAATCAATTCCGGTAAATCCATGACTACGCAGAACCTCTTCAACAACACTAATTACACTTTGCTTTTGAAATATCGCATTGTTTCGATGTAATGCCAGCCTTGCTAAGCGTGGTGATAATACCACTTGATAGTGAGCTTCATCTTTATTCACTGATAACTGACTAAATTCAGTAATCATGCCATATAAAGTGCGAGGATTACTGATTGAAGGTAAATCACTTAATGAACGTATCGCTGAGCTTAAGGTTGTTTTAATAACAGGATTAAAGGCGAAGGAGGCTTTTTGGTTAAGGATTGAATCATGTAATAACGCTTTGTCTGGACTGGTGAACCTAATGCGGTAGTGCCAAGGTTGGTTTAGTTGTTCATAACTTTCAACATCTAAAACAGAAATAGGTACATTAAGATTATCAACTGTTAAGGTATAGCGATTTTGGCTAATCCCTTTTAAATCACCCAACAATCCATCAGCGAATTGACCGAGAAGACGATTAAACTCGTTAGCCATATAGTTCTCCTTTTGGTTATAAATCCATAAACTAATTTTTAGTTATTTCTTTACTCAACAGTTGTACTATCATTGCGATTTTTATCATAACAGATAATCCGTGTAGTGTATAAGCAAAAATAGGACGAAATTTGACACACTCTTATGTGGCAATATTATTTAATATTAATAAGTTATATTAGTTAATTGAGTTAATATCGCAGTTAAAAAGCTTGGTTGAAAATAGGGCATATAAAGCAACTGTTTATCAATTAAAATTCTTCAACTAATTAAATTAAAAAGATGTTTATGTGATTGGCAAGCAGTGATTTTAAACTTATTACAATAGTGTGAATTTAATTTTGAAAAGGTCTCTTGCTTTCGATTTTGCCGATTATCTGATGAAAAAAGAGGCTATTTTAAAGTTAAATGAAAAGATGAGGTTTATTTCTATATTGATAAGTTAATTATTATAATTAACAAACCTAAAAAGGCGGTATTAAACCGCCTTTGTTATAGGATGACTACGATTACTTATAAGTTTGACTTAATAAACCATTTTTTATGAATATTGGTTTTAAAGAGACTACTTCATTTGAAATAGTGACATATTTTGCATATTCATAAAGGTATATTGTGCTGCTTGTAAATTAGCTTGTAACATGACATATTCAGAAATTGCGTCATACCAGTCAACATCTTCAAGTTGGCTAATTTGGGTTTCAAAATCAATGTCTAATGTTTTACCGTGATTAGTTAACCTTTCGATTTCATTTAATACCGAACCACCTTCAGCGCGTAATATTGAGATATTATTAAAGGAATTTTCTATTCCGTAACTTGCTTTTGATAAGCCGTCTCTAAACTGTTGAATATTGGTTTCATTATTATCGTCAATACCAATTTTTAAAGCCTCAATAGCATAATCAATACTTGCAAAAATATTACTTTCTGCAGGTGTTCCATCTGGGTGTTTAATATTTGAACCGGTCATAAACGCTTGTACGCCAGTGAAACTAAGTGAAATTTCTCGACTATCATCAATAAGGACGGTAATGGATTGATTACCACCAACATAACTCACATTCCCTGATTGATCGATTACAAAAGGTGGTAAATCATTTTTATTGCCAGCAAAAAGATAGTTACCATTAGTATCTTTAGCGTTAGCTAATGAGAAAAGTTGATCTTTTAATCCTTGTAATTTATTAGCTAGTTCGAGTCTGTTTTCATCATTTAATGTTTCATTTGCTGCGTAAACTAATGTTTCTTGGATACTTTGTATTACGGTATTAACTTCTTTTAAGATAGTATCTTGCCGGCTCAATGATTTATCAGCGCTATCACGAGTCGCTTGTAACTGATTATTTCTGGTTTGAGCTTGCTTTATGGTTAAAGTCTTAGCGGCTCCCATTGGATCATCAGAGGGTGATAAGATTTTTTTACCTGTAGCTAAATGTAACCCCGATTTTTGCCATTTGCTGTTGGTATTTAAAATACTATTTAAGTTCTTTTGATACATTGAATTAGTACTAAGACGCATATTTTATCCTTTCATCATTTGGCTAAATTTAAAATGGTATCAAATATTGTCGTTGCAGCGTCAATTACCTTAGCATTAGCTTGATAATACTGCATGTATACCTGCATAGAGATATACTCTTCTTCAATATTAACACCAGAAATAGATTGATTTTGTTCATAAATTTCTTGGGTGATATTTTGACTTGATTGGGCTGAAATTTTTGCTGTTTGTGTTTCGCTACCAATGTAGCTAACTAAAGTCGAATAAGCATTGTTAAGTGTTGTTGTGCCATTGACCAGTTTTTCATTTTGGATCGCTAATAACTTAGCCACATTGCGGTTATCACCTGAGCCATTTTCATCATCATTAATGCCGGTAGCGAGCTTATTTACATCATTAATTCGTAATTGTAGTGATGAAGCAATATCCGCAACAGGTTTTATAATAAAGGCGTCGCCTGTAACAGGGGTTCCACTGATTTCAATAGATAGTCCGTCAAATCGTAATTGTCCATTTTCAACTTCTGGTGTGATTTGTTTATGATCAGACAGTCGGGTAACAACCCAGTCACTACCATTAAACTCTATTTTGTAGTCAGATGCTTTGACGTCAGTGACTGAATTAAAATGGACATTAACAGCTGCATTACCTTGATTTTTGGCATTGGTAATACTACTAGGGTGATTATATTCAAATAACTTTTCACCTTGGTTACCATTAACATCTACTCCTGAGGTATGCACTTCATTAAAACGTTCAGCTAAATTTAAAGCGATTAGACCTAATTGATTTCTGGCTTCAGTTAATGGACCTTCACGAAAAGTTAATAACCCATTTAATGTGCCAGAATGAATGTTTTGACTGGTTAATTCCTGAGTCGCACCAGAATTATGAGTATATATAATGGTATTGAGTGACGGATCGTCATTAGAAGGTTGTACCGAAAGTAAATTAACCGATGCACCTTGAACTAAACTTAAGCCATTAGCAATAGATATATTGTATTGCCCATTTTGTTCTGTCACGGTTATACCGATTATTTCACTTAATTCATTGACGAGTTGATCACGTTGATCTAACAAGGCATTGGGTTCATTGCCACCACTAACTGCCTGTAATTGTGATATTTTCTGGTTTAGATCTGCAATTTGTTGAGTATAGGTGTTTATTTTATCGACATTGCTATTTATTTCAGTATTGATATTAGCTATCTGAGTTTTAAGATTATTTTCAGTTTTGTTAAATTGATTTGTTAAAGATGTTAAATCACTAATAACTGTTTGTTTAATTGATGCATCACCTGCATTTGAAGATAGTTTATTTAAACTAGTGAAAAGATTATTAATTTGCGATGAAATACTGTTGTCATTTTCGGCTAATAAATTATCGATTTTAGATAATTCATTATAATAAGCTTTGATGGCGCCATTTTGTGATTGTGATTGACGTAGTTGACCGACTACGAATTGATTGTAAGCACGATTGACAGAACTTATTGTCACGCCATTACCAATAAAGCCAAAACCATGTTTAGTACCATTTGCTTGACTTAAGATTTGTTGTTGACGATTGTAACCGGTTGTATGTGCATTACTGATATTATTGCTGATAACATTAAGCATACTTTGTGCTGCATTTAATCCGCTAATACCAGTATTCATTAATGAATTGGACATAAAAACTCCTAAATATCGTTCCAGTCAATAAGATGATTATCAAACTAATGGGGTATTGTTTATATCGGATCAATTTGTTAAAACTTTAACTATTTTTTAGATAAATTTGCATAAAGTAATATAAGTCGTTATTTTTTAGATTTTATTATGCTTTTATAAACGCAATTTATTCTGATTGTATAGATTGTGATTGTTTTAAAAAATCAATGCCTGTCATATTATTTTCGTCTTCAATATATTGTTGTGCTGATTTATTTAAGATTAAGATACTAATACGGCGATTAGCATCGGTACTATAATTAGGATTGTTTAAACCAACAGTATCGGCTAACGCGATAATACGAATAATTTTATTTGAATCTAATCCACCGGCGATAAGTTCTCTTCTTGAGGCGTTGGCTCTGTCAGCCGATAACTCCCAGTTACTATAACCACGATCGCCGGTTATATATTGACGTTCATCTGTGTGACCTGATAAGGTGATTTTATTCGGTAATGAATTTAAAATTGGTGCAAGTGCAAATAGTATCTCTTGCATATTGGGATGAATAACTGCACTACCAATATCAAACATGGGTTTTTCATCGGTGGCTAAAATTTGAATTCTTAATCCCATTTCAGTTAACTCAATAATGAGGTTTGGCGCTAACTTTTTTAGACGAGGATCGATTTCAAACAATTCAAAAATTTTACGTGCGGTTTCTATTAATTGTATCTTTTCAAGCTGTTTGGTTTCTAAATTTTCAGATTGTGAATTTAAATCGTTCTGTTTTTCTTCGCCAATCATTTTACTGACATCATCCCCACCACCAGGAATAGGGCTTTCGCTATCACTAATATTTTTGCCTCCGTTATTACCAACTAGCAAAGGTGTTCGGAAGTATTCTGCTATACCTTGTAACTCTTGTGGACTCGCTTTTGCGATCAACCACATAACTAAAAATAGTGCCATCATTGCTGTCATAAAATCAGCATAAGCAATTTTCCATGAACCACCATGATGACCACCGCCGTGACTGGATTTTTTTTTAGTGATGATTATTCTTTCTGGTTTATTTTTCATGGTTCACTATTTTCTGTTTGAGTGGCATTTTTATCTTTAACTTCTTGAATGTACTTTTCTAATTCAAAGAAGGATGGACGTTCATTAGCAAAAATAGTTTTTCGTCCAAATTCAATACAAATTTGTGGGGCATAGTCATGCATGCTGGCAATCAGTATGACTTTTGCACACTCTAAAATTTTAATAGTGTCAGTATTCTTTTGTTTTAATAGTGCCGCTAACGGAGAGATAAAACCATAAGCCAGCAAAATACCTAAAAAAGTTCCGACCATAGCATGAGCAATCAGTTCGCCTAATTCGCTAGCAGGCCTATCTGCTTGGGCTAGGGTATTAATCACTCCCATTACCGCAGCGACAATACCAAATGCAGGTAAACCGTCACCAACACTGGAAATGGCATCAACAGGTTTGGCTAATTCATGCGAGTTGGTTTCAATTTCTTCATCCATTAATGCTTCAATTTCATATACATTCATATTTCCGCTAATCATCAGACGCAGATAATCGGTAATGAAATCACAGATTTGAGGATTGGCTAAAATCAGAGGATATTGTTTAAATAATTCACTTTCCTTGGGATTATCGATATCGTTTTCTATCGATAATCCGCCATTTTGCCTAACTTTAGTTAAGATGGTATACATTAAGTTGATTAATGTTAAATAGAGAGTTTTATTATATTTAGATCTTTTAAATAATTGAGCTAAAGACTTAAGTGTAGCTTTTATTACTTTTATTTCATTACTAACGATAAAAGCACCAATAGCAGTGCCACCAATAATAAGGAATTCTAAAGGTTGAAAAAGTACTGCTAAGTATCCTCCACTTAAAACATAACCTGCTAAAGCAGAAGTGATAACAACAACATATCCTATAATTATTAGCATCGGCTTTCCTTTTTCCTATTAAATAATAGTTACTTCTTTGTGATCTCTTTAATACCTTTATTTAAGCAGTTATGCTTTTTGCGGTAGCTGAATTAAAATTATGAGATATTGATAACACTTGCAGGCATTTTGCATGGCTTTCTTTGGCCGTGATATTATTTTTTTCAGCTCTTGACGGCGGTTGGCATAAACTGCAAATAAAGCTATTTTGTGGTTGATAAGCATGGGTAATAAAACGGCCGTTACACTCTTTGCAACAGGATTGTTGCATAACATTACTTTCGACAAATTTAACTAAAATCCAAGCTCTGGTTAAACCTAATACTGGTTCTTCATCATCATTTAAAGGGCATTGTTCTAAATAGAGTTGATAAGCTTTTAAAATCGATTGGATACCGGGTTTAGTGCCATTTTGTACTAAAAAATGATAAGCATTATAAAATATACTCGAATGAATATTCGGTTCCCAAGTCATAAACCAGGTGGTTGAAAAAGGTAATAATCCTTTAGGTGGAGGGCAACCTTGAATTTCTTTATAGAGTTTTATTAATTTTCCTCGACTTAAATTTGTTTCACTTTCGAGCATTTGAATTCTTGCACCAAGTGAAATTAATCTAATAGCGAGTTGAACTTCCTTATACTTTTGAATAATACTTGTACATCTCATCAAAATTACCTATTCACTTATTAATGGAGTCTAATAGTAAGCTCGATAAAAGGATCCCTGTATGCATCTGTTTAATATCACTAATACGAGATTCTTCGGTGAGTTTTTTCATCATTTCTGAGTTTTCAAAGCGTAACTGAAAGGTTAATTGATTGGTTTCTGATAAAACTAACATTTGAGAAGTACTTAGATTACTTAGTATATCTGCGGTCTCTTCATCAATGCCTAATCGATACATTGCCATAACTTTATCTTTTTCAAGCATACGTTGACTTAACAATAGTGTTGAAAGATTCAAATGATGTATACATTTGAGAATATCGTCATCTAGTACATTACCCAATTTAATCACCAATCCTTATTTATTTTTACTCACTACAAAACAATCTACTTTTAGCAACACATTACAAAAATGTTTTTTTGTATTTAAAATTACATTTTTAAACGATAAAGGTCAATAAAAAAATGAATTTCTGTTTATTTTCGATAAATTATATATTTTTTACTCTTTTTGTTATTGATTTTCTATGATAAAACTTTACTTCTTATTCTTTTTATTGCTTGACTATGTAATTGACTGACACGAGATTCACTAATATTCATGACTTTACCTATCTCTTTTAAATTGAGATCTTCTTGGTAATAAAGCGCTAAGGCAATTTTTTCTTTTTCAGGCAGATTTTCAATTTGTTGGATAATCGTATTACGAATTTCATCGTTGATAATGGTGGCAAAAGGATTATTATCTTCTTGTTGTTCAATCATTTCTTCTACGTTATCGCCGACTTTTTTTTGCAGTTCATCAAATGAACATATCTGACTGTAGTTAGAATCTAATAGTATTTTATGATATTCAGAAATTGATAATTGCAGGTGTTGGGCGATTTGCTGATCATTAGGTGGTACACCAAGTTGCTGCTCTAATTCATTAATTGCGTTAGTGATATCTTTTATCTTTTTACGAATTTGTCTGGGTAACCAATCACGGTTACGTAACTCATCAAGCATTGCGCCTTTTATTCTAGGTATGGCAAAAGTGGCAAAAGTATTACCTTGAGAAGCATCATAACGTTTTATGGTATCTAATAAACCTATATAACCAACTTGTAATAAATCATCAAGTTCAACTGTTGTCGGTAAACGAACCGCCAGTTTTAACGCTTCATTACGAACTAAATGAATATATTGTTGCCAATCAGTTTGATTCACTACACCTTGTGAGTTATACAAGCTATCACTCATCTTTGAGAACCAATGTTAAAAAAATGCTTATTAGTATTATGGCGAGAGTTAGGTAATTTAATGCGAGGAATAAGATAGTAAAAAATAGGTAATTGTTAAAATTAGCAATAGCGATAACAAATATCACTATTGCTAAAGGAGTAAATTAGAAACCAGTTATCTTACTGTAATAAAGAAAGAACAGATTGTGGTACTTGGTTAGCTTGTGCTAATACAGATGTACCTGCTTGTTGTAAAATTTGACCACGAGTCATGTTTGATACTTCTGTTGCATAGTCAGCATCTTCAATACGGCTACGTGCAGAGCTAAGATTATTTACAGTGTTATTAATATTGGTAACTGTTGATTCAAAACGGTTTTGAACAGCACCTAATTGACCACGTAATGCATCAATGGTTGATAAAGCTGCATCAATTGTTTTTAATGGATCTGCTGTTGGTGCATCAGAAACATTAAATGCTGCAAGACCAAGCTCAGTACTATCAATTTTTTTCAGCTTGATTTCAATGGTTTCACCGTCGTTTGCACCCACTTGAATTTTAAGTGTTTTATCTTCAGATAATACTTTAGAACCATTGAAATCAGTTTGACGAGAAACACGATCGATTTCTTCTAAACGTTCAGTAATTTCGTTTTGGATTGATTGTAGATCGCTTTCTGAGTTAGTGCCGTTAGCTGCCTGTACCGTTAATTCACGAATACGTTGAACGTTGTTGTTGATTTCATTTAATGCACCTTCAGTAGTTTGTGCAAGTGAAATACCGTCGTTAGCATTACGAGCAGCTTGAGTTAAACCACGAATGTTTGATGAAAAGCGGTTTGCAATCGCTTGACCAGCTGCGTCATCTTTAGCGCTGTTAATACGCATTCCAGATGAAAGACGTTCAATTGCTGTACCTAAAACGCTTTGAGAATTGTTTAGGTTATTTTTCGCCATTAAAGACATAGTATTAGTATTAATTACTTGTGCCATTTTTATCTCCTTTTAATAAGATTAGTTGAATCAACAATATATTGAAAAAATATTCAATATTTGAGCTGATAGATAATTTATCGGTAGTAAAAATGGAAACTTTAATATTTTTAGTATTTATCTTTGAAATTATAGGTGTTTTAGTTACTAATGTGTTAATTATTTATAGATAAATCAATAAATTAATTTAATTGAAAATCAATCTTAACCTGATTTTTAGTTTAACAATACACATCATTTAATTGATGAAATAAATTACGCATTAATCCCTAAACTTTTGATTAAACGAGCCGATATAAAAAATATTAAATAATTTTGATAGGTTGGTGTAATTATGGCGATGAGCGTTTTGGGAATAGGTTCCGGGATTGATCTTAATGAGGTTTTAAATCAATTAGAAGCGGTAGAGAAAACGCGTTTAACCCCTATTACCACACAACAAAAAGCGGTTAATGCCAAAATCAGTGGTTTTGGTAAATTGAAAAGTGCTTTAACCTCATTTAATAGTGCAACCCAAAAACTGCAAAAGAAGGCGTTATTTCAGAGTCGAACGGCGACCAATAATGATAATTACTTTTCGGTTAAAGTAAATAGTAAAGCAGCATTAGGTAATTATGCGGTTACCGTTGATCAGCTAGCTTCTTCGCACAGTGTTGCAACAACGGCAATAAATGATAAGACCAGTGCATTAGGCAACAGTAGTCAATCACGAACAATTACCATTGAGCAAGCAAATGGTGAAAAGCTGGAAGTGGTATTAGGTGAGAATGAGACTTCATTAGAAGCAATCGCTAATGCCATAAATAATGCGAATATCACCAATGAAGATGGGACTACACGTGCTTCAACGATGAATGCGAGTATTGTTCGTTCAGGAACAAATGAATATCAATTGGTGATCACATCTAAAGAAACTGGTGAACAACAAGCCATTACTTCAATTTCATCAGATGATGAACAATTAAATCGAGTAATTGGTTTTGATAAAAATCAGATTGATAGTAGTGCGATGAGCGAAGTTTGTCAGGCTCAAGATGCTAAGTTTTCATTTAATGGTATCGCTATAACCAGCGCATCTAATACTGTTAAAGATGTGATATCTGGGGTTGATATTACTTTAAAAGCAACGACCCCAACGAGTCAGAATCTGGCAATTACCGCTGACAATGATAAAGCTGAGCAAGCTATTAAAGAGTGGGTAGAAGCATTTAATCAATTGCAATCAACGATAGCAACTTTAACTCAGTTTACCGCCAAAGAGACCAATTCCGATGAGTTAAATAATAGTAATGGTCCACTTATTGGCGATGCGACTTTACGTAATATAGATCAGAGTATTCGTTCGATTTTTGCCAAAGGGCAGGCCGGTGAATTTACTGTTTTAGCGCAAATTGGTATCAATATGGATAATAATGGTACGTTAACAATTAATGAAAATGAATTAAAAAAAGCGTTGAGTGAAAATAGTGATGCGGTGGCTATGTTATTTACCGGTGACGGAGAAAAGACAGGCATAGCCAATGAAGTTGTTGCTAAAGTGAATGGTTTTATTGATAGCGAAGGGATGATTGATTCAGTAACTAATGGTTTAAACTCAACATTAAAATCATTAGATAAACGTTATGAACAAGTAAATAGTTCAATTGAGCAAACTATTGAGCGCTATCGAGTTCAGTTTACGAAATTGGATGTGTTGATAAACTCTTTGGATAGTATGAGTAATTATTTAACAACCCAATTTGATATGATGGCCAATTTAAAGAAATAAGGAAGAGCAATGTATAAAGTCGGATCTCAAGCTTATCAACAAGTCAATTTAGAAACTTGTGTTAGCCAAGCATCACCTCATCAGTTAATTGTATTATTATTTGACGGGGCATTAAATGCAATTCGGTTGGCTGGCTTGTATATCCAAAAAGGCAATATTGCCGGTAAAGGTAAAGCAATTTCTAAGGCGATAAATATTATTGATAATGGTCTTAAAAGTTGCTTGGATTTAGAGCAAGGCGGCGAGATTGCCGAGAATCTCGATCGCTTATATCACTATATCAGTCATCAATTAATACTGGCTAATTTACATAATGATCAGGAAAAATTACAAATGTGTTTTGATTTACTTAATAATATTGCCGAGTCTTGGCGTGAAATCGCCTAGCCATAAGAGATGATGATGAAAATAAGTCTATTGTTAAATCAGTATGAGCAACTTAGTTTAGTTACCGAGAAGATGCTACAAATGGCACGTAATGAGCAGTGGGATTCATTACTTGATTGGCAGGCAAAATATCAACAATTATCCGATGATTTAATGGGTTATGGTGATATAAACGCAATAGAACAACTAACTCAACCACAGCAAGAGATGATCTTAATAGCTATTAAAAATATATTAAATTGTCAGCAGCAATTGTCTCAATTAATCAATGCACAGCATACTAAACTTGGACAACTAATTGGTGAACAGGTTATTCAGCGTTCACAAATTCAAGATTATCATCAAGTAGCTAGTTTAATTTAATTAAACCTTAATTAGTTTTAACTAGACGTAATTTAGTTAGCATCAAATCAATTCAATTCAGTATTAAAGGGGGGGATAACTTAAAAGGGATAGCTTAAAAGGTCACTATGTTACCCCTAAACAGGCTTTTTAGGGGGGAAGGGGTTAAGCAAAATTTAGTTGAGCTTATTAGATATTCATATTCATGATTTCTTGATAGGCTGCGACCAATTTATTACGCACTTGGATGCCAAATTGTAAGGAAACCGATGATTTTTGCATATTGACCATAACTTCATTTAATGAAGTGTTAGGTTCACCCATTTCGAATGCTTTAGCTTGATTGTTGGCCTGAATTTGGGTTTGGCTAATGGTATCTAGCGCAGTGGTTAATTCTGTCAGAAAGTGGTTATGATTGGTTGGATTTTGTTGCTTAACCGTACTTTCTGCTTCATTTAGCTTTATTTGCGCAACTGAATTAAAAGGATTTATTGTATTCATTGATATAAAAAATGCCGATTTATCTTCATTAATATACTGCTCAATTTATCATACGACTGAAAATCTAAATGGTGTAAGTAAGGGGAAAAGGATATGCTTTTTTAGCTATTGATTTTTTTAAATACACAGATAATAAACTCCAGAATTAATCTAATCAGTTTAGCATCAGGATATTTATGGATAGCCAGAGTGTCGGCAACAAAGGCAAATCAAGATTAAATAAGTTACCCTTTGTCAATCAATTAAAGCAAAATCATAAAATGCTACTACTTATCGCAGGGGTAGTGATTATCGCTATTGTGAGTATTGCTTATTTGTGGCTAAAAGATGAGTCTTATGGTGTTCTATTTAGTAATTTGAATGATAAAGACGGTGGTGAAATTATTGGTCAGCTTGAAAAGATGAATATTCCTTATCGATTTTCGTCTTCTGGCTCTACCATTTTGATCCCTGAAAATAAAGTTTACGATACGCGTTTACGTATTGCCCAACAAGGTTTACCTAAAGGTGGGTCGATTGGTTTTGAATTACTCGACAAAGAAAATTTTGGTATGAGTCAGTTCAATGAACAGATCAATTATCAGCGCGCTTTAGAAGGTGAATTATCCAGAACAATTGCAATAATTAGTAGTATTGAAGATGCCAGAGTGCATTTAGCTATGCCTAAGCCGTCTTTATTTGTTCGAGAAAGAAAATTCCCTTCGGCTTCTGTTGCATTAACCTTATTGCCGGGTCGAGCTTTATCGCAAGGTCAAATTGATGCCATTATTCATTTGATTTCAAGTAGTGTGCCTGAGTTGCAAGCAGACAAAGTCACCATTATTGATCAGCATGGTAATTTGTTAACCGGTGAAAATTATCGGGAAAGAAATGCTAACGTTGCACAGTTAGAGTTTAGTGAACGTATTGAAAATAGTATCCGTGAGCGAGTTGAGAAGATCATTATTCCGGTTATTGGTAAAAAAAATGTTATGGTGCAGGTCAATGCCGATGTGGATTTTAGTCGGCAAGAATCAACCTCGGAAACGTATGATCCTAATAGTGATGTTGCCAATCAGACTATTCGTAGTAAACAGCAAGTTGAAAATCGTCAGCTAGCTAACAGTCAATCAACAGGCGGTGTACCCGGTGCATTATCTAATCAACCTGTGCCAACACCTAGCGCACCGATTGATGAACAAGAACAACCCTCAGAACAAAACGATAAGCAAAAAATTTATAATTTACAATCTAATAACACCTTAAATTTTGA
Source organism: Gilliamella sp. wkB108 (assembly GCF_001690195.1). Classification (GTDB taxonomy): domain Bacteria; phylum Pseudomonadota; class Gammaproteobacteria; order Enterobacterales; family Orbaceae; genus Gilliamella; species Gilliamella apicola_L. The sequence goes on along the minus strand of NZ_LZGM01000083.1, from coordinate 68,847 downwards.
AGTTAATAAGCAAATTATACATAGTCAGATCCCCGAGGGGCGAATTAAGCGTTTATCAGTTGCAGTTTTAGTTAATTATAAATTTGTAACCGCAGAGCCAGATACGGCTAATAATCAAGAGAGTGATAGTGATGCAAGTACTAGCACTAATCATTGGGTTAAGCTTGATAATGATGAACTTAAAAATATTGAGGCATTAGCTCGTCAGGCGATGGGATTTTCTGATTTGCGTGGTGATACATTAACGGTGGCGAATTTGAAATTTACTGATCAAATCTTTGATTTGGATGAATCAATTTCATTTTGGCAGACTCCGGAATTTTATGAACTTATTAAAACTGTGGTTAAGTACTTAATTTTAATTGTGATCCTATGGTTGCTTTGGCGCAATATATTCAAATCAATCTGGTTGAAATTACAACAGCAGTGGTTAGTGACTCATACTAACAACGCGGATCCTCAATCAAGTTTAGACGGTAAGGTAGATTATAAAGCGCATAGTAAACAGCAACAGAAAATATTTGAAGATAATATGCAACAACAACAGTATATTCGACAAATTGTTGAGAAAGAGCCTCGTGTAATGGCCTTAATTATTCGTGGTTGGATGAATAAAGGAGATGCGCATAAATGAAATTAACGGAATCGCAAAAAGCGGCTACGGTGTTAATGGTATTAGGCGAAGAACTCGCAGCCAAAGTGTTGCAATACCTTAGCCCTAAAGAGGTACAGCAAATTAGTAGTTCTATGATGTCATTACCGCAACTTTCTCAAGAACAATTAAAAGGTATTTTAAATGAGTGTCAAATGACGCTTGAAGGGTGTGCAGTATTAAATACTAATACGAATGAATATTTACGTTCGATCCTGGAAAAATCAATAGGAACTGAAAAAGCGAGTCGTTTACTTGATGAGTTGTTAGAGACAGATCGTGAAGAGGCAACAGACGGACTTGAAATGTTAAATTTTGTCGATGCGGCTCGAGCGGTAGATCTGGTTAAAAAAGAACATCCACAAATTATTGCCACAATTTTAGTGCATTTGAATCGTGATTTAGCGGCTGAAATTTTAAGTCTGTTTGATGATGAATTGCGTAATGATGTGATGTTACGAATCGCTACTTTTGGTGGGGTTGAACCGTCTGCACTAGAGGTTTTATCAACCTCTTTATCTACCTTGTTACATGGTCAAAATGTCAAACTTAATAATCTTGGTGGCATACGTACTGCGGCTGAAATTATCAATCTGATGAAAAGTCAGCAAGAAGAGTTGGTTATTAATGCATTGCGTGACTATGACGGTGAATTGGCACAAAAAATCATTGATGAGATGTTCTTGTTTGAAAATCTGGTTGAAGTTGATGACAGAAGTATCCAGCGTCTACTTAAGGAAATCGATAATGAGACACTGATTATTGCATTAAAAGGCGCATCAACGACGTTACGCGATAAATTACTTAGTAACATGTCACAACGTGCCGCAGCTATTTTACGCGATGATTTAGAAAATCGTCCTCCGGTTCGATTATCACAAGTGGAAACCGAGCAGAAGAAGATTTTGGTTATTGCGCGTCGATTAGCCGAAAGTGGTGAAATGATCTTAAGTAGCGGTGATGATGAATATGTATAATCAATCAAACATATTGAATTGGCAACCGTTAAATTTTCAGGATCTCTCCTCTTGCAGGCGATCACAATTGACTAAAAAAAAGCAAGATAACAACGTAGAGATAATTGACGCTGAATCAGAGCCGGAGATTGTTGAAGATAATTCAGTTGCTATTGAGCAAGATTTACAACAGTTAAAAGAAGAGATTAAAGCGCAAGCGTATCAAGAAGGGTTTAATTTAGGTAAAGAAGAGGGATTTACAGCCGGCAAACAGTTAGGTTATGAACAAGGTTATCAGATAGGTGAGCGTGAAGGGCGGGAACATATTGAGCAGCAACTTAATGATGAAAAAGCGCATACGATGCAAGCTATCACTAACCTATTGACCAATTTTCAACAGTCCATTAATGACCTTGATGAATTAATTGTTCCTAAATTAGTTGATTTAGCGTTATTAGCTGCACAAAAAACGGTAGGTTCAATTTCTAAAGTAAAACAGAAACAATTAGTTTATACAATCAAGGCATTACTTGAACAGTGTTTGTTGATATCTGGACCAATCATATTACATATTAATCCCGATGATTTTATTTGGCTTGAACCTATGTTGGGTGAGGAAATTAAGCAAGATAATTGGCAATGGATTGCCGATCCTAATGTCGAATCAGGTGGATGTAAGTTATTTACTGAAACCAATGAAATTGATGCAAGTATTTCAAATCATTGGCAGATAATGGCTGAGAGTTTGCAGGGAGATGATCAATAAGGTGCGTTTTTCTTCAAAGTGGTCAATGAAAATCACTCAAGCAATGGAACAGTTACAATCTATCTCATTGATTCGCCAATATGGACGACTGATTAAAGCATCAGGATTGGTACTTGAGGCAATTGGATTAAAGTTGCCACTAGGCTCAAATTGCTTTGTTGAAAGACAGTTACAAGATAAAACGGAAGCGGTAGAGTGTGAAGTAGTTGGTTTTCATGATCAGATTCTTTACCTTATGCCGTTTGAATCTACCGAAGGCATTTTATTAGGTGCGAGAGTTTATACTTTGCAATATGATTTGGCTCATTTTAGCCATAAAGTATTGCCTATCGGTAAGGCTTTATTAGGTCGGGTATTGGATGCAACCGGTAAGCCACTTGATGGCAAACCGTTGCCGGAAAATGTGAAGTTTCAAGGATTAGCCAATAAAACCCTTAATCCCTTGCAGAGGACACCGATACATCGTGTGCTTGATGTTGGAGTAAGAGCGATAAATGCACTGTTAACGGTTGGTCAGGGACAGCGAATGGGATTATTTGCGGGTTCCGGTGTCGGAAAGAGTGTGTTACTCGGCATGATGGCACGTTATACCGAAGCAGAGATTATTGTTGTTGGTTTAATTGGTGAGCGTGGGCGAGAAGTTAAAGATTTTATCGAAAATATTTTAGGTGAAGAAGGTTTAGCTAGAGCGGTCGTGGTTGCTGCGCCGGCCGATGTCTCTCCGTTATTACGCCTGCAAGGCGCTGCATATGCAACTAAAATAGCGGAGAATTTTCGCGATCAAGGTTTTAATGTGTTACTGATTATGGATTCATTAACGCGTTATGCAATGGCGCAACGAGAAATCGCGTTAGCTATTGGTGAACCGCCAGCAACCAAAGGCTATCCTCCTTCAGTGTTTGCCAAATTACCGGCACTGGTTGAAAGGGCGGGTAATGATGCCACCGGAAAAGGATCGATTACGGCATTTTATACGGTATTAACCGAAGGTGATGATCAACAAGATCCGATTGCTGATTCGGCACGAGCAATTTTAGATGGGCATATTGTTCTATCCCGTTCACTTGCTGAATCGGGGCATTACCCAGCCATTGATATTGAAGCTTCGATAAGTCGAGTGATGACCGATTTAACTCCGCCAGAAGATGAGAAAAAGTCTCGTTTATTTAAACAGCTTTTTTCAAGTTATCAGCGTAATCGTGATTTGATTAATGTGGGTGCTTATGTAGCGGGTACTGATCCATTATTAGATAAGGCGATAACGCTATTTCCTGCGATGCAAAAATTTTTACAACAAGGTATTAATGAGCATTGTAGTTATCAAGAAGCTTATCAACAGTTAGTCAGTATTGTTGCGCCAACCTTAGCGAGTTAGGAAAGAGAAATGGTAACTAAAAATTCTGGACAGTTAACTTTTTTAACCTTGAAAAAGTTAGCGCAAAAATCGGTCGATGATACGTTAATTAAGTTAAAAAAAGCCAATGAGAATTACCATAATGCCAAAGTACAACTCGATGTATTAAATAATTATTATATTGAGTATCAGCAAAAATTAGCTAATGCCTTAACGCTTGGTATTAAAGGCAGTGAACTGAATAATTTTAATGCTTTCATTACCACTATTGAACAAGGTATAACGCAACAACAGCAGTTATTAATAACCTTGAATATGAAACAAAAACAGATAACTGACAAACTTAATCAATGCCAGAAAAATCTAAATACTTATGAAACGTTATTAGAAAAGCAACATCAGCAATATCAACTACAACAGAACCGATTACAGCAAAAACTGACGGATGAATTTGCTCAGCAACAATTAGCAAGGAGAATATTAAATGAATATTAATATTATTAGCGCAATGACCCCTTCTCAGTCATCGGGGCAATCAGAAGCCGAGCTATCAGTAGATGATGATCTATTTCAACAATTATTACAGACCAATAAAAAACCAGTCAATACAAAGGCTGAGCTGCATCATTCAGTAAAACAACCGATGATTAGCGAAAGAGAATCAGACGATACAGAGCAAAATCTTGATATTGTATCCATGATTGTCCCTTTATTTGATAGATTAGTTGAAGAGCCGGCTCAATCTTTGACCGGTAATGCTATATCAAAAGAAGCAGATAAGTTAACTAATGCTATATTAACAGCCAATATCACCACTCTCGATCAGTCCGATCCAACCAGTACAGCGTTATGGGTTGATAGTGATGTGGACGGTAAACAATCGCCCATTATTAAAGAGCAGGTAACACCTTTACGCCAATCTACTCATGAAAATCAACCGTTGGTAAGTGTATTCACTCCAGCAGAAAATAATAAACAATTGTTTGCATCAGCAACCGATATCACGTCCAGATCATTATCTTTGGAAACTGTAGCACAAGGTAAGAATGAACAATCACCGCAAAGTGTGTCGCAAATTGGGAGTGCTTTACAAAAAACCGATCTGTCGGAAACTCACTATTTAGCCAATACTGACAATAAAGCGGTAATGGTAAATACCGATCAAGTAACGTCGTTTATTGCTGATAATCATATACCAAGCCAGCCGTTGACCCAAACGATACCGGTGACCCACACAATGAACTTATCAATGCCGGTTAATCTTAGCCAATGGCAAGCTTCCTTGACTGAACAGATTGTTATGTTGACTCGTCAAGATATTCAAACAGCTGAAATTAAACTACACCCGCAAGAGTTAGGATCATTACATATAAAACTGGCTATGCATGACGATAATATGCAGTTACATATGATGACAGCGCATGCCGTAGTTAAAGGGGTATTAGAATCAGCATTGCCATTCCTCAGAACTTCGTTAGAAGAACAAGGCATTACGTTACAGCAAGCAGATGTGAGTGATTTTTCGATGATGAATGATTCGCAACACTCAGCGATGTTTAATCAGGCAAAATCTCATCGACAAGCAGCTTTAGCATCATCAGAGACAAACGAACAAGTTGTCTCTGTTGAACAATCACCACTAAGTCAAAATGTGAAGCCGGTGGGTTTGAGTATATTTGCCTAGTTATGAATAAGATTATTGCTATTTAATATTGGATCTTTCCACAATTGAAAAGCTGAAAAAGCTAGGTTTTTTACTGTCTATTCTTTAAATCAATTTATCAGGCATGATTTATTATTCTTGTTATTTTATATATCCAACTGCGTTTTGAGTGGAATTTTAACTGTGAATTTGCCTTTAGTTTGCTTTAAGTTACATCAATATTAAGGATATTAAATAGTAAACAGTTAATTTTTTGAGATCACAGAGCTTATTGGTTATCAATATTATTAATTTTTACTGAGACATTAATAAATATGCCAACTACCAAGAAAAAACTGAGTATTTTTAGCGTAGTACTTATTCTAATTACGCTACTAGCATTAGGTGCCGCTGTTTATTTTTGGTACCAAAGTCAATCCAAAAAACCGGTACAAGTTCAAGAAGAATTACCTATTGCATCACCGGTATTTTTTACATTAAAACCATTTACTGTTTCATTACCTATTGCCGAAGATAGTCTTGACATTAATAAAGTGCTTTATATAGGTATGGTATTACGTATTGCTGATGAGAATCAAAAAACGGTGTTATTGGAGTATTTACCAGAAGTAAGAAGTGATGTTTTATTGTTAGTCTCGAAACAGACAGTAAATAATTTAAAAACCGAAACAGGTAAGCTTGAATTGCAACAACAAGTCAAAATGACGCTATCACGACAATATGACACTAAACATTCAGTGAAAATCGATGAAGTCTTATTTACTGACTTTATTATACGGTGATTATCATGTCTGATAAACAAGAACCGACCACCGAAATCAATGAACATGAAGAGCTTGATGAGTTATCAGATCCACAATCAATCAGTCAGGATAATGCTTATCAAGATGCTACCTTTTCTTCCTTAATTTCAGGTAAAAAAGCCAATGTTCGTCCTTATGATCTGTCGGTAAAACATAGTTTTATACCTGAACGCCTTACCGCGTTAGAGATTATTAATGAACGTTTTGCTCGTCAATTCAGAATTGGTTTATTTAACTTATTGCGTCGTAATACCGATGTGATTGTCTCTCCCATTGAACCACAAACATTTAATGACTTTTCGGATATCTCATCGACAAATCACTTAAATTTAGTACATCTTAATCCATTGCGCGGCTCTTGTTTATTTTCATTTTCACCTGAATTAGTGTTCATCGTTGTCGATACTTTATTTGGTGGCGATGGTTATCTGTCACGGATAGAGACGGAAGAACGAGAGTTTACCCATACTGAACAGCAAATCATTAAACGTGTTTTAGAATTAGCATTAGCGATCTATCAAAACGCATGGACTGATATTTATACCATTGAAACTGAATATATTCGCTCTGAAATACAAAGTAAATTTACAAATATTACCAGCTCTCATGATGATATCGTTTTAACTTCAACATTCACCATAGAAATAGGTAGTAGTAAGGCAACATTTTGTATCTGTATTCCTTATTCAATGGTTGAGCCAATTAAAGAGTTATTGATTAAGCCACCTAGCGAGCAGCAATCTTATCAAGATGATAATGTTTGGATGAGTTCGTTAACCAGCGGGATTAAGCAATCAATGGTTGAATTAGTAGCTAATTTTAGCCAAATTCAAACAACGGTAGCTAAACTCCTAGCGTTAAAAGTGGATGATGTTCTTGTGATTGATAAACCAACAAATCTCGATGTGACTGTAGGGGGAGTCCCTATTTTAAAAGGATCTTACGGTAAAGTTAATAAACAATATGCAATTCAAGTGGAACGGGTAATTAATCCGGTATTAGAGCAATTGAGTGAGGGAATGTTCAATGACTGATGTCAAACAAAATAGCGAAGATAATCAATCTACCAGTACAGATAGTGAAGATTTAATTACCAAAGAAGCCATTTTTGAAACGTTATCGCCACAACATACGGAAGATAAAAAACAAGATATTAATCTTATTTTGGATATTCCTGTAAGTATGAGTGTTGAACTCGGTAGAACGAAAATGGCGATTAAAGATTTACTCAATTTAACTCAAGGCTCGGTAATTGCTTTAGATGGTCAAGCAGGCGAGCCTTTAGATATTCTGATTAATGGTTATTTAATTGCTCAAGGTGAAATTGTCGTGGTGGGTGAGAACTATGGTGTTAGGATCACTGATATTATTACTCCCTCAGAACGTGTACGCAGATTGAGTCGTTAATGAGTAATAACCCATTGAATGAAACGTCAAGTAAAGTTCTGACCACTAATTCGATTATAAATCACTCTTCGCCAGCTACCGATTTGCATGGCTATTCACAATTTGGATCAACCATAGGAATGGTTCTTTTTGGCATTATCAGTGTTATTTTACTCCTTGCTTGGTTAGCAAAACGCGTTGGTTGGAAAAGACACAGTGGCAATTTGCTTGATGTTAAAGCCAGTTACATGATTACCCCAAAAGAACGCATTATGTTAGTTCATGTTGATCATCAATTATTGGTGGTAGGCGTAACTTCTCAGCAGATGACTTTACTTCATACAATCAGTGAAGAGCGAACACATTTACTGTTATCACAAACTACAAATGCTAAGAGTGGTTTTAAAAATAGTTTATTTCATCAAATATTGCAATCAACACTGAAAAATAGAAAGGGATAAACGAGTGCAGAAATTCACCTTATTGATAAGTCTATGGTTATTTAGCCAATTCAGTCATGCTGATACCTTACCGTTATCAATTATTAGTGAACCAGCACAACAGGGTGGGCAAAGTTGGTCTTTACCCGTTGAAACCTTAGTTTTTCTTACTTTACTTACCTTTATTCCGGCAATTTTGCTTTTGATGACGAGCTTTACGCGTATTATCATTGTATTAGGTTTATTACGTAATGCGCTAGGTACGCAATCTGCTCCACCTAATCAGGTTATTTTAGGCGTTGCTTTATTTATGACATTTTTTATTATGTCACCGGTTGTAGATAAAATTTATCAAGATGCTTATATACCTTATTCACAAAATCAAATTACTATGCAACAAGGTTTGACAACAGCGGCAAAACCATTACGTGAATTTATGTTAACCCAAACGCGCGAAACTGATCTTGCTTTATTTGTGAGTATGTCGAACCTTAATGAAATTGCAACCCGTGAAGATATCCCATTAAGAGTACTGGTTCCCGCTTTTGTGGTAAGTGAATTAAAAACCGCCTTCCAAATTGGATTTACGATATTTATTCCCTTTTTGGTTATCGATCTGGTTGTGGCAAGTACTTTAATGGCACTCGGGATGATGATGGTGCCTCCGGCAACCGTATCACTACCATTTAAATTAATGTTATTTGTATTGGCTGATGGTTGGCACTTATTGCTAGGTTCATTAGCTCAAAGTTTTTTTAGTTAAGGAAGAGTATGCCAACAGAATATATTAGTAGTTTGGCGATGCAGGCCATAAAAGTCGCGGCTTCGCTGGCAGGGCCTTTACTTTTAGCTGCATTAATTACTGGATTAATTATCAGTATCTTACAAGCTGCAACACAAATTAATGAAATGACCTTATCTTTTATCCCTAAAATTATCGCGGTAATTGTGGTGTTAGTGATTTTAGGGCCATCGATGTTATCAATTATGACCGACTATATCAAAATGGTCATTACTGGTATACCTAATCTTACCAGTTAAATTTAATGATTATTGATATTAACAATTTATTTAATATTGATTTTTTTTCATTGATTAAAGACTGTTTGTTGCCTTTTATCCGTATTTTAGCGCTGATTATGGTCGCGCCAATAACAGGTGAAAAAGAGGTGCCTAATCAGGTCAAAATAGGTTTGGCATTACTAATTGCGATACTCCTTCCTCTGCCAAGATTTGATGATCCGATTGCAATATTTTCTTTAATGGGGATATGGTTAATTTTGCAACAAATTGTTATTGGTATTATGATTGGTTTTACAATGCAACTTGCTTTTATAACAGTAAGATTTGCCGGTGAGTTAATCGGTATGCAAATGGGATTAGGTATGGCGACTTTTTTTGATCCCATTGGTGGGCCGTCTACCTCAGTGCTTTCACGTTTAATCAACATTATAGCTTTACTTATCTTTTTAAGTTTAGATGGTCATTTGTGGTTATTGTATGGTTTATCAAATAGTTTTCACATTATCCCTGTCAGTCCAACACCATTAAAAGAGAATGGTTATTTAGCCTTAATTGATGTGACTAGTTTGCTTTTTATCAATGGAATTATGTTAGCTTTACCGTTAATGACATTGTTACTAATTATTAACATGGCATTAGGGTTATTAAATAGAATAACGCCACAATTATCTATTTTTGTGGTGGGTTATCCTTTAACACTATTATTAGGATTAACGATGTTAACTTACTTAATATCAACATTACCTACTTTTACTGAGTATGTTTTTGAACAAATCGTTACCCGAATTTCAGCTATGCTTTGGTATTTAGTGGATTAAACATAAGGAGAAGAAAGCGTTTTATTTAGGAGAGTCAATTGTATAGCAGTATCAACTTACCGTCACTTTATCTTACTAATATAGAGCCTGAAAATCAGTTTAACTTTATCGCGAGCATTACAATCAATTACTCAATATCTACAATACTGACCAAATTACTTGTAAAAAAAATTCAGGTTAGCTATACGTTTTAGTATAAATATCAGGCTGAATTCAACATCTAAGTGCGAATCGAGTTAATAAAAGGCTAAATTATTTGTCATCTTCTATTTAATATGCATTGCGGTAAGTTGTACTACTGTTTGACCTATGCATGTCAGCCGATTTGTAAAAATAATTCAGGAGTCTATACCGTTTAAACTTATTAAAACGCCTGAATTCAACCTCTAATTGTGAATCAAGTTAGTAAAAGGCTAAATTATTTGTTGCCTTTTTTTAATATACATTGCGGTAAGTTGTACTACTGTTTGACCTATGCAGGTCAGTTGATTGGTAAAAATAATTCAGGAGTCTATACCGTTTAATCTTATCAAAACGACTACAACTCAACCTTTGAATGCGAATTAAATTAGTAAAAGGCTAAATTATTTGTTGCCTTTTTTTAATATACATTGCGGTAAGTTGTACTACTGTTTGACCTATGCAGGTCAGCCGATTTGTAAAAATAATTCAGGAGTCTATACCGTTTAATCTTATCAAAACGGCTACACTCAGCACTCTGAGTGTGAATCACGTTAGTAAAAGACTAAATTATTTGTCGCCTTCTATTTAATATACATTGCGGTAAGTTGTACTACTGTTTGACCTATGCAGGTCAGCCGATTTGTAAAAATAATTCAGGAGTCTATACCGTTTAAACTTATTAAAACGGCTACACTCAACCTCTGAGTGCGAATCAAGTTAGTAAAAGACTAAATTATTTGTTGCCTTTTTTAATATACATTGCGGTAAGTTGTACTACTGTTTGACCTATGCAGGTCAGTTGATTGGTAAAAATAATTCAGGAGTCTATACCGTTTAATCTTATCAAAACGACTACACTCAGCACTCTGAGTGTGAATCAAGTTAGTAAAAGGCTAAATTATTTGTCATCTTTATTTTAGTTAAGATTCGCACTTAGTACTTGAATTTAAGAATGATTTTAGGTTGCTTAATGCATTAGTGTTTAAGAAACGATGAAATCGAATCTAAGTAAGATAATTACATAGCAGTGTATTAATTCAAATTTAATCTGACAGGCATTAATTATTACCTAGCATTGATTTTAATAAAATACTTGTTCGATGAATAAATTAGATTGCGATTTATTTACGCAACCTGAATGTTATTTTTATCGATTTCCTGAAGTATTTCAGGATGTGTAAAAGCGATTTTAATCAACATTTTCGCTGGTCCTTGTGGTTTGCGACGGCCTTGTTCCCAACCTTGTAATGTTCTTATTGAGATGCCAAGTAAGTCGGCAAACTCCGATTGGCTCATGCCTGTTTTTTGTCTAACTTTTGCCACAGATGTTAACTTTACTTTGGTTGTTCTTCCTACTTGACCTGCTAGCATTTGGTCAACTGAAGCGAGTAGAAGCTCACCCAGTTCTTCATCGGTATACACACCATCTTTATGTATGGTTAGTTCTTTATTTTTTGCCATGTTTTGATTCCTTCATTTTTTTCTGTAGTTTGTGCAGGATATGTGCTGGAATGTTTTCTGTTTCGGATTTTTTATAAATAATCAATAGATTGATATACCCATTTTCTAACTCATTATAATAAATGATTCTTACACCCTTACTTTTGCCTGAACCCGGAATATTCCAACGAACTTTTCTACATCCGCCGGATTCTTGCACAATATCTCCGGCATCCGGGTTCTGTGCGATATACACAAAAAGTTCATTCCTTTCTTCTTCGCTGAGAATCTCATCTACCATTTTGGTAAATATCGGCGTCTCAATAATTGTATACATACATTGTGCCTCATTGACGTATAAAATCAACTTTTTTTAAATCATTATTTACATTCAATATCTAAAATTGATTCGAGTTAGTAAAAGGCTTGATAAGGTATTTTGTACTTGAGCCTTTTGTTTGGACGATGATATAACCAATTTTCAACTTCTCTAATTTTTTTATCACTGATGCTATCAAATACCACGCTCTTCGGGAAGTATTGTCTAACTTATTCATTTAATTCTTATTACTTTCTTTATCCAGATTACAGTAAATTTATGCATCTGACTATGATAGTAATACCCTCAGTAGTCTTTATTGTGTGATAAATGGCATAATACATGTCTTCGCAGTATTTTAGTGTTAACTTTTTACTTCAAATCTGTACGCTTTAGACAAGTAATCAAGTATCTTTCTTTACAGGTAAGTGGTTTATATTTCTTGATGTGATATCAACTTTGAACGGTGATAGATTAATCATTATAAATGGCCTACCTTTTTTATTGTCACTATTTTTTGAGTTAAGATTCGCATTTAGTGCTTGAATTCAAGTTTGAATTCAATATTAGTAAAGTAGTAAAACTTTTTGTAAAGAAGTTTCAGGTTAGATATACGTTTTAGTATAGGTTTTAATTATAATTTAGTGGTATTAGTGAAAAGATAGGTGTAACAGCAGGATAATCAATTTGTTAACCACAATATAAAATCGGGGTGTGAGATTTTAATGCTGATTATATCAGCATTAAATGACTAATAGTGATTAGGCTTTTTTCACAAAACAGGCTTTAAGCATGACCTTCATATTATCAATTTTACAATCGATTTCATGATCACCTTCGACTAAACGGATGCCTTTTGCTTTAGCCCCTTTTTTAAGTACGGTAGAAGATCCTTTTAATTTAAGATCTTTAATTAAAATAATATCATCACCGTCGGCAAGTAAATTACCATTGCTATCTTTTACTTGTAATACATCGGTATCAGATGAAGTTTCATTGGGATCCCATTCATGAGCGCATTCAGGACAAATATACAATGAACCGTCTTGATAGGTATGTTGAGATTGGCAAATAGGGCAATTAGGGATTGATTCCATGATTTATGTTGATTCCAGATTAAATAAAATGGCGCTCACTATAACAAAAAAACGCAGTTAAGTCATGGCAGTGATGCGCTTAATTTTATTCAATTTGTTACTTTTTGCATTGAATTAATGCCATTATTCATGATAATCGTCAATCTAATTAGTTTGGTGGTTTATATTATTTAAGTAACGTTTAAGTAGATTATGTTATGTGGTAAAGGGTAATGTTAGGATTAATCGTGTCAGGTTTACCCTAAATGTGCGTAAACCTGAGTGAAACGTTATTAGTTGTACAAATAAATTAGTATGTTCATTTCTGCCAAGTTAAGCCGTTATTTAGGTTTAACACTGCATAAAACGATGTAATTGAGCTGGTGACTATTGTGTTTAAACGTTTTAAACATCTTAAAAAACTGTGGACGATTCTGCTTGCGTAATGCATTGCGAATAATTTTGAATGTACCTAACCAACCTTCATCGGTGATCATGCCTTTAGGGGACATTAATGTCATGCTGTTGTGGTCGGATTTAATATCGGTAAATCCAATACTTGCGAAAAGGTTAAGCCATGCATCATAACTAATTGGCTGGGCATTAACATTGATTGCTTGGTGTATGCGTTCAATGATCTCTTTCGCTTGTTCTGGATTAACTAACATAATATCATGCGTGAGTAGTTTTCCGCCGGGTTTTAATACTCGGAAATACTCTTTGAGTAGGTGAGCTTTGGCTTTATCGGCATACATGGTTAACATCGCTTCATTAATGACAATATCAAAGCTGTTATCGGCAAAGGGTAATTTGGATGCATCAGCTTGCTGTACATTAACTAAATTAGCAACGCCATTTTTTTCGATATTCTGTTTTGCTTGCGCAAGAGCCAGTTTGTCCATATCGATGCCAGTTACATGACTACCAAATCGTTTGGCAATTTCAATTGAAGTGGTTCCCATGTTACAGGCAATTTCTAGTACCTGAGTTTGTGGTGTGAATCCCGCTTGCTGAAACAACCATTGTGTCGCTTTTTTTCCTCCGGGACGTAATCGGGTTTTGCCTAAACGGGCAAGGAATTTATGACCTGCTTCTTTTTTATTATTATTCATGATGTAATTCCTTATATTAATTGGTTTTTAATGTGATTTCTCTCAACATGATTAACAACATTTTGGCTGCTTGTGGTGCTTCAACTGCATGAGGTATATTTGCAGGCATTCTTACAATGGTACCGGGTGTTGCTTTAACCGGTTTGCCGTCGATAATTAGTGTTAGTTCTCCTTCAATTACCATGACAATAGCGTCAAATGGCGCACTATGTTCGGATAATCCTTGTCCTTTATCAAAAGCAAACAACGTTAAATTACCACCTGTGGTTTTAGCTAGGATACGACTAGCAATACCTTGTTCAGTCGAGTTAATTAGTGATGCTAATTCAAGTGCTTGAGCTGGGTTAATGGTGTTATTTGACATAAGATGCTCCTGTTGATGATTAAGTGTTAATGGAACAACGGTACTACCGCTTGAGTGGTTCCGTTATTATGTTTAATGGGTTCAATGGCAATGGGTATTTGATATAATTCAGTCAGTGCTTTTTCTGTTACTACTTCAGCCGTTGATCCAAATACAACCGGACAAGCACGATGTAATAGCAATGAATATTGAGCAATATGTAATGCGTGCTGCGGATAATGACTGGTAAATAAAATGGTTAGGTGGCGACTTTGAGCTAGTTCGCGAAGTATTGCCAAAATAAGATCTTGGTTATGCAGATCTAGGGCTGATGTCGGTTCATCAAGGATAAGAATTTGAGGTTCACTGGCTAATGCTCTGGCTATCATGACCATCTGTTTTTCTCCTCCACTGAGTTGATTAAATGGTTTATCAGCAAAAGGCGTTAATCTTAAATAATCTAAACAATCAGCAACGATCTTTTTATCTTTTGAAGTGGGGGATTGATACCATGCTAAATGTCGGAGACGTCCTAAACTCACCATGGTTTGCACACTATAACTAAATAATAGCGGATTTAACTGTGGTACATAAGCAACTTGCGCATTTAGGCTAATTTGGCCGGTGTAATTGCGTTGAAAACCTAATAATAAACGCAATAAAGTGGTTTTACCTCGTCCATTAGGACCTAATATGGCACCGATTTTTCCTTCTGGTAAACAAAAACTGAGTTTATCAAATAAACATTGCTTATTTATCGAAAAAGAGAGTTGGTTAACGTTGATCATGATAAGTTTGCTCGTCGGTTAAAAGAGCGTAATAACACCGCAAAAATTGGCGCTCCTACTAATGCAGTGATAATCCCTAATGGGATCTCAGCACTACTTGCACTACGCGCTATGGTGTCAACGCTTATCATATAAATTGCACCTATAAGTGCGGAAGAGGGTAACAATATACGGTGATCATGACCAAGTATAAAACGGGCAATATGGGGAATAATTAATCCCACCCAGCCGATCGTACCTGAAATAGCGACCGTTGCACTGGTAATTAAAGTTACGCTGCTTAAAATTATCCAGCGGGTTTGGGTTGTTGATAATCCTAATGCTTGTGTTTGTTCTTCTCCTAGTGATAAAGCGTTTATTCTGAAGCGGTAGCCAATAATGATGCTACTACCTATCATCACAGTTGGTAATACAATCCACAATTTTGTATAGCTAGCGGTTGAAAAACTACCCATTAACCAAAAAACGATTGTCGGTAAGGTATTATTAGGATCTGCAAAGTAGGTGATTAGTGATATGAGTGCAGCAAAAAAAGCGTTTACCACCACGCCGGCCAAAATTAGGATAAGTAATCCTTGTCCGGTTTGTTTTTGGAACGCTAAGAAAAAGACCAATAAGATAGCAATAATCCCACCAATAAATGCCCAAGTGACGGTAATTATCATGGATGAAAACAATAATATCGCAAGTACGCCACCAAAAGCTGCACCAGATGCAACACCAATGATTTGTGGCCCCACTAATGGATTGCGAAATACACCTTGTAGGGCGGCACCAGCAATTGATAGACCAGCACCTGTTAATCCGGCAATAAGTATGCGCGGTAATCGAGAATTAAGTACTACATTTTGAGCGGTATTGCTCCAATCTATTGTAATGTTATGCATAGCATGGGGTAATAGGGCATTACATAAAATTTTAGTGACTTGCCAAGTAGCAATAGCATACCGACCAACACTTAATGATAAAAAAACGACAATAAGCAATAGCAAAATTAGCACTATCCATTTGATGAGCTTAATCCAATGCTGTTTTTTATTGTTCATTAGTGCCTCTATTTTGGTTTAATGAAAACAGCGGATAATTAGAAACTTGGTTCAACTGGATTTGTAAAATCTGGTCAATTTGCGCTTGACTAACATGGTAATTATAAAGCTCAAGATAGTGCTTAGCGATTAATTCTCGTAGCGGCCATTGAATGGTTTTGGGATGAAAAATCATGGATAACCATAACCAATAAAGTGGGGTTTCTTGATTAGGTGCATCCCAAATAAAACCACCAATAGGCAGTTTAAATACTCGACGGTTTTTTACCGCTGTTACGTCCGCTAACAGTGGGTTATCATAGACATCTTGAGGTTTTAACCCTTGTTCAAAATTACCTAATAAAATGATATCAGGATCCCAAACTAAAATTTGTTCAATATTTAAGTTTCGTGCGCCATATAGATCTTTATTTAGACTGATACCACCTGCTAATTCAAAATCGAAATTATTATGTGATGTTGCGCCGAAGGTTTGGATACTTGAATTAAAATACAGTAGGTAAAGGACTTTCGGTTTCTCTATCTCTGGTATATTTTGGGTTACTTGCTGTAGATCGTTAATCACTTGGTTACGCCAATCAATCATAGCTTGTGCTTTAGTTGGATGATCCAGTGTTTCACCCATTAATTCGATCCATTTTTGGGTATAGACTTCTTTACCATAATTTAAGGTAGCAACCGTTAATCCGACATTTTCCATAGGGGTAATAATATCATCACCACGATGCCCCCATTGCCATACCAGATCAGGTTTAACACTTAATAATGTTTCAATGTTTGGCATAAAATTGTTGCCTACAGTATCAGAACGGATATTGATAATATCCGGAAACATTTGGCTTAACATGCCTTCTTTGGCGGCAACTTTTGCAAATGGGTGCATACCTACTAAGTGATGAGTACTTTCATCCATGCCGACTAGCATTGATGCCGCCGGAATCGGGATGACGACTATGCGTTGCGGAGCATTGTCCAGTTTTATCTCGCGATCGTTCATATCCTTAAATTGAACAGGTTGACTTTGTGCTGATTGGTAACAGCTAAATAAAAAACAAAAAGTTATACATAAAACATTATATTTCATAAGGTTATTCCTAAATAATAAAACCATTTTGCTCATTGAAATGAGAATTATTATCAATTATATTGGAAATATTTTAAGAGTATCTTTAGGCAAAACCTATGACATTTATCAAAAATACACCAACTCAACAGCAAATTTTAACTTGGTTAAATCATGTTAAGTTGTTTGAAGGATTAACTAAGGATGCTTTAATGCCAATTGTTGAAAATGCTAATTATATTGAGTGTGGTAATGGAGAGATAATCAGCTATGAAGGTATGCCTTTATCTGGTTGTTCTTTGGTTATTTCGGGTAAAGTAGAGGTTTTTAGAAATACCTATTTGGGTGAGGAAAAGATTTTTGGCATTTTTTCAAGTTATCAATTAGTGGCAATTGCTGCTGTATTTATGCCTCATAATCGTTTGCCAATGACTATCCGAGCTAAAACCGAGTGTTCAGTGCTTTTACTTGAAAAAAATAGCATTTTGCAAGTTTGTGAAAATAATCCCATTATTATGCAACGGCTTTTAACCCGTTTTAGTGCTAAATTGTACGAACATATTAATAATATTGATTGGTTAACCTCTAGTTCAGCTGAACAGCGATTAGCAGCTTATTTTTTATCATTATGTTCTAAACAATCTTATCAATTTAGTTTACCTATTTCGCGAGGGCAACTAGCAACCAAGTTAGGTATGCGTTATGAAACATTGAGTCGTTTGATCTCTAGTTGGCGCAAGCAGCAGATTATTGAGATTGAAAGCAATAAAATTCATGTTTTGAATGTCACTTATTTGAATGAGTTGACGCTTCCTTCCCAACGTTCATTTTGAATGAACTAAATCTGACAACTATTGTTTAGCTGTCAGATAATTGATGTTTAAGTTTAAAAATGATAGACAATTCCACCATTAACATTAAAGCCCATTCCTGGGAATAAGGTCATGTCATCTTTTGATGTTACGGCACGATTTGCTACTGATGCAGTGGCATAATGTTTATCTGCGAGATTATCAGCTGTTAAGTAAGCTGACCAACCATGAACACTTTGATAATTTACTTTAAAACCCAAAATCGCATACTTTTCACGACGTTGTACTTTCATGTTGTTAGCATGATCGACCGGTGCATCGGTTGGTGACCAGTGCAGATTGGGTCCAAATGACCAGTTGTTCACTTTATATAAAATATCTGTGGTAATAATATTTCTTGGAATACCGGCAATGTAATTATGATTATATTCTCCTCCCATAAAGCGGAAGTCGCTATAAGTCCACGTTAAATGGTAGTCAATATCGCCAACAGCGAAGGGAACTAATCCCTTTAATCCGGCTTCAATACCTTGATGACGTGTCTTACTGGCATAATTGAATACACCAACTGCCGTTCCGCTTGAATCATAAGTGGTAATATATTCATCTTTAATGATACTTCGATACAAAGCAACGTCCCAATTTAAACCTTGTATAATTTTACCATTACCGCCAATTTCAGCTGTGACGCCTTTTTGGCGATCTAACTTATTCATTTGCGCTTTAAATCCATTACTGGTGATAATCTCACGAAATGATGCTGGTTCATTACTGGTGCTTACGTTAGCATAAAAGCGGTTGTCTTGCGTTGCGTTCCATATCACGCCGATCTTTGGCGACCAAAAAGTCCATGATTGATCCAAAGAACCTTTTGCATGACGCATATCGACATCGCGTTTTGCACGGGTTACTTTGGTATCTAAATTGAGTTGCCAAGCATCATCAATTTGCCATGATGCGCCAATCGCACCATATATATTTTCGGCGGTTGCATCAAATTTACCAAGATTACGTTTATTCATCATGGTATGGCGACGATTCATTAATAATTTGCGATCAAGATCGGTTTTATCCCAAGCAACCGTACCACGATAAGTAAAATCGCCTAATGTTGTATTATATGCAAGCTGTGTACCGGTGGTGTTTGCACTGCTTAAAATATAGGTTGTTGGTGTGACAAAGTTGTCGTGGGTTCGTTGATGCCATATGCCAAGTTCAATAGTTTGATCGCCAAAACTCCAACTAGAACGGTTGGCAATTCGTCCTTGTTGGACATTACGATGTGGGTTTCTTAATTCAACGATTTTAAAAATACTGGTTGGATCACTCTTTAATTTATTTTGTGATAGTGGACCGGGTATATCAAAGCGTAAGTCTGTCCAACTTAGCCATGTACGGTTTTCAAAGTTTTCGCTGCTATAACCAAAATTAGAACGAACTGTTTTTCGCTGAGAGGTTGAATGATCGCGATAACCATCAAAGTGGTCATAAGATAAACTTAACCGACCGTCAATTCCATACTCTTTACTGTTATTGCCAAACGCAACTTGGGCTGCTTCTCTGCCAAATGAGCCATATTCATAGCGTGCAGTGCCTAATTCATCTTTTCCTGTATATGAGATGAAATTTAATTCACCACCCAAGCTATTACTTTGTGGATGAGTATTATTTGCACCGCGATAAACCGAGATTAAACGGGTGTCGCGCATGTCTAAAGTGCTAATGTGGAAATCACCGTCAGCATCGGTAATGGGTAAACCGTCTTGCAGTAATAAAACGCCACGAGAAAGGGGAAAACTCTGTACTCCAGAACCCCGAATATTAAGGCGAGCTTGATCTGTACCGCCAAAAAAGTTTTGGATAATGATCCCCGGTTGGTAATCTAATGCATCTTGTAGAGTTGATAATCTATTTTCTTGTTCCGGAATGATAAGATTGGTTGCGCCAGCTGTTTGTTTGAGTTTTGCTTGTTCTTGTTGATAAGTCGGCGATAATGAATCTTTTTTATGCAAATCGTTATCTGGCGTGACAATAATTTCGTCAGTTTTTGTTTCAGCAAATGCCAAATGGGAAAATAAAATTGTTGAACAAAGGGTACTTAAAATAGTCAGTTGAGCTGTTTTTTTTATCTTACACATAATCTCTTATATCTCATTTGATGTTAATGATAATGATTATTATTTATACATTAAGAAGAAAAACCTATGACATTTATCAAATAAGATAAAAAAAGAGAAAATTTATTATCACAGTAAATTAGTGAAATAATGAGGGAATTAAAACAACAGCTTGTTGCTGTTGTTTAATGTATAACGATCGATTGTTACAGAAATATGACGGGTTTGTCTCAGGTGCAACAATTGACATTAATGATGGAATTTATAGAATGTAATTAGTTAACTAGGCGGGGTGCTTAGTTCTATCGTTGCATAAGGAAATAATATGATTAAGTCTGAAATTTTACATCCGGAATTACTGGCTACGTTAGCTAAATGTGGACATAAAACAAATATATTGATTACTGATAGCAATTATTCATTTGTGACAAATTCATCGCCAAATGCAACAATTATCTATCTTAATTTTTGTACTGATTTAGTCAAAAGTACGATAGTTTTAGATAAAATTCTAAATTATATTAATGTCGAAAAAGTGACACTAATGGAATATCCCCAAGATTTTGATAACACCATTGATAGTGAATATAAGGCATTACTTCCACAATCAGTTGATATTCGATATGTAGCACGTAATGATTTTTATGCTATGGCTAAATCAAATGATACGTTATTGGTAATTGCAACAGGTGAAAGTCGGTGCTTTGCCAATATCATCTTGACTGTTGGAGTAGTAGCTTAATCGTATGAACAGTAAGAGGGTTGGTGGCAACTCTCTTACTTATTTATGTGCTAAAAGCATTGGCAATGAGCTTTTCTTGAATGATAGATCCCAATAATCTATCTCTATTTTATCTTGTTTTCTAATTAATAGTCTGACCATTAGGTTTTAGGGATGAGTAGTGCGTTAAGTTGCTATTTATCGAAACATAAAAATGAATTTATTATTTTTCTCTTCGCTGGTAAATAATGCCAGTTATACTCTTGCCATAATGAAATAAATTAACTGGAAGATATTATTTATTCAACAATTAGATAGGAAGTTGTGAGTATTTTCAGTAGATTTGATTTAGATTTAAATAATTAGGTAATTAGTTATTTGTAGATAAAATAAAAAGGCGCACTATGTGCGCCTTTTCTGCTGATAAAGAGCATCAAGGATGCTCTAAATAGTTAGCTTAAATTATTTGATAACCTTAGCAACCACACCAGCACCAACAGTACGACCACCTTCACGAATCGCGAAACGTAAGCCGTCTGCCATTGCGATTGGGTGAATTAATGATACTGTCATTTTGATGTTATCACCTGGCATTACCATTTCTACACCTTCTGGTAACGCGATTGTGCCTGTTACGTCTGTTGTACGGAAGTAGAACTGTGGACGGTAACCTTTGAAGAATGGAGTATGACGACCACCTTCATCTTTGCTTAAGATATATACTTCTGATTCAAAATCTGTATGTGGTGTGATTGAACCTGGTTTTGCTAATACTTGACCACGTTCGATTTCTTCACGTTTTGTACCACGTAGTAATACACCTACGTTTTCACCAGCACGACCTTCGTCTAGTAATTTACGGAACATTTCTACACCAGTACAAGTTGTTTTTGTAGTTGGTTTAATACCTACAATTTCAACTTCTTCACCAACTTTGATTACACCACTTTCTACACGTCCTGTTACCACTGTACCACGACCTGAAATTGAGAATACATCTTCAATTGGAAGTAGGAATGGTTTATCAATATCACGTTTTGGCTCTGGAATGTAGCTGTCTAATGCTTCTGCTAATTCTACAATTTTATCTTCCCATGCTGCTTCGCCTTCTAACGCTTTTAACGCTGAACCACGAATTACTGGTGTATCATCACCTGGGAAATCGTATTGAGATAGAAGTTCACGTACTTCCATTTCAACTAATTCTAATAACTCTTCGTCATCAACCATATCACATTTGTTTAAAAATACGATGATGTAAGGAACACCTACTTGACGACCTAATAGAATATGCTCACGTGTTTGTGGCATAGGACCATCTGTTGCTGCTACTACTAAGATAGCGCCGTCCATTTGTGCTGCACCAGTGATCATGTTTTTAACATAGTCAGCATGGCCTGGGCAGTCTACGTGTGCGTAGTGACGAGTTGGTGTGTCATATTCTACGTGTGAAGTATTAATGGTGATACCACGAGCTTTTTCTTCTGGTGCATTATCGATTTGGTCGAATGCACGAGCTTGACCGCCATATTTTTTAGCAAGTACAGAAGTAATTGCTGCGGTTAAAGTTGTTTTACCGTGGTCAACGTGGCCGATTGTACCAACGTTAACGTGGGGTTTTGTACGTTCAAATTTTTCTTTAGACATCTTAATGTTCCTTTATTAAACCACTTCCCTATTTGTTATTAGGGAAGTGTTACTTTATTTATATAAATAATTATTTCGCTTTGCGAGCTTCAATAATTGCTGTTGCAATATTTGTTGGTGCTTCATTGTACTTCAAGAACTCCATAGAGTAAGAAGCACGACCTTGAGTTTGTGAACGAAGGTCTGTTGCATAACCAAACATTTCTGAAAGTGGAACTTGTGCTTTTACTGTTTTACCAGTTGCAGTGTCTTCCATTCCTTCAATCATACCACGACGACGGTTTAAGTCACCGATTACGTCACCCATATAATCTTCTGGAGTTTCAACTTCTACTTTCATAATCGGTTCTAAAAGCACAGGTTTAGCTTTCATGAAGCCATCTTTAAATGCCATTGAACCGGCAATTTTAAATGCCATTTCTGATGAGTCAACATCATGGTAAGAACCATCATAGATAGTGACTTCAACATCAACGATTGGATAACCAGCAAGAACACCGTTTTTCATTTGTTCCTGACAACCTTTATCAACCGCAGGGATGTATTCTTTAGGTACTACACCACCAACGATTTCGTTGTTGAATTTGTAACCTTCACCACCAGCTTCTAATGGTTTGATTCTTAACCATACATGACCATATTGACCACGACCACCAGACTGACGAACAAATTTACCTTCTTGTTCAACTTCATTGCGAATTGTTTCACGGTAAGCAACTTGTGGTTTACCTACATTTGCTTCCACTTTAAATTCACGTTTCATACGATCAACGATGATTTCTAAGTGAAGTTCACCCATACCAGAAATAATTGTTTGACCTGATTCTTCATCAGTGTGAACACGGAATGAAGGGTCTTCTTGTGCTAGTCGGCCTAAAGCAAGTCCCATTTTTTCTTGGTCAGCTTTAGTTTTTGGTTCAACTGCAACAGAAATTACTGGTTCAGGGAATTCCATTCTTTCAAGAATGATTGGTGCGCTTTCAGCACATAGTGTATCACCTGTAGTTACGTCTTTAAGACCGATAGCAGCAGCGATGTCACCCGCACGAACTTCTTTAATTTCTTCACGTTTGTTAGCATGCATCTGCACGATACGACCAAAACGTTCTTTTTTATCTTTAACTGAGTTAAGAACAGTATCACCAGAGTTAACCACACCAGAGTAAACACGGAAGAAAGTTAAGTTTCCAACAAATGGGTCAGTGGCAATTTTAAACGCTAATGATGAGAATGGTTCATCATCACTTGAATGACGTTCTGCTGCTTCACCATTTGGTAATTCACCTTTAATTGCTGGTACATCAGTAGGTGCTGGTAAATATTCAATTACTGCATCAAGCATAAATTGAACACCTTTGTTTTTAAAGGCACTACCACAAGTAACTAAGATGATTTCGTTAGCAAGTACGCGTTCACGTAATGCTGTTTTGATTTCTTCTTCAGTTAACTCTTCACCACCAAGGTATTTTTCCATTAACTCTTCACTAGCTTCTGCTGCTGCTTCAACTAAGTTAGCACGCCATTCTTCAACTTGATCAGCCATATCAGCAGGAACATCTTCATATGTGAATGTTACACCCTGATCTGCATCACTCCAGTTAATTGCTTTACGTTTAATTAAATCAATAACACCAGTGAAACCTTCTTCTGCGCCGATTGGTAATACTAATGGCACAGGGGTTGCAGCTAAACGTGTTTTGATCTGTTCAACAACACGTAAGAAGTTTGCACCCATACGGTCCATTTTGTTTACAAATGCGATACGCGGAACTTTATATTTGTTTGCTTGACGCCATACTGTTTCTGATTGAGGTTGTACACCACCAACCGCACAGTAAACCATTACTGCACCATCAAGAACACGCATAGAACGTTCAACTTCGATAGTAAAGTCAACGTGTCCCGGGGTGTCAATAATATTGATTCGGTGTGGTTCAAATTGTTGTCCCATACCAGACCAGAATGCAGTCGTTGCCGCAGACGTGATAGTGATACCACGTTCTTGTTCTTGTTCCATCCAGTCCATGGTAGCTGCGCCATCATGAACCTCACCAATTTTGTGACTTACACCAGTATAAAACAAAATACGTTCAGTTGTAGTTGTTTTACCTGCATCAATATGCGCACTGATACCGATATTACGGTAGCGTGCTATAGGAGTTGTACGAGCCATATTAATCCTCTATTTAGAATCGTTTGCTTAATAAAATATCATTTAAGGCGACTGAAAGCATATAAGGGCGATCAGTCTTAATTCAAGACACCAATGTGGGTGTCAGAATTACCAACGATAGTGTGCAAACGCTCTATTAGCTTCAGCCATACGATGAACATCTTCACGTTTTTTAACAGCGGTACCTTTGTTTTCAAAAGCATCCATAAGTTCATTCGCTAGGCGTAAAGCCATTGATTTATCGCCACGTTTACGAGCTGCTTCTACAATCCAACGCATTGCAAGTGCATTACGGCGAACCGGACGCACTTCAACAGGAACTTGGTATGTAGAACCACCAACGCGACGAGACTTAACTTCTACAGTTGGTCTTACGTTATCTAGTGCAACTTCGAAAGCTGCTAAGTGGTCTTTCCCACTACGCTCAGCTAATTTATCAAGAGCTGAATATACGATTGATTCTGCGATAGATTTTTTACCATCTACCATTAAAATATTTACAAATTTTGCCAGTAAATCTGAACCGAATTTCGGATCAGGTAAAATTTTTCTTTGACCGACAACATGACGACGTGGCATTGGAATACTCCGTTTATTATGTTATAAATTTTTCAGGTTTACCCAAAACTCAAATGAGTTAAATGGAATTATATAGTTTGGCCTTACTTAACGGAGTTCCATTAAGCTTTAGGTCGTTTCACACCGTATTTAGAACGGCTTTGTTTGCGATCTTTAACACCTGCGCAGTCTAATGCACCGCGAACAGTATGGTAACGAACACCAGGTAAATCTTTAACACGACCACCGCGGATTAAAATCACGCTATGTTCTTGTAAGTTATGACCTTCACCACCGATATATGAAGTTACTTCAAAACCGTTGGTTAAACGTACACGGCATACTTTACGTAATGCTGAGTTTGGTTTTTTCGGTGTAGTCGTGTAAACACGAGTACAAACACCGCGTTTTTGCGGGCATGCTTCAAGCGCAGGAACATTGCTTTTTGCTTCCTTTAGCGCTCTTGGTTTGCGTACCAGCTGATTAATTGTTGCCATTAATAAGCTCCTGATTAATTAAAAATAAATTTAAAATTGCTATTTAGATACGTAATTACTAACTGTAACCCAAGCCTATTTATATAAGTTTTGGGTCGCAAGATTCTAGACCCCAAAGGCGATAATGTCAAGTATTTCCACAAGTTCTTTACGTTGTTCGATTCAATCAAAATAGGTTTTTTCAAAACAAATAATCGTGATATTTTTCTGCATTTTGATGATATTTTCTGCTAAGGGGAAAGGATCGAAATTTATCGTTATTTGTACATTTAATTTAAGCGGTTTTGAGGAAAAAATGATGATAAAAAATCATTTTTTCTTTTAATTAAAAAATAGATATTTCATGACAAGTGATCTAGATAACAAAAATCAAAAAAAGATGTTTCTCAGGTTTATATTTTTTACATTTAAAAATCAGTTAATATTATACTTAGAAGATTGAATTTATCTGTTGCGTGAAAATAATCAGTATGAAAAATGAATCTTATAAAGTTGTATTGTTATTTAATGCAAATAATATCTATGATCGCCAGATCCTTAAAGGTATCGGTGCTTTTTTGA
This sequence comes from Gilliamella sp. wkB108, assembly GCF_001690195.1. GTDB lineage: Bacteria > Pseudomonadota > Gammaproteobacteria > Enterobacterales > Orbaceae > Gilliamella > Gilliamella apicola_L. The sequence continues at coordinate 42,530 of NZ_LZGM01000083.1, read as the reverse complement.
AAGCAAATAATATTCATTGGAATATTTATATTTCAGAAACCATGCGTTATGACACTAATATCCGTTTTAATCTCGATTGCGATGGCATCATTGCCAATTTTGATGATCCGGATATTGAGGATTTACTCATGCGAGTCGATATTCCTATTATTGGTGTCGGAACGTCTTATCCAGATGATTTAAGTTATCCTAAAGTTCCTTATGTTGCTGCTGATAATTATGCTATTGTTGAAACAGCGTTTAATCATTTGTGTGCAAAAGGGATTAATAAGTTTGCATTTTATAGTATTCCGCCAAATCGATATAGCCGTTGGGCTGGTGTTCGAGAAAAAATATTTAAGCAAATTTTGACGCAAAAAGGTTATGAAGGTTTTATTTATCAAGGAATGACAACTTCACTTGATAATTGGCAAGCAAGTTTAGATAAACTGTCAACATGGTTGCGTTCATTGCCGGTTAATACGGGAATTATTGCTGTAAATGACGCAAGGGCTCATCATATTTTACAAGCATGTGATAGGGTGGGGATAAAAATTCCAGAAGAGTTATGTTTAATCGGTATTGATAATGAGGAAGTGATTAATGATTTATCTACCGTATCTTTATCTACGGTTAAACAAGGTACAGAGGAAATGGGTTTTAATGCCGCTAGTTTATTACAAAAACAATTTTCTAAAGGTAAAGTTTCTAAATCTCCTTTACTGATCGCACCTAAAAAAATTATTGCCCGCCGTTCAACAGATTACCGTTCAGTGCAAGATCCATATGTTATTCAGGCAATTCATTATATTCGAGATTATGCTTGTAAAGGAATTAAGGTAGAGCAAGTGATTTCAGAAATGCAGATATCTCGTTCTAATTTAGAAATGCGTTTTAAAGAATCTTTGGGTAAAACTATTCACTCTGTTATCCATGAAGAAAAATTTAATCAGGCTAAATATCTGTTAATTGAGTCATCATTATCAATTCAAGCGATATCTGAGCAATGTGGTTATCCTTCGGTGCAGTATTTTTATTTTTTATTTAAAAAAATTTATGGAATGACGCCGAAAGAGTTTAGAAATAAATATGTTACGAGTTAAGTTTGATCATGATAAATCAGATTTATCATTTATTGGTATGAAAAAGAAGAAAGTTGCTTTTTATCGCCTATCTTTCTTCTTTTGCTTTATATTTATTTTTTAACTGAGCGAATGGAGAGTATTGAAATTCCACCGATCATTGCAAATATAAATGAAACCATAAAAATAGCTGAAAAACCGAACAGTGAAATAACGCAAGCAGCAATTATTGGCGCTAGTGCTTGAGTAATAGTATTACCTAAATTATAGATACCTAAAAAAAATGCTACTCTATTTTTGTCAGGAATAACTTGTAAATTTAATAAATTATCGAGCGAGTTCCATATTCCCATACCAATTCCGGCAGTGAACGCATAAATCAGAATGCCAATATGATTAGGATAGATAGATAAGCTGATTGCGCCAATACCTAAAAATATGGTAGATAAGCCAACCGGTAATTTTAATATTTTTAATTTATCCGATATTGGCCCTGCAATAAACCCCATTGAAATACCGAAGATAAGCATGATGATATTAATTAGTTGAATAGAATTTTGTGTTTCATCTGTATTACTATGCATAAAATCAGTCATAATAAATAACAAGTATCCGGTAATGGCAAAGTTACTGATGCCCTGAAAAAGTTTACCTATTAGCGCTAAATAATAGTCTCTACCAATTGACCATTTAGGAAAAATTGCTAATAAATTTTTAAATCTATTTTCATTTTTTTTCGATTTATATTTTATTGTTTGGTTAAGGTTAGATGGTTCTCTAACAATAATAACTGAAATTAATACACCAATTAATGTAATTACACCAAAAACAATAAAGCCAAACCGAAAATTACCTAAAAACATTGCGGCAATAATAGTAAATCCATTATTACCCAAAGCCATCCCTAATCCACCATACGCACTTGAGGCTGTACCTTTTCTATCATTTGCAGCAAAATCTATCCAAGCCACCATTGGGGCAACGATAAAATTCAAGGCAATTTGACCTAATAGCCAACAAAACAATAAAAAAGGAATAGTATTGGTCGTTGACGCTAATATCATCGATAACATGAATGCTATTGCACCAGCAACAATCCATGGGGTGCGATTACCAAATTTTGAGCGTGTTCTATCTGATAAATATCCTGCCACCATATTCGATATTGCAGCTGTTACCATGCCACAAGCAGAAAATAGCGCTAATAAATGAATCTTGTTATTTTCATCAATTTGTTGAATTAATGCCGGTAAAAATAGGCTTGCGGCTGCAATGTAAGGGCCTAACCATGAGGCAGGGCCGATAATCAGTCCAGGTACTAAACGAGTTAATGGAATCGTTATTTTCATAATATTCTACCTTGAATGTTAGCGATTATTTATCACATAGTAATAGTCAAAATCGGCATAAGATTGATGTTGGTAGCTATCAACTGAAGCAATAAAATTAAATAAGCCAGTAAATCCACCAATTTCACCGGGTTCACCATTTACACCTTCATCTGATAAGTAAAGCATATCTAAATCATTAATGATGGATATCCAATCTTGGTCTTGTTTGTAGAACAGTTTAACTATACCTTGTTGATAGACTAATTTGAGTTCAACAACACCGTCAGGTATTGCAATACGGTGGTTGGCAAATTCAATTCTAACGCCTAGTTTTGCTTGTAAAATAGTCAGGATTGTAGTTTTTAGTTGTTCACTATAAGTTAAATGTAGATAAAGCCAATTATTCGAATCATAGTAAAGTCCAACACCCGCGGTTTGTGAATAATGTTCAGGGTGAAATTCAACTTTAGTTTGGACTAGATAATCAAAAGAGGTGGCTCTAGTGGCCATAATCGATGGATTGACTTGAGAAAATAACGAGTTTTGCCCATATATCCTTAGGTGGCTTTGACGTTCATAACTATTTACCCAAGTACTGGATTGATGTCGATAAGGTGTCATAAACTGTAATTGGTAAGCTTGATCAAATTCATCAATCACATCATCCGTTATTTTACCTTTGATTGGAATTTGTGAATCAAATTCCATTTTAGCTAAATTAGAACCATCCGCCATAACTAACCAACCATCATCTGTCCATTGCATTTTTTGGATAGAGGTTTCGCGACCAAGGGGATTGAGTAATGTACCTTTTATTGGTCTAGACATAAGATGAGCAACATACCAATCACCATTTTGTGTCTCAACCAACGAGCCGTGTCCCGCTTTTTGCATCACTGAATTTGGGTTGTACATTTCAAAATGTCCCGCATCAGGATCACCCAATGAAAATAGATGATTAGGGGAAGAGGTAACGATAGGTTCTCCTGAAGGATGAGGTTGATAAGGACCAAAAATATTTTTACTACGTCCTATTTCAATGCCATGAGCATAACCCGTACCGCCTGCCGCTATTAATAAATAATAGTAGTGATCCTTTTTATACAGTTGTGGTGCTTCAGCACATCCTCTCGTAGTAAAGCCTTGAGTTACTCGAACCCATGGAGAAATTAATTTGCCAGTGGTTAAATCAACTTCAGCTATTACGATATGACCAGGGGCTTGATGTCCTTGACGTGTTTCCCACTCTAAAATAGTTAAATAATGTTTGCCATCGTCATCATGAAATAATGCGGGATCGAAGCCAATAGAAGTTAAATAAATAGGAGAAGACCAAGGACCTTGAATATTATCGGCACAAATCGCATAGGTATCGGCATTAAACTCTCGACCAGCCATATTCATCATGTGAGAATAAATTAACCAATATTTTTTATTAATTGGATCATAAGATAAATGTGGTGCCCATACGCCTGCTGGTGTATTTGTTCCGGATAAGTTTATTTCACCATTTTTAAAAATATAATCAATTAATACCCAATTAGATAAATCATGGGATTTAAAAATTTGGATTGCAGGTTGCCAATGAAAGGTAGAGGTTGCAATGTAATAGGTATTATCCACACGAATAATGGATGGATCCGGTGACATACCTGATATGACAGGATTTTTTATCTTAGGCATTTTTATTTTTCTCTTAGTATTAGATGATTGATAACGCAAAAAATATATGTTGAAAAATAGATGAAATTTAATATTTCTTATTTAAATATAATTTATCTACTTATGATTTGTTATTACCAAATTTGGTTTCAAATTTACGAAATTTTATTTATGAGATATACGTCACATATATTGATATATATAGATAAATAAAGGTATTAATTTAAAGTTGTATATAGTAATAAGAGAAAGGGGATTGTTATGGTGAAATGATATATTTTGATTAATATCTTATTAATATCATGCTTGAATATTATAGAGTAAAGTAAAATGCAGAAATCATTAATATAATGAAATTCTGCACTATTAGCATTAAGACATAAGCGGTTTAAGTTGTTGATATAAATTTCTAAAAATCACTCGCTGTTTTTGATGATATTCATATTGATTCATATTAGGTTGATGGATTTGAACTATAGGTAATTCAGGTAAAAGTATGTTAAGTGGTTTGTCTGAATTACAAGCGATTTGTGCCAGTTTAGCTGCACCTAATGCGGGTCCTACATCACCACCTTCACAGTATTGTATTTTATAACCAGATACGTCGCTAATAAGTTGTCGCCAGTATGAACTTCTTGCACCACCACCAATAATAATGATTTTATCCGGCGAAATGCCGAATTGGTGAATGACGTCTATACAATCAACCAATGCATAAGTTACGCCCAATAATACCGCTTTGGCAAGATCGGTTTTATTGTGTTGATGAGTTAATCCAAAAAATACACCTTTAGCCGTAGGATTGTTATGTGGTGTTCTTTCTCCTGATAGATAAGGTAAAAATTGTACAGCTGGTTTGTCCGTTGATTGATCTGCTTCAATTAAAGAAAATAGGGTTGGTACATCTTTAATATCTAATAATTTACAAGCCCAATCAAGGCAGGAAGCACAGCTTAACATTACTGACATAAGATGCCAGCGTTCAGGTAATGCGTGGCAAAAACTGTGAATCGCTTGTTCGGGTTTACTCATAAAACGATCTGTAACAACAAAATAAACACCAGAAGTACCTAGTGATAACATTGCTTGTCCTGGTTGATAAAGACCAACGCCGATAGCGCCTGCGGCATTATCTCCTGCGCCAGCAATAACGGGAACTTTATTGATCCCCCAATGTTTAGCAAGGTCATCATTAATATATCCGGTAATTTGGTTTCCTTCAAAAAGTGCTGGCATATGTTGTCGATTTAAACCACAAGCTTGTAAGAGTTGATCGTTCCAGTCACGTTTTTCAACATCTAACCACATTGTCCCTGCGGCATCAGACATGTCAGATGCAAATTTCCCTGTCATTTTGAAACGTATGTAGTCTTTAGGAAGCAATACTTTATCTATTTGAGCAAAAATATCAGGTTCATTTTTTTGTACCCATTTTATTTTGGGTGCTGTAAATCCCGCCATCATTAAATTGCCGGTGATTTGTCTAGAAGTTGGTACTAAGCTTTCTAGCTCTTGACACTCTTTATCACAACGACCGTCATTCCATAAAATAGCGGGTCTTAAAACGTGAGATTGTTTGTTTAATAACACTGCACCATGCATTTGACCACTAAGCCCAATGGCTTTTACTTGTTGTAAATTGTGTTGTTTACTTAATTGTTCAATGGCTAAACTGGTTGCTTGCCACCATTCGGCAGGATCTTGCTCTGACCATAAAGGATGAGGGCGAGATATAGACAGTTTTTGTGTGTTAGATGCGATAATCTTTTGGTGTTCATCCATTAATATGGCTTTTACGCCCGATGTACCTAAATCAATACCAATATACATATTTGTTCTCCACAATAAGTATATAAGGACCGCTTAATAAAGCGGTCCTGTTATGTTTACATTGAATGATAGTTTTATCCAAAAATAAACTTATTCACTATATTTTCTAGTTTTTCTTGTTGTCCACTATGTGCTTTAGGTTGTATATCATGTTGTAGACAGTATTCGGCGATCTGTTGTAGTGACATTTCACCTTGTAAAATGCTTTTACCTAATTTTTTGTCCCAATTACTATAGCGGTCGAGAACAATTTGATTTAGTGTTTTATCTTCAAGCATTTTGGCTGCACATTTTAATGATAATGCCATTGTGTCCATAGCGCCGATATGTCCATAAAATACATCATATTTATCAATGCTTTGTCGACGTATTTTTGCATCGAAGTTTAAACCACCTGTTTTGAAACCACCGCCTTTTAAAATTTCATACATGACAAGTGTATTTTCTTCCACACTATTTGGGAATTGATCGGTATCCCAACCTAGTTGAGGATCGCCTCTGTTAGCATCTAGGGAACCAAAAATATCAAGTGCGATTGCTGAGGCAATCTCATGTTGGAATGTATGACCTGCTAATGTGGCATGATTTGCTTCAATATTGACTTTTATTTCCTTTTCTAAGCCAAATTGTTTTAAGAAACCATATATTGTTGCTACATCATAGTCGTATTGGTGTTTAGTTGGTTCTTGTGGTTTAGGTTCAATTAATAAAGTACCTTTAAATCCAATTTTATGTTTGTTTTCAACGACCATTTGCATAAACTTGCCAACTTGTTCGCGTTCTTTGCGTAAGTCTGTGTTTAGTAGCGTTTCATATCCTTCTCTTCCGCCCCATAGCACATAGTTTTGTCCGCCTAATTTATGGGTAGCATTCATTGCGTGAACCACTTGCGTTGCAGCATAGGCAAAAATTTCTGGATCTGGATTGGTTGCAGCTCCTGCAGCATAACGAGGGTTAGTGAAGCAATTAGCTGTACCCCATAATAAGTTTACTCCAGTTTCTTGTTGTTTTTTAAGGAATATATCAGTCATTATTGATAAGTTATTAATATATTCTTTAACTGAATTTCCTTCAGGCGCGATGTCAACATCATGGAAAGCATAAAAAGGAACGTTCAATTTGTAAAAAAACTCGAAAGCAACATCGGCTTTAGCTTTGGCATTTACTAATGGATCAGCATTTCTTTGCCAAGGATAATCAAACGAATTGGTACCAAACATGTCGGTTCCAGCCCAACAAAATGTATGCCAATAACAAGCTGAGAATCGTAAATGTTCAGCCATTGTTTTGCCTAATATTTTTTGTTGTGGATTATAGTGTCTAAATGCAAAAGGATTGTCAGTTTCTGTTCCTTCGTAGTTAATGCGTTCTATTTTGTCGTAATATTGTTTCATAATATTCTCCTAAATACGGTTATGAAATTTAATTTAATGTTGTACTTATTTGTTCCAGAACTGTTCAAGTTCTTCTAACGATTTTCCTTTCGTTTCAGGTAACCATTTCCATATGAAAATAGCTGCCACTACGCTGATAACTCCATATAACCAATAGGCAAATCCATTGTTAAAATGAGAGACAAGGTAGGTGTTTTTATCCATGATAGGGAAGGTCCATGATACCAAGTAATTGGCAATCCATTGTGCGGCAACAGCAATAGAAAGCGCTTTACTTCGAATGGAGTTAGGGAATATTTCAGACAATAGTACCCAACATACAGGCCCCCATGAGATAGCAAAAGAAGCGATGTAAAACAGCATAGAAGTAAGTGCAATACTTGCTGGTAGTTGTAAAAAGAAGGTTGTTCCTAATGTGATCATGCCAATTGCCATGCCAATAGCGCCGATGATCTGTAATGGTTTACGTCCAAATTTATCAACGGTGAAGATAGCAATAGTGGTAAATGATAGGTTAATAACACCAACAATAATGGTTTGTAATAATGCAGAATCTGTACTTGCACCTAAGTTTTTAAATACTTCCGGTGCATAATAAAGTACAACATTAATACCCATTAATTGTTGGAATGCGGATAATAAAATTCCGATAATAATAACGCCAATACCATATTTTAATAGTGGGCTACTCTTTTTATTTGAATTAGAAGATAGCGAGCTAATTATACTATTAAGTGCTTCTTCTGCTCTTTGACTTCCTAAAATACGAGCTAGAATATTTTGAGCTTTGCCTATTTTATTTTGTGCAGTTAGCCAGCGAGGGCTTTCCGGAACGGTAAATAATAAACCAAAGAAAAGTAGCGCAGGGATAGCTAGTGATAAGAACATATATCGCCAACCAACAATATTTAACCAAACCGGATCGCCTGAACTTGCTATTGCGTAATTAACACAATAGACCAGAAGTTGGCCAAAAATAATTGCGAACTGGTTAAAAGAGACGAGTTTACCTCTAATTTCAGCTGGGGCAACTTCAGCAATGTACATTGGTGATAACATGGAAGCTAAGCCAACACCAATTCCGCCGACGATGCGATAAAATACAAATTCAGGAACATATCCTGCTAAATAGTAAGGGATTTCTTGTGATTCTACTGAACGAAATCCTAATTCAGGCCAAGCAGATCCAATTGCAGCGATGAAAAATAAAAATGCGGCAATCAATAATGAATTGCGGCGACCAAAACGGTTACTTAAATATCCTCCCATTAAACCGCCGATGATACAACCAATTAAAGCACTTGCCACACAAAAACCTAGTAAGGAGTTGGCAGCGGTTTCACTTAAATGTTGAGGTTCGACGAAGACTTTTGATATAGACCCAACTGTTCCAGAAATAACAGCGGTGTCATAGCCAAATAATAAACCACCTAAAGTTGCAACTAGAGTGATTCTGAAAACGTATAATGAATTGTAATGCGTACTCATATTTCATTCCTGCTTATCAAGTTAAGTTTAGATAAAAATAATCTGAACTGCTCATTTAATATGCATGAATTTTTACACTTACAACAATTATTAAATTTCGTAAGCATTTTATGTTTTTTTGTTTTTGTGAAGTAGATCAAACTCCACTTAGAAAATGACTTGTATTGAATTGATTTTTTAACAGATTGTTAATAATTATATGATTTATAAGGGTTTTGTTTTTAGCGTTTGCGCTGAACAACAAATTGTATGGCTGATGATTTTATTGCTGATATTTATTCTAAATTATGGATCTCAGCTTATTTTATCTTTATTTATATGAGGTTAGTTGAAAGGCGATCGACATGATTTAAAAATAATTGTTATTTGTTTAGTGGTGAATTTTTTATTTAATTTCTATCAATTTGCGGAATTATTTCTATCGCTTTTCAGCGATAGAAATTTAATGCTCAAAATTAATGATGATCGATAAAGATAAATTTCAAAGCAAATAGGAGAGCAAAGATAATTACACAAAGGTTTAACTCTTTGAATTTTCCTGTAAACGTTTTTAATATTACATATGAAATAAAGCCAAGCGCTACACCTTCAGTAATTGCAAAAGCAAAAGGCATCATTAGTGCGGTAATAAAAGCAGGGGTAGCGTCGGTTAAATCAGACCAGTTAACTTTGACTAAACTTGAAATCATTAAGATCCCAACAAAAATCAGCGCACCGGAAGTGGCATAACTTGGTACGAGATGAGCAAGTGGTGATAAGAAGGTGACAATTAAAAATAATATTCCAACCACAACGGCTGTTAGTCCTGTTCGTCCACCCACGGAGATGCCTGCTGAACTTTCAATGTAAGTTAATACTGAGGAAGTACCAAATAATCCACCAAGAGAAGAACTAAAGCTGTCGATTAATAGTGCTTGACGCATTTTCGGGAAACGACCTCTTTCATCAGAAATTCCCGCTTTATCTGTCAGAGCTAAAATGGTTCCCGATGAATCAAATAAGCTGACAATCATTATCGAGAAGATAACCCCCATGATACCTACATTAAGTGAACCGGCTAAATCAACATGTCCTACAACGCTGGTGACACTTGGTGGCATGGAGATAATCCCATTGTAATGGATATCAGGATCTAACCATAATGCAAATAATGTGACCACTAAAATGGAGATTAATATGGCAGCGTGAAAATTACGAGCAGCTAAAATAATAATAATAAAAAAACCAAGTGAACCAAGTAGCACTTTAAGAGATAAAATATTTCCCATGGTTAATAGTGTTGCAGGAGAAGATACCACAAGTCCCATGTTTTGAAACCCCATAAAGGCAATAAATAATCCGATACCGGCACTAATACCAACACGTAAACATTGAGGAATATGTTTTATTAGCCAATGGCGTACTTTGAATAGGGATAAGGCGAAGAAAATCAACGAACCCCAAAAAATTGCGCCCATACCAATTTGCCAAGAGTATCCCATTGCACCACAAATCCCATAGGCAAAAAATACATTAAGTCCCATAGCCGGGGCTAAGGCAATAGGTAAGTTAGCAACTAAACCCATTAAAATAGTGGCAAATGCAGTAACTAAACAGGTTAAGACAAAGACGACAGAGGTGTCCATGCCGGTTGAAGATAGAATAGAGGGGTTAACAAAGATGATATAGACCATAGTAAGGAAAGTGGTACATCCGGCGATAATTTCAGTACCGGCAGTTGTTTTTTTCTCTTTCAATTGGAATATTTTTTCGAATATAGAATTCATAAATTAAGGCTCAATTTAGGTTAATGATAATGCATATTCATATAGCATACAGGCTGCATCTTTACCGAAAGTTGGTAAAAATTAAAAAACCAGAGATGTGGAGTAATAACTCCACATGCTAAAGTTAAATAAAAATTCAACTGCGATATTATTGCTAGTTCTTTAAGTAAATCAAGCTTTATTCTATGGGACTTCCATTACCACTAGGAAGATTGACATTAATTGCAATGTTAGTTTTTTCTTTATCTTCGTTTTTTTGGCTTTCAGATGTGTTAGGGTTAAATTTCGTTTGAGTGATTACTGTTTTGTTATTCGTTTTTGTCGTTTGGGTATTGGAATCGAAATTGAGTAATTCAATAATATGTTTGGCAATTTCTTCTTCACCGGTGATCACTTTTGTTACACCATGATCTTCAATATATTCAATTTCATCATCAAAACAAGCTCGGGCATAGATTATTAAATCAGGGCGCACTTCTTTGGCATGTTGTGATATTTCTCCCGTTTTGTAACCATTTGGTGAAGTAATAATTAGCCATTTAGCCGTTTGTAAATGAGCGAGTTCAAGTATTTGTGGTTTAACGGCATTGCCAAATATTGCAATAAGACCTTCATGACGGATCTGTTCAATTAGCGTTAATGAACTATCAATAACGGCGAAAGGGATCCCTTGTTCAGCGAGTTTTTTTGCTATTGAACTGCCTAGCCTACCATGTCCTATTAAGATTGCATGATTTTCTAAAGGAGGGATGTTTTCGTTAATTTCAGTAATTGGGTCAATAATTTTGTCAACAATCGTTTCGGTTCGAGATAGGTAGTGTTCCAAAATATTAAATACAAATGGGTTAAGAACAATCGATATGATTGAACCAGCTAGGATCAGACTATGTGCTTCTTCAGGAAAGATTTGTAGACTAATACCAAGAGCGGCGAGGATATAGGCAAACTCACCAATTTGAGCTAGGCTTGCTGAAATGGTTAATGCTGTGCGTTTGGAACGTCCAAATAGTCGGACGATGAAGTAGGCTGCCAGTGATTTACCTAACACGATAATCAGAATAGTTAGTAGTACTGCGATCGGATGTATAAATAATATTTGCGGTTTAAATAACATGCCGACAGATACAAAGAACAGTACCGCAAAAGCATCTTTAAGAGGAAGGATATTTTTAGCTGCGCGGTGACTAAAATCGGATTCAGTTAATACCATACCCGCGAAAAAGGCACCTAGTGCAAATGAGGCGCCAAATAGTTTTACTGCGGCTAATGCAATACCTAGCGCAATGGCTAATACCGATAATGTGAATAGTTCTTCAGATCCGGTACATGCGCTTTTGGCGAGTAACCAGGGAATAACCCGACGACCAAATAAAATCATAATAGCGATAAAAAGGATCACAAGTCCTATTGTTTTTGACACTTCTGTTAAGATGTCTAGGTAATTATAGTGATCACTATCACTAAACATAGTGGCAATCGCAGGTAGTAGTACAAGGGTTAATACCATCACTAAATCTTCAACAATTAACCAACCAATAGCGATACGTCCTCGTTGGCTTTCGACTAAATTACGTTCTTCTAGCGCTCTTAGTAATACCACTGTGCTAGCGGTTGATAGGCATAGACCAAATACCAAGCCGGTTAGTAATGACCAATCCATCATCTGAGACATGGCTAAGCCAAGTAATGTAGCTACTGTAATTTGTACAATAGCGCCGGGAATGGCAATATTTTTAACGGCCATTAGATCTTTTATCGAAAAGTGTAATCCCACGCCAAACATTAATAGTATGATGCCAATTTCAGCAAGTTCTTTGACAATGGCGGTATCAGCGACGAAGCCGGGTGTGCTAGGACCAAAAATAATGCCAGCAATTAAGTATCCAACTAAAGGAGAAATACGTAAGCGTTGAGCAATTAATCCAAGTATAGCTGCTAAAACAATGCCGCCGATGATCGTGATGAGTAAAGGGCTAATATCATGCATGTATACCTCCTGACTTTATGATGACAAAAATTGAGAGTTAACATTGATGAAACATGGAGAGTTAATGTTAACATGACATGATGATTTTTGATGTTTAAGTATGATTTTAATTGTAAAAATAGGTAGAAATAATCATGATTTTTAGTTAATGAAGATCGTTTTATTTAAGCTATTTTAGCTCATTAGTAATGAGCTAAAATAATTATTATTAATTATATTGTTAATTAGAAGTGGATGGTGTTGCGGTTTTGTTTAGGCTAATTTTAACTTTTACAATACGATGACTTTCTATTTCGATAACTTCAAATAGATAATCCCCAATTTGTATGGTTTCACCGACATTAAGTAGATGTTGCGCTTTCTCCATTAAAAGCCCGGCCAGTGTGTGATATTCCCGTTTATCATCGATCTGAATTGGTACAAAGCGAACTAACTCTTCAACAGGTATATAACCATTGGCAATCCAACTATTATTGTCCAGACACTGAATGTCATGTTTTGCATCAATTTCTTCTTCTTCGGTTGGAAAATCACCCGCAATCGTTTCGATAATATCAGTTACTGAAACTACACCTTGCATAGAGCCAAATTCATCGACGACAAAAGCAAAATGGGTTTTGGCTTTTTTGAATTGATCTAACGCGACCAATAATGATACCGTTTCTGGAAAGATGAGAGGTTGTTTGATCAAAGCGTTAATGTCGATAGGCTCTTTTTTCTGCAATACATCTTTCAGTAGATCATTAACCTGAATTATCCCTAATGGTTCGTCAATAGAGGCGTTATCAGTTACCACTAAACGCGAGTGAGGATTATCAAAAATCTCTTTTAAAATAACATTACGATCATCATTGATATTAACCATATCAACATCGAGTCTTGATGTCATAATACTACTGACCGAACGTTGGGCAAGTCCAAGTACACGTTCGACCATGCTAAGTTCCTGATGATTGAAAACTGAGACTTTTTTGTTGGAGTCTGATACTAAATCTATAGTATGTGTGTCAGGATCTTCTTCTGCATCGCCTCTAAGTAAGTGTAAAATAGCTTCGGCAGTACGTTCGCGTAATGGTTTTTTATTTAGAACTTTTCGGCGATTGAATATGGCTAATTGATTAAAAAATTCAATCATGATTGAGAAGCCGATAGCGGCATATAAATAGCCCTTAGGAATAACAAAACCAAACCCTTCAGCGACTAAACTAAAGCCTATCATTAATAAGAAGCTTAAGCAGAGAATTACTATCGTGGGATGTGAGTTGACAAAATAAGCCAATGGCTTACTTGCAACCATCATGATGCCTATTGCTATGCAGACCGCAATAATCATGACAGGAATATGTTCAACCATGCCAACTGCGGTGATCACTGAATCGAGTGAGAATACGGCATCTAATACTACAATTTGTGCAACAACAGTCCAGAAATGAGATGTTTTTTTCGGTTTTCCGTCTTCGTGTGATGCACCTTCAAGACGTTCGTTGAGTTCCATTGTTGCTTTAAATAGCAAAAATATTCCCCCGATTAGCATAATTAGTTGGCGTGCGTTGAAACTGATATCAAAGGCCGAAAATAATGGCGTGGTGAGTGTCACTAACCAACCAGTAAACATCAATAAAAGGATTCGGGTAACTAGTGCAAAGGCAAGACCAGTAATGCGTGCTTTATCTCGTTGCTGAGCTGGAAGTTTCTCGGCAAGGATGGCAATAAAAACAATATTATCAATACCAAGGACGATTTCAAGTACAATAAGTGTGGATAAACCAATCCAGATTGTAGGATCCATGATCCATTCCATATGTCAGGTGATTACCTCTAATAAACACAGCACATGCTGCCTAGTAATTCTGTCTGTAATTGCTTAAATAATCAATAAAATATTTATAAAATTTGTTATTTATGTTGAAAAGTTTCAGGTTAGGTATATGTTTCAGTATAAATTTTAACTTCGCCAAAATGTTGGCGTGAATAAAACCAGTAGCGTAAATATTTCGAGTCGTCCAAATAGCATATCTACAACCATTACCCATTTTACCATGTCACTCACACTGGCAAAGTTATCACTTACACTGCCAAGTCCTACACCTAAGTTGTTTAGCGATGAAGCGACAACATAAAAAGAGTCAGTAGCATCAATACCCGATGCCATAATGATAAAAAGACTGATTAAAAATACGAGCGCGTAGGCTGAGAAAAATCCCCAAACAGCTTCGATGATCCTTTCTGGTACTACTCGGTGATTTAGTTTTAATGTGTAAATCGCATTTGGGTGGATCAGGCGTTTTAATTCACGAGAGCCTTGCATAAACAGGAGTAGAACTCGAACGACTTTTAGTCCACCACCTGTTGAACCTGCACAACCACCTATAAATGAAGCACATAGTAAAAAAATGGGTAATGACGATGGCCAAGTATTGATGTCATCAACGGTAAAACCAACGGTAGCCACTACAGATACAACTTGCAGTACTATTTTGTCCGGGCTAAGTTCTCGATTAGGTTGATATATATATATGACACTTGCGCAGATTATTATTAAGATTAATAAAATAAATACGAAAGTTCTAAATTCTTGATCTCGCCAGTAAACTTTAAGTGAAAAGCCACTCAGTGAAGCAAAATGTAAAGCAAAATTACAACCAGATAAAATCAGAAATAGGGTAACAATGTAATTAATGGTAGCACTGTTAAAATAAGCGAGGTTTTGATCATGTGTTGAAAATCCCCCCATTGAAATGGTGGAGAAACTATGCGAGATGGCATCAAAGACATCCATACCAGCAAACCATAAGCAGATTGCACATAGTGTGGTGAGCAATATATAAATTGACCATAATGTTTTTGCTGTTTCAGCAATACGAGGTCGCATTTTACTATCTTTTTGTGGACCGGGAATTTCAGCTCGATATAGTTGCATTCCCCCAACACCTAATAGTGGTAAAATCGCTACAGCTAATACGATAATACCCATTCCACCTAACCATTGTAACAATTGCCGATAAAAAAGCAGGGCTTTAGGGAG
Source organism: Gilliamella sp. wkB108 (assembly GCF_001690195.1). GTDB lineage: Bacteria > Pseudomonadota > Gammaproteobacteria > Enterobacterales > Orbaceae > Gilliamella > Gilliamella apicola_L. Next base: position 26,986 of record NZ_LZGM01000083.1, on the reverse strand, counting down.
GTGATCTAATTGAACAATTGTGGTAGCCCCTGTCGTTGTTAAACTAGAAAAGGATTCAAAGAAAGCCGTGGTTAGATTGAGATTAATATGGTGATCAAAAATAAAAGGGAATGCACCAATAGTGCCAAGAACAACCCAAAAAAGTACGACAATAAAAAATCCTTCACGAGTACTTAATTCATGGCGGTGATTGCGATTGGGTAACCATAGTAGACATCCAAGAATAAAGGCTGCAATGAATGATCGGACAAAAATTGCTCCCGCCCCGTCTCGATATATTAATGCCACTAGTGCCGGAAGTAACATAAAAACTGAAAGCAGAGTAATGAGTAAACCGACAATCCTGATAATTGAGCGCCAATGCATCATAGGTGTAATCTCTATTTAAATCCACGCGAGGTTTTAATTAAATCATAAGCGGCTTGGATCTCTTGAGCCCGCTTTTTAGCCACTTCAAGCATCTCTTTGGGTAAGCCTTTTGAGACTAGTTTGTCGGGATGATGTTCATTCATTAATTTTCGGTAAGCCCTTTTTATTTCTGAAATTTCAGCGGAGGCTTCTACACCTAAAATTCGATAAGCATTTTGTAGATCGGTTTCTGTTGAGCGTTGTTGGTAGCCACCATAGTTATTACGTTGTTGATATTCATAACGGTGATCTTGTTGGTTGGTATATCCTTGTTGATGAAAATGATAACTTCCCATCATCATTTGAATATACATTGCCATTCGTTGACGTGGAATATTAAACTCTTGAGCTACTATAAAGAGAATTTGTAGTTCTTTTTCATCTAAATTACCGTCAATTAATGCAGCTTGAATTAATTGCTCACAAAAAATATTTAAAACATTGCGTCGATAGCGATACTGATTATAGAGTTCTTTCAAACGAGAGCGAAGTGGGTAATCACTCGCTTTACCACGATTAAAGGATTCTTGGGCTAATTGGCGACTGTGGCTATCGAGTTGCAGTCGATCCATAAACTGTCGAGCTAAATTAATATCGTCTTGGGTGACTACGCCTTTAGCTTTACTTAAATGCCCAAGTACTTCAAAAACAACAGTTAAGTAGAGAGTAGGGTTGGCATGTGTTCTTTGTTCGGTTAATTTATTACAAAAAGTTTGGTAGAGCATTGGACCTATAAATAGTCCAATGACAAATCCCCAACCAGTTTTCAACATAAGGCTTAATACAAAGCCGGTAATAATTGCCCAAATAAGAGACATATTATTCGTTCACCTCAATTCGATCTATTTTTTGTAGCCCACGTGGTAAAGATGTTCCTTTACGCGCGCGTTCAGCTCTAAATTTTTGTAAATCAGCAGCATAGAGTGTAAGTTTGCGTTTACCAACATGCAAAGTTATTGATGTTTCTGGTGTAATTAGCATCATGTAGGATAAACTATCATCTGCACCAGAGAGGGATATAATTTTATTCCCTTTACCTTTGGCAAGCTCAGGTAAATCTTTCACAGGGAAGATTAACATTCGTCCCGCTTGGGTAATAGATAATAGTAAACTCTCTGCAGATGAAATTTCAATTGGTGTTAATACCTTAGCATTATTTGGTAAATTAATAATGGCTTTACCATTACGGTTACGGGCAATTAAATCACTAAATTGACATATAAAGCCATAGCCAGCGCTAGAAGCCAATAACAATTTTTGATTTTCATCAGCAGACATAAGGACATGTTCAACTGTAGCGCCGGTAGGAAGTGCTAACTTACCTGTAAGTGGTTCGCCTTGTCCTCGTGCTGATGGTAAGGTGTTAGGCTCAATGGCGTAACTACGACCCGTTGAATCAATAAATACTACAGGTTGATTACTTTTGCCTTTAGCTGCTGCTTTAAAGCTATCGCCTGCTTTATAGCTTAAACCGAGTGGATCGATATCATGCCCTTTTGCCGATCTTACCCAACCCATTTCAGATAAAATAATTGTTACGGGTTCAGATGGTGTGAGTTCTTGTTCTGTAATCGCTTTTGCTTCACTTCGTTCAACAATTGGAGAACGGCGCTTATCACCATATTTTTCCGCATCTTCTTGTAACTCTTTTTTTATTAAATTATTGAGCTTTCTTGGTGAATCTAATAGTGCTTGTAGATGATCGCGCTCTTTCGCAAGTTCATTTTGTTCGCTTTTTATACGAATCTCTTCAAGTTTGGCTAAATGACGGAGTTTTAACTCTAAAATGGCTTCCGCTTGTGTATCGGTTAAGGCAAAGCGATGAATAAGTTCTGCTTTAGGCTCATCTTCATGACGAATTATTTCGATAACTTCGTCAATATTCAAAAATGCGATCATTAATCCATCTAAAATATGTAGACGTTTTAATACTTTGTCTAAACGATAGTTTAAACGTCGCATGACTGTGCTTCGGCGGTACTCTAACCATTCAGTTAAGATTTCCAGTAAGCCTTTAACTGACGGGCGATTATCCAGCCCAATCATATTCATATTCACCCGGTAACTTTTTTCGAGATCGGTTGTGGCAAATAGATGATTCATTACTTGCTCTAAATCGATGCGATTTGAACGAGGTACAATTACTAAACGCGTTGGATTTTCGTGATCTGACTCATCCCGTAAATCTTCAATTAAAGGCAGTTTTTTAGCACGCATTTGAGAAGCAATCTGCTCGAGAATTTTAGCTCCCGAAACTTGATGTGGAAGATCGGTAATGACAATATCACCTTCTTCTTTTTTCCAAACGGCTCGCATCCGAATAGAGCCACGACCGGTTTTATAGATTTTCTCTATATCTTCATGAGAGGTAATAATTTCAGCTTCGGTTGGGAAGTCAGGTCCTTGTATGTGAGTCATTACTTCGCTAAGTGTTGCCTTAGGATTTTCAGCTAACATAATTGCGGCATTAGCCACTTCGCGAATATTATGAGGAGGAATGTCGGTAGCCATACCAACCGCAATGCCGGTGGTACCATTTAATAAAATATTTGGTAATCTAGCCGGCAACATTTTAGGTTCTTGCAAGGTACCATCAAAGTTTGGTGTGTAATCAACGGTGCCTTGGCCTAGTTCTCCTAGTAATAATTCGGCATATTTTGATAAGCGTGATTCAGTGTAACGCATAGCAGCAAAGGATTTGGGATCATCTGGCGCCCCCCAGTTACCTTGTCCATCAACTAAAGGATAGCGATAAGAGAAGGGTTGTGCCATTAATACCATTGCTTCATAACAAGCACTATCACCATGAGGGTGATATTTACCTAATACATCACCTACAGTACGTGCCGATTTTTTGAATTTAGCTTGGGCGTTAAGACCTAATTCTGACATTGCATAAACTATACGTCGCTGCACCGGTTTTAATCCGTCACCAATAAACGGTAGTGCGCGATCCATAATCACATACATGGAGTAGTTTAAATAGGCACTTTCAGTAAATGTTCGTAGTGACTGTACTTCTACTCCGTCATGAGTTATCTCACTCATTATTGTTCCTCTAAATCATTCTTTATGTTAGATATCAAGTTCGACTTGATCGCCTTTTTCTTGTAACCATTCACGGCGATCTTCTGAGCGTTTTTTGGCAAGTAGCATATCCATTAATGCCATGGTTTGTTCGGTGTCATCAAGGGATAACTGGACTAAACGGCGCGTATTGGGATCCATTGTGGTTTCTCGCAGTTGCAGAGGATTCATTTCCCCTAATCCTTTGAAACGTTGTACATTAGGTTTCCCTTTTTTGCGTTTAAGTTGATCTAAAATGCCTTCTTTCTCTTCTTCATCTAATGCGTAATGTACCTCTTTACCTAAATCGATTCGATAGAGTGGTGGCATGGCGACAAAAACATGACCATGTTCAACCATAATACGAAAGTGACGTACAAATAATGCGCAAAGCAAGGTGGCAATATGTAATCCATCAGAATCGGCATCGGCTAAAATACAGATTTTACCGTAACGTAATTGGCTTAAATCATCACTATCAGGATCAATACCAATGGCAACAGAAATGTCGTGGATCTCTTGTGAACCTAGTACTTCATCAGAGGAAACTTCCCAAGTATTTAAAATCTTACCTTTCAGTGGCATTATCGCTTGATATTCGCGGTCACGTGCTTGTTTAGCTGATCCACCAGCAGAGTCACCTTCTACCAGAAATAGTTCGGTGCGACTCAAATCTTGTGATGAGCAGTCAGCCAGTTTACCGGGTAAAGCGGGTCCACTGGTTAATTTTTTACGGATGACTTTTTTAGATGCCCTTAACCGTCTTTGCGCGCTTGAAATTACAACTTCAGCCAGTAATTCTGCTATCTGCACGTTTTGATTTAACCAGAGACTAAAAGCATCTTTGACAATCGCAGAGACAAATGCTGCGCTTTGTCTGGAGGATAACCGTTCTTTGGTTTGTCCGGCAAATTGTGGTTCTTGCATTTTAACTGAAAGAACATAGGCACACCGTTCCCAAATATCATCGGCGGTTAATTTTAAACCACGTGGTAATAAATTACGGAATTCACAAAATTCGCGCATTGCATCAAGTAAGCCTTGGCGTAAGCCATTGACATGCGTTCCACCTTGTACGGTGGGAATTAAATTCACATAACTTTCAGTTAATAATTCACCACCTTCAGGCATCCAAAGCAGCGCCCATTCCACTGCTTCGGTATCACCAATATGGTTACCGGTAAAAGGCTGTTCTGGTAATAGCGTGTAACCACTTACCGACTCCATTAAATAATCTTTTAAACCATCTTCATAACACCACCGTTCTTCTGTGTTATTAATTTTATCTTTAAAAATAATTTCGAGACCAGGGCAAAGTACTGCTTTGGCTTTAAGTAAATGTGCTAAACGAGGTACAGAAAATTTTGGTGAGTCAAAATATTTTTCATCCGGCCAAAAATGTACTTTAGTCCCAGTATTTCGGCGACCACAAGTACCTGTAACATGTAAATCTTCAACTTTATCACCATTTTCAAAAGCTATTTGATAAACTTGTCCATCACGGTTAACGGTGACTTCAACGCGTTTTGATAGAGCATTAACTACAGAGATCCCAACACCATGTAACCCACCAGAAAATTGGTAGTTTTTATTTGAGAATTTACCACCCGCGTGTAAACGACAAAGTAGTAATTCGATAGCTGGCACCCCTTCTTCAGGATGAATATCGACCGGCATACCTCGACCGTCATCAATCACTTCTAAGGAGTTATCCTCATACAGGATGACTTTAACTTGATGTGCATGACCAGCAATAGCCTCATCGACGCTATTATCAATAACTTCTTGACCTAAATGGTTAGGGCGAGTGGTATCAGTGTACATTCCCGGACGATGACGAACAGGATCAAGACCCTTTAAAACTTCTATATCAACGGCGTTATAACTGGATTGTGACATATTCTTTCTGATTAAATGAATAAATGCGTTTATTATACCAATTTTTCGCTGATAAGACCAAGGTCAAGTTGGAAGGGAAATTTGCGGCTAAAACTAATTGTAATAATGCTTTTACTTTTTTAAAAATTTATAGTTAAATAAATTAGTTAATTCATTAACGCGATTTGTTGGTTTAGCGGGAATAGGATTTTTATATTTGATTAAATGAAAGCTGTTATGTTTTTAAAAGATTGGCTATATATATTCAGTTCTATTTTGTAAAAAATTAAGTTTATTAGTAGTAATTAGTTTGGTTGTATGAAAGATGTGTTTTGTAATTTAAGAAGTAAATTATGTAGTTTGCGTTGTACCTACCTATTTTTTCTATTTTTGCTCCTCTCTTCATCAATTCCTTTTAATAGTGTTTGGGCCTTATCTGGAAGGACAGTTCAGTCTATCAATGGTTCCGCTCCCTATTTTACGGTAGATAAGGGTGTAACAAAGATATTGGATACCAATGGTTTTTTTGAGTTAACTTTATCGGATGATTCCAAAGTTACTACATCAGTAATAAATTCAGCTAAAAATCCCATTTTTTTGCCAAATGAATCAGATACGTTTGGTAGTGTGTTAACGAAAATTCCTTTAAATGAGTATCCATCGGTTACTTTTGATGATTTAGTGAAAAAATATAATTATTGGTCAGATGATGATGGTGATTCAACTCCTACAGTAACAGGTAATTTAAAAGTAACTTGGAAGAATGTTTTTGGAGAAGATATTACTAATAAAATTAAGCTTACCGATAAATTAGTACGTTGTGATTCACCTTATACATTAACGATTGAATCTAGTGGTACAACACTTGCAACGCAATACGGTGTTCCCAATATGACAAGTTTGGTTGCAAGTTCTCATACTTATTATATTAAACCCAAATTAATTCCTTATGTGTGCCATGCTTTACCCAATATTCAGAATGGTTTCAATGATTCAGATGAATGGGAAGAAGATACTATTACAGAAGAAGTTAAAGGTTTTAAAGTTCAAAGTCTTGAACGAAATAGTAGATATAAAAACTTCCCGACCATAGGTTCAAATAATCTCTTTTTTAAATTAAATTTACACGATATTACAGCTGGAGAGGTGATTGCGCTTAATAATAATGGCTCAGTATTTCCGGAATATGGTAAAGGGGTTACATTGCAATTGGCAGCAGAAAATGGCAATTTAAATGGGAATATTTTACGCGTCATTTTGAAAGGCCCTAATATCAATTCAAGTGATAAACAATTTGCAAAATCAGGTTTTGTAATATATGCAGATAAAGCACAAAATATTTTATATACTTTCGAATTGTCTCGCTGGCTCATTCCGAAACCTGGTTATGTGAATATGGATCACCAAGCAGCAGTAAAATATTGTGAAGATTTGAATGCGAATTATAAATTAATCTCATATCGTGATTTGACTAATGCAGATCCACACCCTATTTTAGCAAGAAGAGTCATTGGAATAAATCCAGGTATTCCTGTTCCAATGTATTTGCGAGCTATCAGTCGTTATGATCCTATAACGGGGTTTGATGGTGGCATTCTTAATGAATGGGGTGGTTTAACTCAAGACTATTACCCGGATAGTAATTGGGAAGATTTTTACTATATTACAACAAACTTTAATAGTAAAGGTGAAGTTTTTTATGTTATTTTAGATTCGGGTAGTTTAGAGACGACCCTCCTATTTAATGAAGAAAGAGTTGCCTGCGTTAATTCTCAATAACAAAATATTATTACTCATCATTTTGCTATAACATCTTATCTTTTTTAGGTAAGATGTTATGTCACATTTTTTTGATAACTCAAAATTTACGCATCTTATTTACGTATATCTTATTTTTAGGATTAATCCTTTTATATCAGTTAATTGAGAATAATATTTATTCAATTTTATTATTGTTAATAACTGTTTAATTTTATGGTTTTTGGGTTTGTTTATTAATTCATTAGTATTATCATGATTAAAGGCTCCCATATAAAACTAAGGGAATAGAATGAGTAGGTCAGAAAACAAGATAAGTCGGCGTGATTTTCTACAAAAATCCATGGCAATTGGGGGAGTTGTTGCATTAACCAATAATATGCAATTACCCTTTGTCTATGCTGAACCCAATATAGCAACGAAACATAACGACAATGTTAATCCCAGTGAAGAAGAGAAAATTTTTTATAGTGCTTGTTTAGTCAATTGTGGTAGTCGTTGTCCACTGAAAGTACATGTTAAAAACGATATTATTACCAAAATATCTTCGGAAGATGGGATTGATGAATCTACATTTGGTTTACACCAAATTCGTCCTTGTATTCGAGGTAGAGCTGTTCGTTGGCGTACTTATGATCCAGATCGCTTAAAATATCCTATGGTACGCATAGGTAAACGTGGAGAAGGTAAATTTAAGCGTATTTCATGGGATGAAGCGATTAATTTGCTAGCAGATAAGCTTAAATATACTATTGAAAAGTATGGTAATGAAGCAATTTATTATCAATATGGTTCAGGTACAACTGGAGCAAATATTTCAGGTCGTAATGCTTGTAAACGTTTTTTAAGTACCATTGGCGGATTTTTGAATTACCATGGGGATTATTCAAGTGGTCAAATTTCGGCTATCCGCCCATTTGTTTATGGTTATGCTACAGATTCTTTGATTGATCAGATTAAGCATTCAGATCTTGTGGTGATGTTTGGGCATAATGTTGCTGAAACCAGAATGTCCGGCGGTGGCCAAGTTACTGAGCTTTTTCATGCCCTTGAACAGAGTAAAGCCCGGGTTATTATTATCGATCCTCGTCATAGTGAAAGTGTGGTGGCTTATAATGCCGAATGGATACCAATTGTTCCGGGTACGGATGCGGCGTTAGTTGCAGCCATTATTTATGCATTACTCGAACAAGATCGTATCGACGATAATATGCTTAATCAATATTGTGTTGGTTGGAATGCTGATTCTTTACCCGATAGTGCGCCAGCCTTTAGTGATTATAAATCGTATATTTTGGGATTAGGTGATGATAGAACACCTAAAACACCAGAGTGGGCGGCAGAAAGAACAGGTATTCCTGCTTCACAAATTCGTAAGTTAGCAATGGATATTGTTAATGCAAAGGCGGCATGGATATCACAAGGTTATGGTGTACAGCGTTGGCAAAATGGTGAGCATACGGCACGAGCTATTATGATACTGCCCATTATAACCGGACAATTTGGTAAGCCTGGAACTAATATAGGTACTTGGGGTGGAAGTGTTTCTTATTCTTTGCCGGGTTTAAGTATTCCTAATCCCGTAAAAACCAGTATCTCTTTCTTTTTGTGGACTAAAGCAATAGAAGATGGTCCTAATATGACCGCTAAAAATTCTTACCTAAAAGGGAAAGATAAATTGGATGTGGGGATTAAATTTATTTGGAATTACGCGGGTAATGTCATCGGCAATCAACATTCAGATCTCAATCGTACCCACCAAATTTTACAAGATGAATCTAAGTGTGAATTTATTTTAGTCTGGGATACACATATGACCGCATCAGCAAAATATGCCGATTTGTTGTTACCGGATGTGTCATCTGTCGAAAGTAATGATTTAATTAATAACTCTTATGCATCGGGCGCTTATAACTACCTTATTCGGATGCAAAGGGCTATCAAACCTTTATGGGAAAATCGACCGGCTTATGATGTATTAACTGAGCTATCCGAAAAAATGGGTGTAAAAGATAAATTTACCGAAGGGCGTACCCAAGATGAATGGATCGAGTATTGTTATGAAAAGTTGCGTAAGTATGAGCCAAATTTACCGCCTTTTGCTGAAACTGACGGTATGGGGGTGGTCGATCGTAAATTGGAAAATAGTGATGAACAAATTGGTTTGAAGGCATTTAGAGACGATCCAATTAATAATCCATTAACTACGCCGTCTGGCAAAATTGAGATCTATTCAGAAGCATTGGCTAAAATTGCCAGTGAATGGGAACTTGATGAGGAAGACATACTCTACCCAATTCCTGCATATTTACCAGCAGTGGAAGGGAGTGAAGATAAAAAGCGACGAGCCAAATATCCTTTACAACTTATTGGATTTCATATCAAAGGACATTGCCATTCAACCTATAGTAATTTGCCACAACTGCGCGAAGCGGTAGCTGATAGTGTTTGGATCAATCCATTCGATGCTGAGCAAAGACAAATTAAACATGGTCAGTTAGTTGAGGTTTATAACGATCGTGGACGACTGTATATTCCAGCTAAAGTAACGCCTCGTATACTGCCAGGCGTGATAGCGATTCCTCAAGGAATGTGGGCTAAAACCAATGCTGCCGGTATTGATGTTGGTGGTTGTATTAACCGTTTAACCTCATTAAGGCCAAGTGTACTTGCTAAATCTAACCCACAGCATACCAATTTGGTTGATATTAAACCCTTGCCTGTTACACAATCGGTATTGTAGGGTAAGAGGAGATAATAAAAATGCAATATGGATTCTATATTGATTCCTCAAAATGTACAGGTTGTAAAACTTGTCAACTTAGTTGTAAAGATGAAAAAGATAACCCACTAGGTATTCATTTTCGTCGTGTTTATGAATATGGCGGTGGCATTTGGCAACAAGTCGATGGCATTTGGCAAAATAATACCTTTATCTATTATTTATCTATTGCTTGTAATCACTGTGATCAACCTGCTTGTGTACAAGGCTGTCCTACTGGTGCAATGCACAAACGTGAACAAGATGGATTAGTGGTTGTTAATCAAGATGTCTGTATTGGTTGCCGATATTGTGAAATGCGTTGTCCATATGGTGCGCCTCAGTTTGATCGTCAAAAACGCGTAATGTCAAAGTGTGATGGCTGTTATGAACGTGTTGCAGCAGGTTTAAAACCTGTTTGTGTTGAATCTTGTCCTCAACGTGTATTAGATTTTGATGAAATTGATAAACTTCGCCAGCGTTATGGTAATGAGCAAAATATTGCGCCATTACCTAATTCACAGTTGACTAAACCTAATATTGTTATTAAGCCACATGCACAAGCTAAAGCTTCGGGAGATACTCTGGGTAAAGTGCTTAATCCGGAGGAGGTCTAATATGCATGAGTTACCACTGGTGTTTTTTACGGTTTTTGGGCAGTTATCTGCTGGTATGGTTTTTCTTGGTGGTTTACATTATTTATTGACCCATTCACAAAATAATTTGTTCACAATAGCAAAAATTAATAGTGTAGCACTAATTTTTATGGCATTAGGTATGGTTATTGCTTCATTCCATTTGGGGCAACCATTACGTGCTTTAAATGTTATTTTTGGTATTGGTCGTTCCCCTATGAGTAATGAGATATTTACTTTTGGTCTATTGTTTGGTTTGACTTTGGTCAGTGTATTATTAATTCATTTTTCGTATGAGAATAAAGACAGTAAATTTAAATTGATAAAAACGCTCTGTCAGCGAGTAAATCAGATCCCTCATTTAGCAAAAATCATAGCAATCTTATTGATTATTTTAAGCTTAATCTTTGTATGGACAATCGTTGCAACTTATATGCTGCCCACAGTTGAAACATGGAATACCTATTACACCGCTATTCAAATGTACACTGCGATGTTGGTATTAGGAAGTCTTGCTGTACTCATATTAGGTTTATATCGTATTGGTCGTTTGGTATTTGTTGTTAGTGTGTTGCTGATTTTGTTATTAAAAATACCTTATCTAAATTTAATGGCTGCAATCTCGCCTCAATTAGCTTCTGAACAACACGTTTGGATGATTGCACAATGTGGGTTACTTTTGCTAGCCTTGGTTTTAGTCGCGCTAACTAGTAGGCGAACAGCTACAAATACTATTACTTATTTTACTGTTTTTGCCTGCGTTTTAGTTGGTGAAATTTGTGAACGTATCGCATTTTATAATTTATGGATAATTCCTTTATAATCATTTAGAATAAAACTAATCCCTCATAAAAAGGTGAGTTAAGGCAAGGAGCAATCAATGTGAATAGCACAAATTCTGCTATATTGGCAAAGTTATTAGGTGCTTTTTTTTACTATCCACCAGATAGCCAAATGGTAAAACCGTTAATTGCTGCTTTGTTGCATCTTGATCAGTTCCCTGAATGGCAAAATCCTTCACTTATCAATAAACAGTGCGGAATATTAACTGATGAAATAAATAATAATCCTGAGCTTGATTATCAATATTCAGTGTTATTTGAAGGTCAAGGTACTATGCCGATACCTCCTTGGGGATCTGTTTATCTTGATAAAGAACATTTACTTATGGGTGAGTCACAAGAGCGTTACCGTCAATTTTTGAAACAGCATGGCATCAAGCTTAATACAGGAATGAATGAGCCAGAAGATCAGTTTGGATTAATGCTCTTAGCTTTGGCGATGTTGCTGGACAAGAACAAAACTGATACAGCAAAGCAGCTGATCACCGATCATTTGCAGACGTGGTCTTCTATCTACCTCGATCGGTTGAAACAAAATAATATCAGCCGATTCTATCAAGCATTAGCCGTTATTGCAGAACAATATCTACAGATGCTGTAAAATGTTTTGTAATACTTAAATGAGAGTGTCATTTTAAATTAGTATTTTGTTAATTTTCGTTAATCAATTAATGATTGTTGTCATGAAGTAGCAATTGTAGATTGCATGCTGATAGGTATAATTTCGCTATAATTTATTAGGATGAATAGTATTAATGTTAGCTTATTTACAACTGATGCGTTTAGATAGACCAATCGGGATATTACTTTTACTCTGGCCGACGCTGTGGGCAATTTGGCTGGCGAATCATCCTACTTTATATATTACGTTGGTATTTGTACTAGGTGTGGTGGTGATGCGTTCTGCCGGATGTGTTATCAATGATTATGCGGATCGTCATTTTGATGGATATGTTGAACGTACCAAAAATCGACCATTAGCTCGTGGTGCTTTGACCGAAAAAAATGCTTTGTGGACTTTATTTGTCTTGTTGATTGTTGCACTGACTTTGTTACTTACTTTAAATAAACTGTCGTGGCTTATAGCTTGTTTAGCGCTATTAACAACCTTGATTTATCCCTTTATGAAGCGCTATACCCATTTACCGCAAATTACCTTAGGTGTTGCCTTTAGTTGGGGGATCCCAATGGTGTATGCGGCAACCATTGAGCAGTTTCCTTTAACTTGTTGGCTACTTTGCTTCGCTAATATCTGTTGGACTGTAGCTTATGATACACAATATGCAATGGTAGATCGTATTGATGATTTGAAAATAGGTATTAAATCAACCGCAATTTTATTTGGTCGTTATGATAAGTTAATCATCGGGCTATTACAGGTAATAACTGTTATTAGCCTATTTATTATTGGTCAGCTTAATCAGTTATCCACATTCTATTATTTGGGTTTATTATTGGTTATATTGCTGTTTATTTATCAACAATGGCTAATTAAAGATCGTGACAGAGATCGATGTTTCAAGGCTTTTCTAAATAATAATTTAGTTGGTTGTATGGTTTTTTTGGGTATATTTTTTTCATAAAGATGCAATTGTTAGTTAGTTTAACTTTATGATTGGTGAAGTGTATGTTGTTCAAGTAGCGATATAATTAGGTATGTTATTTATTTTTTTACATACTGAAACGTATAGCTAACCTGAAAATTTTTCACAACTATTTTTTTGCAATCTAATAATTTTTTCTTTTTGTGAAACTTGCACTGAGATAATAATTCGGTTGTGATGCCATAGTTATTTCTATACTAAATAACATCAATCCATTGATTTGAAAGAAGTATATGTTGAATTACACATGGAAGGTTTTATAACTTATATACTCCACTGGTTAGCTTTCGTTTGTCGTTGTTATTACTCTGGCTTGTTACATTTAAGCATAGTAACACAAAATGAGTGTTATTAACCTCGTTCTGCTAAGGTTGCTTGTACAATTCTCAGTGCATCAAAGGTTTCTTTTACATCATGTACGCGAATAATTTGAGCGCCTTTCATTGCTGCAATGACGGCACAGGATACACTACCAAGCATGCGTTCTTGCGGTGGCACATTTAAAACTTGTCCAATCATGGATTTTCTCGACATGCCGACCAATAATGGTAAATTAAAGTGGTGGAATTTTTCTAACGTTGCGAGTAAACGATAGTTATGCGCTAAAGTCTTACCAAATCCAAAACCTGGATCGAGGATGATTTTTTCACGATTAATTCCAGCATTTATACAACGGTTAATATGTTGAGCAAAAAATTGGTCTACTTCTTGATAAATGTCCTGCTGATAATGGGGTGCAGTTTGCATTGTTTGAGGATCACCTTGCATATGCATAATACATACTGGCAAACCAGTTTGTGACGCAGCCTCTATTGCGCCAGCTTCGGTGAGCGCTCGGATATCATTAATTAGATGAACACCCGCTTTAGCCGATTCAATCATCACTTGTGGTTTTGATGTATCAACTGAAATCCATACATCAAAATAGTTAGCAATTTTTTCAATTAATGGAATTACTCGATTCAGTTCTTCATCTACTGAAACTTCAGTGGCTCCAGGTCGAGTTGATTCACCACCTACATCGATAAATGTTGCACCAGCTTGAATCATACTATCAACTCGTCGTAACGCATCATCAAGGTTATTGTAATTTCCTCCGTCAGAAAAGGAATCCGGCGTCATATTAACAATGCCCATCACTTGTGGAAAAGAGAGATCCATGATTTGATTTTGAAAATGAATTTCCATGATTGTTAACCTTATTAGGATGTGATTTAAATTGTTTATACAGTTATACTTAAAATTATATTAGCTATAAAATTAAGTTCAACTTATTGAAGTTTATAGCGTTACTATTAAGACACTGACTGTTTATTACTAATGTATTGTCGTCGTTTTGATAAAAAACGCGCCGTAGCGCGTTTTTTGTATTGTTGTAACAGAGCAAATTAACTTTCTGATTGAGGTGGAGTATTATCCCCTTCATTAGGAATTTCAATTGTTGCTTTTTCGTCGTTATCTGTCCAGCCATCTGGTGGTGTAACCGGCTTACGATGCATCAGTTCATCAATTTGTTGCATGTTAATTGTTTCATATTTCAATAAAGCATCTTTCATCGCATGCAGTATATCAATATTATCGGTCAATAAGGTCTTGGCACGGTTGTAGTTACGTTGAATAAGCGCTTCGACTTCCTCATCAATAACTTTTGCTGTACTATCAGAAATTTTCTTCAAAGGACCATAAGATGACTCTTCATACTCAAATAAGACGGGCGGTAAGCGATCTGAGAAACCCCACTCAGTGACCATTGCTCGTGCTAATCTTGAAGCATACTGGATGTCACTGGAAGCACCAGAAGTGATTTTGTCTTCACCGTAAATTATTCCTTCAGCAATTCTTCCTGCATAAGCAGTTGAAATTTCAGATTCAAATTGAGTACGAGTTTTACTAATTTGATCTCCTTCCGGTAAGAAGAACGCTACACCTAATGCGCCACCACGAGGAATAATTGTCACCTTATGCAATGGATCATGTTCTGGTACTAAATAACCAACAATAGCATGACCTGCTTCATGGTAAGCGGTATTAGTTAACTGCTCTTTGGTCATTGATAATGAACGACGCTGAGTCCCCATATTAATTTTATCTTTAGCTTCTTCAAATTCATCCATGGTGACGACTCGTTTATTTCGGCGCGCCGCAAATAATGCCGCTTCATTAACTAAGTTAGCTAATTCAGCACCTGAATAATTTGGCGTCCCTCGGGCTAATACTGATAGATTGACGTCAGAACCTAATGGCACTTTACGTACATGCACAGCAAGAATTTGTTCACGACCTTTCATGTCGGGTAAACCAATTTGTACTTGACGGTCAAAACGACCTGGACGAAGCAAAGCTGGATCTAAAATATCAACGCGGTTAGTTGCAGCAATAATGATAATACCACTATTAGTTTCAAATCCGTCCATCTCAACTAACATTTGGTTTAGCGTTTGTTCTCGCTCATCATGTCCACCCATTGAGCCACCACCACGTTTGCGACCCACTGCATCAATTTCATCAATAAAAATAATACAAGGTGCATGTTTACGAGCTTGTTCAAACAAATCACGAACACGTGATGCACCAACACCAACAAACATTTCGACAAAGTCTGAACCAGAAATGCTGAAGAAAGGGACATTAGCTTCACCAGCAATGGCTCTTGCGAGTAATGTCTTCCCAGTTCCTGGAGGTCCAACCATTAAAATCCCTTTCGGAATTCGGCCTCCTAGTTTTTGATATTTATTTGGATCGCGTAAAAAATCTACTACTTCGGTTACTTCTTGTTTAGCTTCTTCACTGCCAGCCACATCAGAAAATTTGGTTTTGATTTGATCAGGAGTTAATAACCGAGCTTTACTTTTACCAACCGCCATTGGTCCGCCTTTACCACCACCTTGCATTTGGCGCATGATGAAGATCCAAAAGCCAATTAATAAAATAATCGGAAACCATGAAATTAAAATATTAGCTAATAAACTTGGTTTTTCATCGGGACTACCATAGACATTAACTTTGTTTACTACCAACTGATCTATTAATTGTTTATCAAAATAAGGAATGTAGGTGACATAACTATTGTCATTTTTGGTAGTGGCAACAATTTCACGTCCATTAATACGAACTTCTTTCAGTTGTTTATTGGTGATATCGGAATTAAATTGTGTATAATTGACTTGGGGTCCGTTGTTTGATATTGAGCTAAATTGGTTAAATACAGCAATCAATACTACGGCGATAATTCCCCAGATCAGTAAATTCTTTACCATGTCGTTCAAAAGAAAAACCTCTCACAAAAATTAACAGTTAGAACTAAAACTAAAAAATAAATCTATAGTACTACAAAATTATACAACTGACTACTTCATACCCATTGCAACAATATATACTTCTCGAGATCTTGCGCGAGAAGCTTCAGGTTTACGAATTTTGACAGTTTTGAATAGCGATCGTACCTCTTTTAAATACTCTTCAAAACCCTCACCTTGAAATACTTTAACAATAAAGTTGCCATTAGGTGCTAACACATCTCTACACATATCTAAGGCTAGTTCAACAAGGTACATTGCTCTGGGGATATCAACTGCGGGCTGTCCACTCATATTAGGTGCCATATCTGACATAACAACTTGTATTTTTTGTTCTCCTACACGTTCAAGTAACGCTTTTAGAACAGCTTCATCGCGAAAATCACCTTGTAGGAAGTCAACACCTACAATAGGATCCATAGGTAATAAATCACAGGCGATAATGCGCCCTTTATTACCAATAAGAGATGCCACATATTGTGACCAGCCACCCGGTGCTGCGCCTAAGTCAACCACCGTGATACCGGGTTTAAATAAATTGTCGCTTTTTTGAATTTCTTCTAATTTGAACCATGCTCTGGAACGTAGACCTTTTTTTTGTGCCTGCTGCACAAAACGATCTTTAAAATGCTCGTTAAGCCATCGCGTTGAACTTGCTGAGCGTTTTTTGTTACTCACCGCTTATAAATCCTTAATGTAAAGTAGCCACTTCATTGATTAGTTATACATATAAGGGTAGAATAACGGGATTTCAATATAATGTGATAAAAAATTAATGAATTTATCTAATAAACAAAAACATTTTTTAAAAAGTGAAGCTCATCATTTAAAACCAATTGTCATGATTGGTGCAAATGGATTTACTGAAGGTGTATTAGCTGAAATTGAAAATGCGTTAAATTTTCATGAGTTAATCAAAATTAAAGTTTCAGCTGAAGATCGCGAAACCAAAAAACTAATTTGTGATGCGATTATACGAGAAACAAAAGCTGAACCAGTACAACAAGTTGGTTCTATTTTTATTGTATTTAGACCAAGTGAAGAGAAGAAAATCACTTTACCAAAATAAAAAAACAGGGAAAGCGCCCCTGTTTTTGTTCATATCCTCTTAATAAGATGTCATTAGATATACTCGACTTTCACGATATCAAATTCAACATCACCACCAGGGGTTTTAATTTGTACTGTATCGCCATCTTCTTTACCAATGAGACCTCTAGCAATCGGTGAATTGACCGAAATGAGATTCTGTCTATAGTCCGCTTCATCATCGCCAACTATTCGATAAGTTGTTTCTTCATCAGTATCGACATTAATTACTGTTACTGTTGCCCCAAAAATAATACGCCCGGTATTTTTTACTTTGGTAATATCAATAATTT
Source organism: Gilliamella sp. wkB108 (assembly GCF_001690195.1). GTDB lineage: Bacteria > Pseudomonadota > Gammaproteobacteria > Enterobacterales > Orbaceae > Gilliamella > Gilliamella apicola_L. The sequence goes on along the minus strand of NZ_LZGM01000083.1, from coordinate 9,356 downwards.
GTGCTTGTGATAATTTGCTTTCAATCTCTTGAATACGTCCTTCACAAAAGCCTTGTTGCTCTCTTGCTGCATGATATTCGGCATTTTCTTTTAAATCTCCATGCGCTCTTGCTTCGGCTATTGCAGCCGTAATTTGAGGCCTTTTGACGTTTTTCAACTCTTCAAGTTCAGCACGTAATAATTCGGCTCCCTTTACAGTCATTGGGATCTGTTTCATCGCTGTTTTCTCCCGTTTTATTTATCGTAAATAAAAAATAACTATCCCTCATCTTATTATGAGAGAGGGAGAGTAATCGATTCCATTTGTTATTTGAAAGACAATACTGTCTATGCCTATATATTAACTGTAAAACAGGTCTAACCACAAATCATTTATATTAAAATGAGATGCTATTTTAGCTAAAATGCGTTATCGTAATACAATATTTAACGATTTATTAAAACGATATAATTAATTTATGCGTCGATTACGATTTTACATAATCATTTTGCTAGCATTTATCTGGTTTTTAATCTTATTACCCTATTTTTTAGTACAAACTTCCTTTGGCGCTAAAATAGTTAGCCAACAATTATCTAAATTAAGCCCATACTCTATTTCAATTGGTGGTATTCATCACTCTTTTTCAAATTTTTATGAGTTGGTTTTTGATGATGTGGTAGTAAGCGATGAGAAGCAAGAAATTGTTAATCTTTCAAAATTAGTTATTGGATTTGATAAAGATAATCTTTGGCAATTAAATCATTTTAATTATATTTCTATTATTGATGGTGTGATTAATGATAATAATATTAATCATTATAATATTTCTGCGAATAATTTAAGTTTTTTTAATGCAACGATACAAATCCCCATTAATCAAGGGCGAGAGACACTTTTGTTAAAACAAGTTAAAGGTAGAATTAAACCTTTTACTTCATCAGGCAAAGATGATTATCAATTTGATTTGACTTCCCAACAAGTTTTATTCAATGAAACTCTGATAGAGTCAGTTTTAATTCAAGGATTTGTACGTGATGGTATAACCACTGTTACTAATTTAGGTGGTAACGTTGGTGGTGGTTTTTTTGTTAGTAAATTAAAAATTTTGGCTGATGAAAGTTTGGATATCGATCAGTTAAGAGTAAGTAATATTCATTTTCAAGTCACTGATGATGAGTATTTGAATAAATTATCTGACGTTTTACCTGATCTAACAATTCGACATTTTTCCTTGTTTGGTAGTAGTCTACAGTTTCCTGCATTCTTAATGGAGAATAGTGATCTTGAAGTAAATAATGTAAGTTATGATAAACAGCAGTGGCACTTTAATGAAAGTTCTTTAGTGTTTAACGCTGATATTGTTAAGTGGCATGATGAGTTTTTTAATTCAGTTCTAATTAAGTTAAAAACAAATGAGGAAGAAGTTCAGATTGAAAAAGCAATAGCAACGTGGAATAAAGGTAACGTTAATCTGACCGGAACTTGGCGAGATAATCAGTTACATCTCGATCAACTCACAATTGTTGATGTAGATTATCAATTACCCGAAAAATTAGATCAATTATTATTACCCGATGTATTTAGCCTAATAAAAATAGATCAATTAACTGTTTTACCAAGTTTATTTATTAGTAAACGCACTGATTATCCTTTTCGTTTTACTAATTTTGAAGCTTCGGGTTCGGATATTACTATTGTGAAAAATAGAAAATTAGGAATATATTCTGGTACCTTGTTTTTTAAAGCGGAAAGAGGAGCGGTTAATCGAATTGATATAAAATATCCCGATTTAGCTGTGAAATTTGATTCAAATAATCATACATTATTAAATTTTAGTACGTTAATTAGTGACGGTGGAATGGTGGAAGCACTAGCAATACTGGATCCTTCAAAAACGGAATTTCTATCATTACGATTTAATGCATATAATATTACAAGTACGTTATTACGTGAGTGGAAATTAGTAAAGCAACCACCGATGGCTGTCAATTATACTGCTGATTTGCATGGTAGTATTTCACCATTTGCTTTGTCTGGCCGAGTCACGATAGATAACAACAATTTTATTGTTACACCTCAATATTGATTTTTTCAAAATTATCCTTATATACTTTTTAAAGATATTTCAGGTCTTATATAATGTTTTAATAGAATATTTAACGCAAAAAGCTGTGATATGAGGAAGTTATGGAGCAGGTGAGATTAGATAAATGGTTATGGGCAGCCAGATTTTATAAAACGCGTTCACTTGCTCGCGAAATGGTTGAAGGGGGTAAAGTTCATTATAATGGACAGCGCACTAAACCAAGCAAAATTGTCGAAATGGGCGCTACATTAGTTCTCCGGCAAGGATCTGATCAGAAAACCATTCAAATTTTAGCAATTAGCGAACAACGTAGGCCTGCCAGTGAGGCTCAACGGCTTTATCAAGAAACACAAGAGAGTATCGCTAATCGTGAAAAAATTGCTCAGGCGCGTAAATTAAATGCTTTGATGATGCCCCATCCTGATAGAAGACCTGATAAAAAAGAGCGACGTAATTTGATTAAATTTAAATATGAAAGACAACAAAGCGATAACAATTAATATGGATACTTTAAACCGATTTTTATTCGATAATCATCCAATTCGTGGTGAAATCACACGTCTTGAAAAGACGTACCAAGCTATTTTAGATAATCATACTTATCCTCTAGCCGTGCAGAATTTACTAGGAGAATTGTTGGTTGCAACCAGTTTACTCACTGCCACTTTAAAATTTGAAGGTGATATAGCTGTGCAGTTACAAGGTGATGGTGCGCTTTCTCTAGCTGTGGTAAATGGTAATAATGAACAACAATTACGAGGCGTTGCTCGAGTTAACGGTGAAATAGCAGATAGTGCAACCCTTAAAGAAATGGTTGGTAATGGTTATATTGTTATTACCATTACCCCAAAAAATGGAGAACGATATCAAGGTATCGTAGGATTAGAGAAAGAGACATTAATTGAATGCATAGAGAATTATTTTATGCAATCTGAGCAACTGCCAACACGATTATTTGTTAAAACAGGGATGTATAATAATCACCCTATAGCAGCAGGTATTTTATTACAAGTATTACCGGCTACTGAAAATACGAGTGAATCGTTTAATCATCTTATCGCATTAACAGAAACAATTACTGGTGATGAATTGTTTCAATTATCAATCGATGAGATTTTATATCGTTTATACAATCAAGAAGAAGTCCGTCTTTTTGAGACAAACCATATTACATTTAAATGTGGATGTTCTCGTCAACGTTGCGAAGATAGTTTAATGACTCTGCCTGCTAATGAAGTCGATCAGATATTAAATGAAGACGGTGGTAAAATTGATATCCATTGTGATTATTGTGGAAAACATTATCTATTTGATGCGATTGATATAGCGGAATTGAGAAATAAACCAACAACTTATTATCATTAACCTTGCTTGATAAAAACACAACCACTAAAATTGAGAGATTTTAGTGGTTAAAGTTCTATTCATACGAATTAATTTTATAATAAAAATTATTCAATCAACGTAGCTATTAACTGCGTTTAATCTATTTGAAAATAGTTCATCCTCGCTTTTTTATTTTACTTTCGTGTATATCGATAACTGTAGCTAATTGATTGGTTATTTGCCATTTAATATTTAAGTGATAAAGCGTAATACCATAAGTTTGTTGTTCAAGGTTAGTTTGTTTATAAGCAGGTCTTGGATCTTGAGCAATAACTTGTGTTATTAATTCTGAAAGTTGAGGATATTGTTTTTGATACAAAGAAAGTAACGGAAGCAGATGTGGTGAAAACTCTACGGTTAAGGTTGATTCAGGTATGTATTGAGCATAACCTGCGCTAGCATCGGGATGACTATCACAGTAAGGAAGATATGGTTTGATATCAATGACAGGTGTACCATCGACTAAATCAAGACTACCTAGTTTCAAAATAACCTGTTTATTTTCAACTACAATGTTGTGTAATTTGACTGCTGAAAGTCCAATATGATTGGGTCTAAAAGGTGATCTTGTAGCAAATACGCCTGACTTTTTATTTCCTCCTAAGCGAGGTGGTCTGACCGTTAAACGCCATTTTTTAGGATCGATTTGATGAAATAGAAATACTATCCACAAATGTGAGAATTGTTCTAGTCCTTTTACACTGTTGGGATCATTATATGGTGGTAATAGATGAAGTTCACCTTGTCCGGCAGAAACTAGATTAGGTTGTCTTGGTACAGCAAACTTTTCGCTATAAGGTGAGTGGATAATACCAATAGGTTCAATTTGATAGGTCATTATCTATTTATAATTCATTTAATTAAAATGTTTATGGTGTCAGTAAATGTTAGATATTTACCTTAAAACTATTTGATATTTCCGCCGATAAATATCGGCGGAATCAATCTATTGGTGTTTTTATTACGCTATTACCAACCGCGAATGGCACCACCATTAAAAATTTGGTCAGCCTTTTGAGCTACGGCATCAGTTTGGTATGCTTTAACGAAGTTTTTGATGTTTTCATTATCTTTGTCAGCTTCACGTGCTACGATAATATTAACATACGGAGATTCTTTATCTTCCACAAAAATACCATCTTTACTTGGTGTTAAATTTGCCTGTCCTGCAAAAGCATTATTAATGATAGCAAGATCTACTTGGGCATCGTCTAATGAACGCGGTAACATAGGTGCTTCAAGTTCTACTATTTTATAGTTATAAGGGTTACTTGTTATATCAAGTACGGTAGGTAGTAAACCTTTTGATTCATCAACGGTAATCATTTTTTCATGTTGTAATAAAAGTAATGCTCGACCTAAGTTGGTTGGATCATTTGGAATAGCTATGGTTGAATTAGCTGGAATAAAGAAGGTTTCACCGCGTGGTGAAGTTACTTTCACACCGTTTTGGTTATCTGTTTCTTTATCAAGAGGTTTTAGTTTATGAGAATAGCTAGCAATAGGATAAACAAAAGAGTTACCTACAACAGTCAATTTATAACCGCGCTCTTTCATTTGTTCATCTAAATAAGGTTTATGTTGAAAAGCATTAGCGTCAATTAGACCGTCATTTAAAGCTTGGTTTGGCGTGACATAATCATTAAAAATAACCAGTTCAACATCTAAATTGTAAAGATCTTTAGCCTGCTGTTTAACTACTTCAGCCACTTCTTGTTCAGGACCTGAAATGACACCAACTTTAAGTGTACTATTATTTGTTGGTTTTTCTGATTGTTTATTGTTATCACAACCAGTTAAAAAAAATGCACTCACCAATGTGGTAACAAGTGCTAGCTTCTTTATAGACATAATTTTCTCCAAAATTAATGATGAGTAACACGTTTAACAATAGTATTGCCGATAAATTGAATAATAAAGACAATCACAATTAATATAACTAAAACTGTATTCATTATAGCAGGCTTATAACTATTATAGCCATATTGAATTGCAAGTTGCCCCAATCCACCTGCACCAACAGTTCCAGCCATTGCGATATAATTCGTTAAGGTGATAAGTGTAATAGTCAAACTATTAACGATGACAGGTAATGATTCCGGTAATAAAACCTTATATATAATTTGTAGTGGAGTTGCTCCCATTGAGCGAGCTGCTTCTATAAGTCCTTTTGGTACATCAAGTAATGCATTTTCAATCATTCGTGCAATTAATGGTGAAACACCTATGCTAAGTGGTACAATTGCAGCTTGTTTACCAATATAGGTTTCTAATCCAGTAAAATATTTCATTATAAAAGCTGTAAAAGGAATTATCCAAACAATCAAGATAATAAAAGGTATTGAACGAAATATATTGGTAATAAATGAGATGATACTATTGGCGGCGTAACACTCTAAAATTTGTCCTTTACGGGTGGTATATAACAAAATGCCAATAGGTAATCCAATAACCGTTCCCCAAAAACCAGATAAAGCCACCATATAAATTGTTTCATCTGTTGCTTGTGCCATTTTAAATAACATGGCTTCGCTAAAGCCGTTAAATGAGGAGCAAAATGCGACAAAATCTGCCCAAAAATGATATTCGGCTAAATAGTGAAATAAAGATTCAAAAGGTTTAAATGAGGGGATAAAATTAAACATAGCCGAGTACCTCTACTTTGGTATTATTTTTTTCTAAAAATTGTATTGCTGATGCTGTGCTTTTTGGTTTTCCTTTCATTTCTGCTAGCATTAATCCAAATTTGACGCCACCAGCATAGTCCATTTGCGCACTAATAATATTACTATCAATGTCAAACTCTTTGGCTATTTGTGATAGTAAAGGTAAGTCAACTGAAACACCGGTAAACTCTAAGCGTACTAACGGATTTAGTCCCTCTTTATACTCAGGAGATAGTCTTGCTAAATAATCATCTGGAATATTCAAATGCAAGGTTGATTGAATAAATTGTCGAGCGATATCGGTTTCAGCATGGGAGAACATTTCACCTACAGAAGATTGTTCAACTAATTGCCCGTCACTGATAACAGCAACTTGGTCACAGATCTGCTTCACTACATCCATTTCATGAGTAATTAATAAAATGGTAAGTCCTAGTTTTTGATTGATATCTTTCAATAACGCTAAGATTGAACGCGTTGTTTCAGGATCTAAAGCACTGGTCGCTTCGTCACATAATAATACCTTAGGATCACTGGCTAAAGCTCTGGCGATAGCAACCCGTTGTTTTTGTCCGCCCGATAAATTTGCAGGATAAACATTGGCTTTTTCTGTCAACCCAACTAATGTAATAAGTTCATCTACTTTTTCTTTAATGACTGCTTTGGGTGTTTTATTGAGTTCAAGCGGAAAAGCGATATTATCAAATACTGTACGTGAGGAAAGAAGATTAAAGTGTTGAAAAATCATACTGATTTTACGACGAACTTGAATTAATTGCCTATTAGAGAGATTTGTGATCTCCTGATTATCAAAAAAAATCTTACCGCTAGTTGGTTTTTCTAATAGATTAACACAGCGAATAAGTGTACTCTTTCCTGCGCCTGATTTACCAATAACACCATAAATTTTACCTTCGGGAACATGAATAGTTATATCCTTTAAAGCATAGATTGGCGTTTTATTGTGTTCAAATGTTTTCGAAATATGCTGTAATTGTATCATAATATATAAAGACAAAAATATTGATAGATGAATATTAAGACGTCTAGACATCTAAGTCAATCACTATTATATGATGTGCTTATTGATATCTATCTTAATGAGGAGACTGAAAAGTAAAAATGAAACCGGCTATTTTTTTAGATCGAGATGGTACTATAAATATAGATTACAACTATGTTCATACAATTGATAAATTTCATTTTATCGATGGGGTGATTGATGCAATGCAAGAACTTAAAAAAATGGGGTTCATGTTAGTTATTGTTACAAATCAATCAGGTATTGCCAGAAATATATTTACCGAACAACAGTTTAATACATTGACAGAGTGGATGGATTGGTCATTACAAGATCGAGGAGTCGATTTAGATGGTATCTATTATTGTCCACATGATCCATTAGTTGGTAATTGTCAATGTCGAAAACCAAGCCCAGGTATGATTCTAACAGCAGCAAAAGAACTAAAAATAGATGTTGCCAATTCCTATATGGTCGGCGATAGAATATCAGATCTATTATCAGGCAAAAGAGCTGGTGTGAAAAAAACAGTGTTAGTAAAAACGGGTGATGCAGTCACTGAAGAAGCGTTAGCACAAGCTGATTGGGTGATTGATAGTTTAGCGGATTTACCGAAAAAGATAAAAACAGCATCATAATTGCTGGCTTATATTGATACGGCGTTATTTAAATGAACGTTGTATCATTTTAATGATAAGAGGGGTTAAGATAAATCCTAAAAATAACCCATCAATGATGATTACAATCGCCTTTCCCAATTCATTAATTGATCCATAAAACATAAAAAACAAAGTCGCAATAATCATCACTAAGCTCCAATATTGAATACTAATAGTATTGTTACTATCAGTAGTAACAACAGGTAATCGTAAAATAAATATTCCAATTAGACTTATTCCTATAAGAGAACTGCTATGTTGTAATAGCTTATAAATCGAAATTTCTTTATTAAGTATTGTGACTGAATCTTGTAAAAAACTGAATCGCTGAACAAAGTAACCTGATAAATGAGTAAATGAATCCCAACCAATATGAGAAAAGATACCGATTAACGTTGAAGTTAAAACTACTTTCCAATAATAATAACAATACTGATTCCAATTTATAACTAGAGAATTAGCAAATCGTCTATAAAGGAAATAAGGTAAATTTTTGACTAAATCATCACGTATAAAAAAGTGAAATACATAAGCAATTAGTAAAGTTATTGGTAAATCAAACAGAAAAATACCCATTACCTGATGACTAAAATCACTTCTCACTGACATTCTAAAAAAATATTCAAAATCAGGGGACATACTACCAATGATAAGCGCCGTCATTGAAAACAGCCTAGGCTTTTTGTAAAAAGGCAATACAATTGCAGGGGTGAGCGAAGGTAAATGGCATTTCGTTGTCTTATATAAAATATGTTAATTTAACTATTGAAGTTGATTTTTTAGATCCCAATAATTTAGTCAATGCATCATATAATAAAACGATAATTTTAGAAAAATGTATAGTTTTAGTTTGTTTTTAGTTCAGTCCGTGTAAAAAAAAAGCAAATAAAAATAAATTTGCAATAATTACTTGCACGATTTTTTTAAGTCCCTATAATGCGCATCCACTGACACGCAGCCAACGAAAACAAGTCGGCGTAAGTTTAGTGAACAGGATCAAAAATTTTGAAAAAAGATCTTGACGAATATGAAGGTGTAGCGTAGTATACGCAGCCCTTGAGACAGTAAAAGCGAAAGCGTAAATGACACTGTCAGCTCTTTAAAAATTAAGAAACAGACAATCTGTGTGGGCACTTGCGAGACGAAAGAATAAAGTCTACGGACTTAAAAGATAAAGTCTTGATAAGTGACACTGAAGATTCATTTGAATATGTCAGAGACAGTTATTGAGCATCAAACTTTAAATTGAAGAGTTTGATCATGGCTCAGATTGAACGCTGGCGGCAGGCTTAACACATGCAAGTCGAACGGTAACATGAGTGCTTGCACTTGATGACGAGTGGCGGACGGGTGAGTAAGGTATGGGGATCTGCCGAGTGGCGAGGGACAACAGTTGGAAACGACTGCTAATACCTCATAAAGTTGAGAGACCAAAGCATGGGATCTTCGGACCATGTGCCATTTGATGAACCCATATGGGATTAGCTAGTTGGTGGGGTAAAGGCTCACCAAGGCGACGATCTCTAGCTGGTCTGAGAGGATGACCAGCCACACT
>NZ_LZGM01000082.1 GCF_001690195.1 Gilliamella sp. wkB108 | reverse complement strand
TTCTCCTTATCAATTTGATAATGTTTCCAAAATATAAACTCAGTACGAAAGCCTAAATCTTTTATTTGTGATAAATAAATATCACCATTAGGACTAATATAATACTCATTAATACCTAACCAAAAAGTATTGTGAGTTTCATAAAAATGACTTGCTAAAATAATTTTATCTTTGATGTCCTGTTTATACATTAATGATAACTCTATTTCAAAAGTAATAGTTTTGAGAGGAAAAATGTTTTCATGATAAGTGTATTCATAATTTTTTTTATTTAAAACAAGTTTTAAATCTCCATCAGTATATATAACTGTGTTTTTATGGATTATGTCATATAAATCATTAAAATCTGTTTCTATCGAGTTTGGAGGGCAATTTTCTTCTTTTCTAGTATTAATAAACTCCTCATTTTCATTAGGAATTGCATCTAGTGTTTCCTGTTGCCAGTAATTAACATTCTTAACAAAACAATCACCTTTATATTGTTCGGGAATATTAAACAACTGACTATAGCAAGGCGTGCTTAATAGCAAGATTAAAGCTAAATAAAATGATGTTTTCATTATATATTTTCCTTTAATAAGTCTTATTTTAATTTCTTAAAAAGACCCGTTTTAGTCATTTGATACTGACTTTTTTTAGATTTAATTTCACCTTTTTTAAAATCAGAAAGACCTGCGTCGATTAGTAATTTTTCTTTTTGGTTAACTAAAATTGCACCATTTGCCTTTATAGTAAAATCATTCCACACAAGTACTTCCCCTTCTTCGGAATATCTTTCATCTAACACTATTGCATCAATAGGTTTTCCATCGGGATCATAACTGTTTAATCGGAAAGTAA
>NZ_LZGM01000081.1 GCF_001690195.1 Gilliamella sp. wkB108 | reverse complement strand
AATCATTGGATTTATAAATATCTAATAATGATAGTCATAATTATTAATAATAACTTAGCATATTCACTTACTTTATCGCGCTGTTTTTTTTCTATATTATTAAATATAGAGTTTATATTTTATTAGATGAGTTGTGAGTTGATTAAATATATTGAAACATATAGTTAACCTGAAACTTCTTTACAAAATTATGGATTGTTTAGAGTTATAAAAAAAAACTACATTACTTCCATTATGATACTTATTTATTAATCTTGAATATACTTACACAACAATCATAAGAATTATTTAGTGAATAAAAATATCAATTCGATACAAACAAGCTTGAAAATACTCGCTATATTGTATGCAGAGCGCAGGTTTAATTGCGCTGTGCATGATTAAAAGTAACCGGAAAGAGGTTTAACAGATAATTGTTAAGTAAATAAACTAATTAATTTGCGCTATATAGTTTTTGACAATATTAATGCTATTATCAAATAACTGCTTTTCGTTATTACTAAAATCGAGTTCAATGATCTTTTTTATACCATGCTGGTTTAAAATAGCGGGGACACCAATTGCGACATCTTTATAACCATACTCACCATTTAAAATACAGCTTAATGCCAATGCCCTATGACTATTGGTAAATATATGTTGGCAAATTTCGGTTATGGTGCTACTTATACCATATTCAGTACAATGTTTATATTTTACTATCTCAAATCCCTTATTTTTAGCTGTTAATCCAATATCTTGAAAATCAATTCTATTTTTATCTAATTGATTCAATTGAATCCCATAAACTGATGAATGCGACCAAACTGGAAATTGCGAGTCACCGTGTTCACCAACAATAAATGCATCAATACTTTGCGGCCCTATATCCATTTTTTCACCAAGTAAGCGACGTAATCGTACTGTATCTAACCATACACCAGTTCCAATGACCCGATGACGAGGTAGGCCTGATAGTTTCCAAACTTGATAAGTTATTGCATCACAAGGATTAGTAGCAATAAGAAAAATACCTTTAAAACCATTTTTCATCATGTTTGGTACAATATTGGCGACTATTTTTGAAGTGCCTGCAAGCTCCTCTGCCCTACTTTTTTGAGCTAATCCTGATGTAACGGTAATAATGGCTATATCGATATCAGCGCAATCGGTTGAGTCTCGTAAACTTACTTTGATCATATTTTGCCGATAGGCGGCAGCATCTAATAAATCTTGAGCATGTCCATAAGCTAACTCTTTATTGAGATCTACTAATGCAATTTCTTCACAGATACCTCTATTCACAAAGGTATAAGCGGTCGTTGAACCAACATTACCCACACCGATAATCATCACTTTACGTAGTTTCATTTTTAACTCCATTTGATCTAAGTTAATGCTTTGAGGTTAAAAAATTAAATATAGCTAATACAAAAATAACTTTTTGGCTATTTAACATGAATAAGAATCGGCCTTTTAAAATAGGATCGGCACTGAAGGCTACTCTTATTGAACTTGCCAATTAATTATTATAATTCAGTTTGTTTTTTGAACATAATTAATTTTTCTGTTAAACTTTTCCTGATTTACAAAGAAGGAAAGGAAATAATGAAAAATAAAATAATCATAGGACTAGCTTTTGCTACACCTCTCACGGCTATGGCATTACAATTAAATGGTGATCACACCTATACTGAAGAAATAAATATTCCAACGACACATAACTGGAATGAACTTGATGGAAAAGTAAATACCGGTATAGAAATAAAAAATGGCAGTAATACTATTTTTGAAAAAAATGTCACCATAAATATTCTTAGAGAAGAAAATCCTCAAGATGGCTCAACTATTACAGGTCTGAGGTCATTGGATCTAAATGATATATCAACGACTATTTTTAATGGTGACCTCACTATTAATATGCAAGGAAATTATGCTGAAGCTATTGGTCTAGATGGAAGTACTTCTATTACAGTGAATGGAACGACTAAATTAAGTGTTAACGATCGAGAAAACGCTGATGCAATTTTCTCAGCTGCAGGGCATTTGACCTTAAATGGCGAATCACAGATTGATGGTGATATTGATGTTCAAGAAACTGGAAAAGTAGTCATTAATAATAAATCTATCATTAATGGCGATTTTAATGCATATGATGGTGGCATAATTGAATTACATTTAAAATCCGGTTCAAAAATCACAGGATCAGCATATAGTGATGGGGATAAGGATGAGGATGATGACGACCAATCCCTTGGAGTTGGCGCTGGTACTATTATAATTGATCTTGCTAAAAATGCATCTTGGGATATTACTAATAACGATTCATATATTACTCAGTTATCTGGACAAGGAAATATCAAATTTATTAACGATAATATTAATAATACTTATGCTATGGACAGCTTTGGCCAATTAACTATTGAGCATTTAAATGGCGGTTCTAATTTCGATCTACGTACCAATATTGTTACGGAAGAAAGTGATAAAATTATTGTAACAAAATCAGCTGAAGGCACACATACTATCAATCTAATCAATAATGGCTCTTCTAATACCACAGGCGCAGAAAAATTAACTTTAGTCGAAATCGATGATAATGCAACTAATTCAGCTCAATTTATCATAAATCATGCAGCTGAAGTTGGTGGTTATCAATATAATTTAGCTAAAGAAGGCAATAATTATGTTTTAGCTAGCTATAATACGCTTACTTCATCGGCTATGGCTGGCGTTAGTTTTCTTAATAGTAATTACCTAATGAGTTATGTTGAAACCCAAACGCTACTACAACGTCTTGGGGATATGCGTCATAGCGGTCAATATGGTGATGTTTGGTTACGTGGTTTTTCCGGTAAATTAGACTCTTTTTCGGGTGGGAAATTGAGTAAATTTGATATGAATTACCATGGATTCCAATTGGGTGCTGATAAACAGTTCTCTGAAGACTCCCCTTTTGTGATTGGTGCCTATGTCGGACAAACTTATGGTGACCCAAATTACCGTCATGGTGACGGCTCTTTAAAATCATTTAATACTGGGATTTATGCTACTTTCTTTGACAATGATGGATTTTATATTGATAGCGTAGCGAAATATGCTCGCCAAAGAAACCATTTTAAAGTTAGAGATACCGCCAATAATCACGTGCAAGGTACAGGGCATACTAATGGCTTAGGTCTATCTGTAGAGCTTGGTAAGAAATTTAAAATTAATGACTTTTATATTGAACCTCAAACTCAATTCTCTTACACTCATCAAAATAGTGCATCAATTCATGCTACTAACGGACTGAATGTCAAATTAGGTGACTATAACTCATTAATTGGTCGTGCTTCAGCACTCTTTGGATATGAAATTAATTCTGACAACAGTAATATCAACATCTATGCTAAAACTGGGATTGTCAGAGAGTTTGATGGCGATACTTACTATAAATTGAATAACAGTAAAGAGAGCCATTCATTTAAAGGGAACTGGTGGAATAATGGTGTAGGTATCAGTGCGCAACTCAATCAACAACATACTATTTATTTTGATTTAGAAAGTTCGCCGGGTAATAAATTCGATTTATTACAAGTTAATGGTGGTTATCGTTACTCATTCTAAAAATTACCGCCTATAAAGCGATACCATATCAACTAAGATGAAATAAAAGACACATTTTTAGATATTGAAAATGTGTCTTTTTAATTGTGGGTATTATAACCAACCTAAACTGAACCACAGCTATTTTTTATTAGTATTGGTGAATCTTTGTTTGATCTAAAAATAATAGAATTAGTTATTTTCCTCAATCCTGCTTTATATTAATTATCTTTATCAGGGAATCCTTGTGAATAGGATATTAACTCTTCTAGGAACTCAAATATTTTAATTCGGAAGTTCAACTTTTCCCATTTTTTATACTCACTTAAATGGATATATAGTGTAACGATTTATAACTTTAAAAAGCCTCTGGAGGTATTAAATCGTATGACACCGATTGTATTTGAAAAACTAAAACACGCGGCTTAATTTTCTACGTGAATTGTGTACTACGAATGGGGTATTTTCAGAATGATTATAATTCAGTTTGTTTTTTGAACATAATTAATTTTTCTGTTAGACTCTTTTTTGAATTAAAAGAAGGAAAGGAAATAATGAAAAATAAAATAATCATAGGACTAGCTTTTGCTACACCGTTCTCAGCTATGGCATTAGTGTTACAAGGCAATCATACCTACAATGAAGAAGTAAATATTCCTGTTACTCATGCGGTAAATAAATTTCAAGGTAAACTATCTTCGGGAATTGATATACAAGAAAACAGTAATACCGTTTTTGAAAAAAATGTCATTATCAATCTGGTTAGAGAAGATGCTCCAATGAATGGATCTAGTATTTCAGCTATACATAATCATTATAACAATTCAAGTACCATTTTTAATGGTGATCTGACAATTAATACTCAAGGCATTAATTTTTATGCTATTAGTATGCTTGGGGAAAACACTATTACCGTTAATGGAACTACTCGGTTAACTGTTAGTGATCCTGACGAAAATGATGCTATTTTTGTCCATTATGGCAATGTTACTTTGAATGGTGAATCATATATTAATGGTGGTATTAATACTCATAATAATGGTGTAACCACCATTAATAATAAATCAATTATTAATGGCAATATCCTAACCTTTAATGGGGGAACCGTTATTCTGAATTTAGCCAGTGGATCTAAAATTGTTGGTTCTGCTTCTGCCTTTGGCGACCCTGATGATACTGATGTTGGTAATCCTGATGACACAGGAATAATAAAAATAAATTTGGCTAAAGATGTCCCTTGGGAAATAAATGACAATTATTCTTATATTACAGAATTAGCTGGTCAAGGAAATATCAAATTTACTAATGATATTTCCAATAATACTTATACTAATTCAGATAATAACTATGGTATGTTAATGATTGAGAATTTAAAAGGTCAATCTACATTTGATTTACGGGCAGATATTGCAGCCCAGCAAAGTGATAAAATCGTCATTTCAAAATCACCTGAAGTGGTAAGTCGCACTTTATCAGCTGAAGGCATACATACTATCAATCTAATCAATAATGGCTCTTCTAATACCACAGGCGCAGAAAAATTAACTTTAGTCGAAATCGATGATAATGCGACTAATTCAGCTCAATTTATCATAAATCATGCAGCTGAAGTTGGTGGTTATCAATATAATTTAGCTAAAGAAGGCAATAATTATGTTTTAGCTAGCTATAATACGCTTACTTCATCGGCTATGGCTGGCGTTAGTTTTCTTAATAGTAATTACCTAATGAGTTATGTTGAAACCCAAACGCTACTACAACGTCTTGGGGATATGCGTCATAGCGGTCAATATGGTGATGTTTGGTTACGTGGTTTTTCCGGTAAATTGGACTCTTTTTCGGGTGGGAAATTGAGTAAATTTGATATGAATTACCATGGATTCCAATTGGGTGCTGATAAACAGTTCTCTGAAGATTCACCTTTTGTGATTGGTGCCTATGTCGGACAAACTTATGGTGACCCAAATTACCGTCATGGTGACGGCTCTTTAAAATCATTTAATACCGGGATTTATGCTACTTTCTTTGACAATGATGGATTTTATATTGATAGCGTAGCGAAATATGCCCGTCAAAGAAACCATTTTAAAGTTAGAGATACCGCCAATAATCACGTGCAAGGTACAGGACATACTAATGGCTTAGGTCTATCTGTGGAGCTTGGTAAGAAATTTAAAATTAATGACTTTTATATCGAACCTCAAACTCAATTCTCTTACACTCATCAAAATAGTGCATCAATTCATGCTACTAACGGACTGAATGTCAAATTAGGGGACTATAACTCATTAATTGGTCGTGCTTCAGCACTCTTTGGATATGAAATTAATTCTGACAACAGTAATATCAACATCTATGCTAAAACCGGGATTGTCAGAGAGTTTGATGGCGATACTTACTATAAATTGAATAACAGTAAAGAGAGCCATTCATTTAAAGGGAACTGGTGGAATAATGGTGTAGGTATCAGTGCGCAACTCAATCAACAACATACTATTTATTTTGATTTAGAAAGCTCACCGGGTAATAAATTCGATTTATTACAAGTTAATGGTGGTTATCGTTACTCATTCTAAAAATTACCGCCTATAAAGCAATACCATATCAACTAAGATGAAATAAAAGACACATTTTTAGATATTGAAAATGTGTCTTTTTAATTTTACTAATATTCTCTACTTGATCTATCAATTAAATAGATGGAATTATCTACTGTTTTCACTAATTTGTATCTAAAATAACCGAATGTTTTTATGATGTTTTTAAAAAAAACATTAAAAAAATAAATTGACATTTATTTATCAAATGATAATAATTCTCATTAGCGTTTAAAAAATAACTCTTTCTATATTTGGTATTTTTAAAATGCGATTATATTTAAAGCAATGAGATGATGAGAAAAAACAAATTTATCCGCATCTATTTTTTATTTTGCTGTATGTTTATTTAATTTGAGTGTATTTTAATCAGAGAAGAGGTAGCTAATGAGGTTTAATTTCTTGAAAAATCGTAACAACATATTAATGACTATTTTAATTTCCTTAATGATTATTATTGGGATATCTAATTTTGCATCCGCTGCAGAAAAAAAATTTAAAGTTGTTACAACATTTACGATCATTCAAGATATCGCTAAAAATGTAGCTGGTGAAGCAGCTATTGTCGAATCAATTACTAAAGTGGGAGCTGAAATTCATGAATACGAACCCACACCTCAAGATATTGTTAGAGCGCAATCAGCTGATTTGGTTTTATGGAATGGATTAAATTTAGAACGTTGGTTTCAACGTTTTTTTGAAGATATTAAAGATGTCCCAGCGGTTATAGTAACTCAAGGTATTGATCCTATGCCAATTCAAGAAGGAAGTTATAAAGGCAATCCTAATCCTCATGCCTGGATGTCGCCAACCTTAGCTTTAACCTATATTGAAAATATTCGAGCTGCATTGGTTAAATATGATCCTCAAAATGCGTCTACCTATAATAAAAACGCTGCTGAATATGCCGCAAAAATTAAAGCCCTTGATGCTCCATTACGTGAGCGATTAGCAAAAATCCCAGAAGCACAACGTTGGTTAGTAACCAGTGAAGGGGCATTTAGTTATTTAACCAGAGATTACAATTTAAAAGAAGCCTATTTATGGCCAATTAACGCTGAGCAACAAGGTACACCAAAACAAGTTAAACATGTAATAGATTTAGTAAGAGCAAATAATATTCCGGTTGTATTTAGTGAAAGTACGATTTCAGATAAACCTGCTAGACAAGTTAGTCAAGAAACAGATGCCAAATATGGTGGAGTATTATATGTAGATTCACTCTCTACCCAAGACGGACCTGTACCTACCTATATTGATTTATTAAAAACCACTGTTGAAACAATCGCCAAAGGGTTTGAAAAATAATGACAAAAATTTGCTTAAATGTAGATAACATTACTGTCACTTATAACAATGGTCATACAGCTATTCATGATGCAAGTTTTACACTAACTGGCGGTACTATATGTGCGCTTGTTGGTGTTAATGGCAGTGGTAAATCCACGCTTTTTAAAAGTATCATGGGTATGGTTCATCCCAATAGAGGAACAGTCACATTTAATAATATGCCTGTTAAACAAGCTTTAAAACAAAACATTATAGCTTACGTACCGCAAACAGAGGAGGTTGACTGGGATTTCCCGGTTTTAGTTTCTGATGTCGTGATGATGGGGCGATATGGGCATATGTCCTTTTTACGTATTCCCAGCCAAGAAGATAAAAAACAAGTTGATATAGCTCTGGAACGCGTCAATATGACCGATTTTAAACACCGTCAAATAGGTGAACTATCGGGCGGGCAAAAAAAACGCGTTTTTTTAGCAAGAGCCTTAGCTCAACAAGGGAAAGTGTTGTTATTAGATGAACCTTTTACTGGCGTAGATGTAAAAACAGAAAACGCTATTATTGATCTACTAAAAGATCTGCGAGAAGAAGGACATTTAATTTTGGTTTCTACCCATAATTTAGGTAGTGTACCTGAATTTTGTGATCAAGTTGTTTTGATTAATCAAACTGTCCTTGCTTTTGGTCCAACCAAAACCACTTTTACTCCGCAAAATTTAATGACTACCTTTGGTGGTGCTTTGCGTTATTTAAGTTTATCCGGTGAAAAATTACATGAAGATCAAGATCCTCGTATGGTATCAGTTTTAACAGATGATGAACGAGCCGCAATATTTTACGGCGAAGGAACAGATGATTCACCTCATCAAGATTTACTTATTGAGCATCCAAATAATAAACCAAAAGGATAGCAATAAATGGAACTACTACTTGAACCATTTACTTATAACTATATGCTAAAAGCCATCTGGGTAAGTTGTATTGTTGGTGCCGCCTGCGCGTTTCTTTCTGCTTTTTTAATGTTAAAAGGTTGGTCATTAATGGGAGATGCGCTATCCCACTCGGTAGTACCTGGTGTTGCCGGTGCTTATGCGCTTGGACTTCCCTATTCAATTGGCGCTTTTTTTACTGGGTTACTTGCTGCTCTGGCCATTGCTCTCATTCGTGCTTTTACTCGATTGAAAGAAGATGCAATCATCGGTTTTATTTTTTCTACTTTTTTTGCTATTGGTTTACTCATCATTTCATTGAATCCTACCTCAGTTAATGTCCAAACGATTATTTTTGGTAATATCTTAGGTATTGCCGATAGCGATATGTGGCAAGTGCAAATCATCATATTAGTATCTTTTATTTTGTTATTACTGTTATGGAAAGATCTATTAGTCACTTTTTTTGATGAAACTCATGCCATCTCAATTGGTTTAAAACCATTACGGTTAAAAATCATCTTTTTTACTATTCTAAGTGCATGTACTGTAGCTGCACTTCAAACTGTAGGGGCAATTTTAGTTATTGCAATGGTAGTCACACCTGGTGCGACTGCTTATCTACTTACTAACCGATTTTCACACTTATTAATTATTTCTGTTGTCATTGGAGCGTTAACTAGTGCTATTGGTGCTTGGATAAGCTATTTTTTAAATGGTGCGACAGGTGGCGTTATAGTGACTTTGCAAACCCTAATTTTTATTGTGGCTTTTCTATTTGCACCACAACATGGCTTAATTCCAAATCGTCTAAGAATCAAACGAAACAAATTAAATAAGGTAGCAAATATATGATTGAATTATGGGATTTTATTAGCTATCCATTCACATTTGCTTTTATGCAACGTGCAATATTAGCTGCACTTGCTACAGGATTTGTATGTGCATTACTTTCTTGTTTCTTAGTATTAAAAGGTTGGTCATTAATGGGAGATGCAATTTCGCATGCGGTGCTTCCCGGAATTGTTTTGGCCTTTTTAGCTGGCATTCCAATTATTATTGGTGCTTTTGCTTCTGGTTTATGTTGTTCAGTTGCTACTGGTTATATTAAAGAAAACTGCCGGGTAAAAGAAGATACTGTTATGGGAATAGTCTTTTCGGGAATGTTTGCCTTTGGTTTAGTGCTATTTTCAAAAGTAGATACTTCACAACACTTAAATCATATCTTATTTGGTAATGTACTTGGTACTACCTATACACAACTAGTCCAGATCTTATCTATCGCGATCATTGCTTCGATTTTAGTCATTATTAAGCGACGCGATCTTATGCTTTTTTGTTTTGATCCCATACAAGCTAAAGTTGTAGGTTTACCTGTCAAGCTTTTACATTATGGATTACTTAGTGTTTTGGCATTAACAATTGTTGCATCATTACAAGCAGTTGGCGTGATATTAGTCATTGCGATGTTAATCGCACCTGGTATTACAGCTTTCTTATTATGTAAACGCTTTGAATTAATGTTGATTATTGCCATCATTGTTTCAGTATTTTCTACTGTAACAGGAACATTCATCAGTTTTTATATTGATGGAGCTACCGGCGCTTGTATTGTGATTTTACAAGCAATAGTGTTTATGTTGGTGCAGATTTATTGTTTAATTTCCAATAAAATTAAAAAAATGCGATAAATTAACATGGTGTTGTAACGACCTAAGTATAAATCGTTACAACCTTAGATTTTTACTATTATTTATTACTCATCATCTAAATATTTACTAGAATCAGCATAGTTATCAAAACGTGAAAATTGACCTTGGAATTTTAAGCGAACTTTACCTATTGGACCATTTCGCTGTTTACCTAAAATAATTTCAGCAATACCTTTATGTTCTGATGATTCATTATAAACTTCATCACGATAGATAAACATGATCACATCTGCATCTTGCTCTATTGAACCTGATTCACGCAGATCTGAATTAACCGGTCTTTTATCGCCTCGTTGTTCCAAACTACGATTAAGTTGCGAAAGGGCAACCACCGGAATTTGTAACTCTTTAGCTAATGCTTTTAATGAACGAGAGATCTCAGCAATTTCTAAAGTTCGATTTTCGGAAATATTAGGTACTCGCATTAATTGCAAATAATCGACCATAATCATACTAAGCCCTTTATGTTCACGATAAATACGTCTTGCTCTTGATCGTAGCTCCATAGGCGTTAAACCTGACGAATCGTCAATATAGATATTTTTTTTCTCAAGTAATATTCCCATCGTACTTGAAATCCTAGCCCAATCATCATCTTGTAATTGACCTGTTCGAATACGCGTTTGATCAACACGAGATAACGAGGCTAACATACGCATCATAATCTGTTCAGCAGGCATTTCTAAACTAAAAACTAAAACAGGTTTTTCTTGTCCTAATGCTGCATTTTCACATAAATTCATTGCAAAAGTGGTTTTCCCCATTGACGGTCGAGCCGCGACGATAATCAAATCAGAACGCTGTAAACCCGCGGTTTTCTTATCTAAATCGATAAAACCAGTAGATACGCCAGTCACACCGTCATGAGGTCGCTGAAAGAGTTCCTCAATTTTGGCAACGGTTGCCTCAAGAACATCCGTAATACTTTTAGGTCCTTCACCCTGTTTTGTTCGGCTTTCGGCAATCTGAAAAATTTTACTTTCGGCAAAATCTAAAATTTCTGAACTATCACGACCTTCGGTCGCATAACAGTTATCAGCAATATCATTTGCAGCACTAATTAGCTCTCGCAATATAGCTTGTTGACGAATAATATCACTATAGGCAATGACATTAATGGCGCTTGGTGTATTTTTAGAAAGCTCAGCTAAGTAAGCAAAACCACCTACATCTGCTAATATCGATTTACTTTCTAAACTTTCGGATAATGTGATCAAATCGATAGGCGTACCTTTACTAATTAAGGTATGCATTTCAGAAAAGATCAATTGATGATGACGAGAATAAAAATCACGCTCAGTGATCATTTCTGCAACAACATCCCAACGCTGATTATCCAACATTAAACTACCCAGTACGGCTTGTTCAGCTTCAATAGAATGTGGCGGAAGTTTTATATTATGTAGATTTGCTTTTTTTGACTCACGATTTTTTACATCTTTGTCTTTGCTATTACTCATTTCTTCAGTATTCATTGTATTCCATCTGTTTGTAAGTTGGATTTATGTCTAAGTTAATCAATTATTCTAAAAATAACGGCCCTAATGCCACATTAGGTAATTGGTAATTTAATGGGTAGTCTACTTGCACTAAATACAAACCTTCTGGTTTTGCTGTTGCAGCAGCAAGAGTTCTATCTTTAGCTTGTAAAAGCTCACTGATCCATTGAGGCTTTTTATTACCAGAACCAACTTCAAGTAAACTTCCAACAATATTCCTAACCATATGATGCACAAAGGCATTAGCTTTGATATCAACAATAATATATTCACCTTGCCGTTTTACATCAATATGATGAATATTACGCCATGGCGTATGAGATTGACATTGTGCGGCTCTAAAAGAGGTAAAATCATTTTCACCCAGTAAATATTGAGCAGCTTGATGCATCAAACATGCATCTAACGGCAAATAATAGTGAGAAACGCCTTTAGCTAAAATTGCCGGACGATAACGGTGATTATATATCACATAACGATAACGACGAGCTGTAGCACTATGTCTGGCATGAAAATCTGCCTCAACCTGTTTTGACCAACGTACAGCAATATTAGCAGGTAAATGGGAATTTACCCCCATTGTCCAAGCACTTTGTGAACGTTTAGCACTGGTTTCAAAATGAATAACTTGCCCTGTCGCATGAACGCCAGCATCAGTTCTTCCGGCGCAAAATACCGTTATGGTTTCATCTGCGACGACAGACAAGGCAGCTTCAAGTCTTTCTTGAATAGAATCAACAGATTGCTGTCGTTGCCAACCATAATAGCCACTGCCGTCATATTCAATTCCAAGTGCTATTTTACAGGTAGTCATTAATGAGGATCTCTAGAGACTCAATTAACATTAATGCACCTAAATAACGAACATTATCCGCTACTGACCAAAATTGAATTTGCTCATAATGCCCATAACTATGCCTCAAATTGGCAATTTTAATAGCAAGCGGATGCTCTGATTCACTACTTACTTCTGTCACTGGTGTAGGTAAATCGCCATGCTTTACTTCTACGCCATATTCACTAAATCGCCCCATATCAATTTCAATAGGTAAACTACTTGAAACATTAACTGCTTGGGCAAGTCCATAAAATACCGGAACGATGACTGATTCTAAAGAAACAGGCAATTGATAATTACTAATAACTTTACGAATCTGATCTACTTGTGATTGTTCACCTAATCCTGTGTCACTAATTTCAGGGGAAACAGGTAATAAATTGAAAGCTAATTGTTTATCAAATAACGTATTATCAACTGGCATACCATTTAATAATCTTGCACTTTGCCCTGCTAGCTCATCAACACCTTCCTTACCATACAGTGATGCAGGAATAAAACTTGTCATATGTAAATTTGTTAACAACTCAATATCGGTTAACGATGCGACTGATCGCAATAACTGACAGACAGTTGGGCTAGCAACTGCAATAATATTCTCATTTCGGTAGTCAGTTAACACACTATTATTTACCTGAGGAACAAGTAAAGGGATATGATCTTGCATTGCAAAATAACCACTTGCATCTATTACAATACAACCAGATTGAGCGGCAATTTGTGCATACTTTTCACTTGTTGATTGACCTGCTACAAAAAAAGCAAAATGACACTGACTCCAATCCATCTGACTACTATCTATAACTGTCAGATTTTTACCCGCAAAACGAACAATTTCACCTTCACTATTATCACTACCAACTAAAAAAAGGTGATCAATTTCTATTGAGCGCTGTTGTAATAATTCAACTAACGCAGAACCAACTTGCCCTGTCGCACCAACAATAGCAATATTATATGCTGACATATATCAAACCTAATTAAAAAAATATTCATTATTATATCATTATATTGCCAAAGAAAGCGGAAAAAGATAGCTAACATATTGAAAGGGGATTAACGTTAAAACAGACTATTTTTACTGTAATACTTTTTACAAAAAACACCATTTACACCCTGTTTCTAGTTGATGTATTAATACCATTTCCATTTACTAGGATCTTCTTGTTAATCACTATCAATATATTGCTTGAGTATTATTTGGCGTGATAATGACCTGAATAATTAAACTCAATTTAAGAAATAATTTATTTATAATCGAAATGCTAAATAATAAACATACATAAAAACAGATAGCTTGTTCATATTATTTAGCTATATAGTGGCAAATGTAGCAATTTTAAAGCTTACTCTGACTTAAATAATTTTGTTTGTTGATCTAAAAAACTGAGTAAATCAGGCATCCGATATTTGCCAGACATTAATTTTATATTACCAGCAGCTGTTTCTAATTGAGTACCAATAGCTGTGACATATAACGGATGTTTACTTTGACCACGCATAACCTCAATCAAATATTGACTATTTCCTAAAAAAGGTTTTTTAGCTACACCAATAATTGGTATAGTTTGATTTAACGCATTATAGAGATGTCCCCCTAATCCCAATTTACCTTCATTCAAATGTACATAACCATCAATGATAATTGATGTAATTTTGGTTAGATCAATTTTATTTAACAAAGCTATAATGCAAGGTAATTCACGTTGATAAAACTGACCAGATTGATAAGGAGCGACATTATCTTGATAATCCGTAATTACCTCTTTTATATCTGCTATCGAATCTGACCAATTTTCAAACAAAATACCCACCGATTTTGCCCGATCTCCCATATAATAAACATCAATTGCTATATACATTTATATTCGTTTCCTTTTTATTAAAAATGTATTAATCGTTGTTATTCACTAATTTGTTGGAAACAAACTTGGCTTCCGTTCATGAAAATAACTTAAATTGTACTTACCTAGTTGATCCAGCTTAACTCATTTTGAGTAGTTTTTTTAGTAAAAATAAACAATTCAATTATCAGATTAATTGCAGACTATTACAGTTTATAAAATTTTAGTTAGCATATTTCATACTTACGCTTTATCATTTGATTTAACCAGTGGAGAAATCAATATTTACCTTTCATCTGCATCTTCTACTTTTATCGTATACGTCTTATCAAAATCTTGCCCTACTTCCATCGTGCCAAAAGTACTACCATATATCCTTAAGATAATTTCACCTGTTACAATGGGAACACCTTCTAATTTAAAGTCATTATAGGGATGGACAGCTTCAGTATCTAATACCTTTAAGTCGAGTCCTGAATTTGTAGGGGTTATTTCGTAGCGAAATAACCTCGGTATAACTGGTCCCGGATAACTATTGATTGTTATGGTTGCATAATATGGTTGACCTAATTTTGCATTAGGTAAACTTGGTGGTTCGACTGACGTTTTAGTTGAACTAAAGAAAAAAAATGGTGCACAGCTAATAAGAAATAATGCTAAAACTAGATAAATTAATATATGGCAATGATATTGTAATTTTTTCATATTATTTAGGTGGTTATTTAACCACATCTCCTTTCATTATGTTTAATTTATAATATCTTTTTTTATTTTTAATCAACTAGTTATAACATTTATCTATAATGATTTTTTCATCTATTGACTTCCCTGGATTTTCTCTTAGATCATCTAAAATATTGTCTAAACATTGGCTACGTTGTTTACTTATACTCAAAATATTTTTTTCTCTTAATGTCAGCTCTTTCTTTTTCTCCAACATTTTTTCAACAATTTTATATATTTGAAATTTCCTCAAATGCTCATTATATTCTACTGACTCAAGATCATCAAAAGCGACTTTAATATTATTATCTTCATGTTTTTTAGCACTTTCCTCATCTAATTGCTCGCTAGTAAACAATACCTCTGGTGTTGGATAGTGGCGTAAAAAGGGAATTAAATATTCAGGTACATAACCTATTGCTTTTACTTCCTCAAAATCTTCTTCAAAATGTTGTTTTTGTTCCGCTGAAAGTGATGATATTTTTTCCTCAAAAAAATCTGCACATCCATCAATATCGTAATCTATGACCAAATTCAGATTACAGTAATAGTAAGGATGCTCACTTGCAATAACTTGGTTACTAATACCAATTAAGAGTAGAAATAATAAAACATTACTTAATAACTTGTAAAAATGCCACAATATCATCACCATTTTTTCCTTTTCTCTAAACCTTATTTAATAATCATAATTGATGATTGTTACTTTACGGTCAGAATTCACTAAATATACTCCAAATCATTTTGATTAAAGACATCAACTTCGACAATGCGTTCTTCTAATTTACCGTTATTAAATACCCGGCAGGGTAAAATCTGATTTTTAGGCGCCAGTTTTTATCGCCTTATAGCTGATATAGGGATATTGATTAAAATAACCTCAACATTTAATTAGGGTTTAGGATGAAAATCATCAATTTGCTCTCGCCAACGATTATAGTTCCAATCAATGATTTTAGTTTTCAATGTTGTCAGTAGGTCTTGTGCAGCTTGTTTTTGTGTGGCATTCAGCATGTTTTCTAAACGTGTTTGTATTTCTTTATTATACTGCCAAACAGGAGGGAGTTCTGTTGAATCCCATGCTAAATTATTGCCATTCTCTATCACTTTTTGTTTGGCATAATCCAACAATAACGACCAAGCATACGCTTTAACCACATCATGCTCGCGTCCTAAACCATATAAATAGGCTTCTGTGACCCTTAAGATCCCTATCATCGAGCTATGCTCAGCCATTAATTCAGCATAATCGATCGATTTTTTTAAGTCTTGTAAAGACAATGATTTTCGATATTCAGTTAATTTGTTAATTTTTTCATTTTTTTCATCTTTATAGTGATCACCTTGTTGAAACAGCATACGAGCAATCAAATCTTCATAGCAATGATATCCACCCTCAATTGCATAACTAAAATATTCAATTGCTTTATCTAATTGACTATCTGTACATGATTTGGTATTACCTTCTTTATCATACCAACAAAAACCATAGTCCCAACCCTTTTGATAGTCAAAAAAAGGATATTTTAAATCAGCTAATTTTATTACTAAGTCATTGCGAAATTTAATGAGATCACGCCTAGGAAGTTTAAAAATATCGGGGGTAACTAATGGTTTACCTGCATCATCAACTAATTTATCACGATATTTTGACATAAACTCAGTAAATGACATCATTCCTTCTTCTTTATAAGGATAACTATCATATAAATGATGAGAATAAAGAATATTGTAATAATAGAACATTGCATTTTTATCCCACTGCCAGGCATGTTTAATAAACTCTACTAATTTATCTGGGTCTTTTACCGCATAAAATACATGCTGATCAAATGCTGCTTTATAAAGTTCTTTAGCTTCTTGAATACGTAATAATTGATTTTCAGGGATTGTTGAAGGGTAAATTGTCATATCCAAGGGTGTATTTTCCGGTTTAACAGGGTGTTCATATATATTTTTGGTATCATCACAATAAAAGAGAACAATACCAATAATTACACTACAGCCCATAATCACAGTGATTAGTTTTTTTACTATTGAGATTGTTGCTTTACGGTCAGAATTCACTAAATATACTCCAAATCATTTTGATTAAAGACATCAACTTCGACAATGCGCGCTTCTAATTTTCCTTTTTTGAATACCCAACAGGGTAAAATCTGATTTTTAGGCGCCAGTTTTTTTATCTCCTCATATATAGAATGAGTTATCATTGTTGTATCATATTTGTCCTGTGGAGAAATCAATATTTACCTTTTATTCATCCGCATCTTCTACTTTTATCGTGTACGTCTTATCAAAATCTTGCCCTACTTCCATCGTGCCAAAAGTACCACCATGTATCCTTAAGATAATTTCACCTGTTACAATGGGAACACCTTCTAATTTAAAGTCATTATAGGGATGGACAGCTTCAGTATCTAATACCTTTAAGTCGAGTCCTGAATTTGTAGGGGTTATTTCGTAGCGAAATAACCTCGGTATAACTGGTCCCGGATAACTATTGATTGTTATGGTTGCATAATATGGTTGACCTAATTTTGCATTAGGTAAACTTGGTGGTTCGACTGACGTTTTAGTTGAACTAAAGAAAAAAAATGGTGCACAGCTAATAAGAAATAATGCTAAAACTAGATAAATTAATATATGGCAATGATATTGTAATTTTTTCATATTATTTAGGTGGTTATTTAACCGCATCCTTTCATTATGTTTAATTTATAATATCTTTTTTATTTTTAATCAACTAGTTATAACATTTATCTATAATGATTTTTTCATCTATTGACTTCCCTGGATTTTCTCTTAGATCATCTAAAATATTGTCTAAACATTGGCTACGTTGTTTACTTATACTCAAAATATTTTTTTCTCTTAATGTCAGTTCTTTCTTTTTCTCCAACATTTTTTCAACAATTTTATATATTTGAAATTTCCTCAAATGTTCTCTATATTCTAATGAATCAAGAGTATCAAAAGCGACTTTAATATTATTATCTTCATGTTTTTTAGCACTTTCCTCATCTAATTGCTCGCTAGTAAACAACACTTCTGGTGTTGGATACTGTCGTAAAAAAGGAATTAAATATTCAGGTACATAACCTATTGCTTTTACTTCCTCAAAATCTTCTTCAAAATGTTGTTTTTGTTCCGCTGAAAGTGATGATATTTTTTCCTCAAAAAAATCTGCACATCCATCAATATCGTAACTGATGACCAAATTCAAATTACAGTAAGAGTAATGATGCTCACTTGCAATAACTTGATTACTAATACCAATTAAGAGTAGAAATAATAAAACATTACTTAATAACTTGTAAAAATGCCACAATATCATCACCATATTTTCCTTTTCTTTTAAACCTTATTAAATAATCATAATTGATGATTGTTCCTTTACGGTCAGAATTCACTAAATATACTCCAAATCATTTTGATTAAAGACATCAACTTCTACAATGCGCTCTTCTAACTCACCTTTATTAAATACCCAACAGGGTAAAATCTGATTTTTAGGTGCTAGTTTTTATGTCCTCATATATAGAATGAGTTATCATTGTTGTATCATATTTGTCCTGTGGAGAAATCAATATTTACCTTTTATTCATCCGCATCTTCTACTTTTATCGTGTACGTCTTATCAAATTCCTTCCCTACTTCCATCGTGCCAAAAGTACCACCATGTATCCTTAAGATAATTTCACCTTCTACAATGGGAACGCCTTCTAATTTATGGTTTTTAAATGGACGGATTGCTTCAGGATCTAATACCTTTAAGTCAAGCCCTGAATTCATAGGCGTTATTTCGTAGCGAAATAACCTCGGTATAACTGGTCCCGTGATTTCTATTGTTGCATAATATGGTTGACCTAATTTTGCATTAGGTAAACTTGGTGGTTCGACTGTCGGTTTAGGTGAACTATGAATAAAAAGTGGCGCACAGCTAATAAGAAATAATGCTAAAACTAGATAAATTAATATATGGCAATGATATTGTAATTTTTTCATATTATTTAAGTGGTTATTTAACCGCATCCTTTCATTATGTTTAATTCATAATATATTTTTTTATTTTTAATCAACTAGTTATAACATTTATCTATAATGATTTTTTTCGCTATTGACTTTCCTGGATTTTCTCTTAAATCATCTAAAATATTGTCTAAACATTGGCTTCGTTGTTTACTTATACTCAAAATATTTTTTTCTCTTAATGTCAGCTCTTTCTTTTTCTCCAACATTTTTTCAACAATTTTATACATTTGAAATTTCCTCAAATGCTCATTATATTCTACTGACTCAAGATCATCAAAAGCGACTTTAGTATTATTATAATCATGTTCTTTATCATCTTCCTCATCTAATTGCAGGCTAGTAAATAATACTTCTGGTGTTGGATACTGTCGTAAAAAAGGAATTAAATATTCAGGTACATAACCTATTGCTTTTACTTCCTCAAAATCTTCTTCAAAATGTTGTTTTTGTTCCGCTGAAAGTGATGATATTTTT
>NZ_LZGM01000080.1 GCF_001690195.1 Gilliamella sp. wkB108 | reverse complement strand
TCTGGATGTACATTTTATTGATACCGGTATTTTTAATATTATTACCGTTTTACACGATAGGGTACTTTATTTCGGAATGTTTATGCTGGCAACCACGCTGGCCAAAAGTCATTCGTCAAGCTGGTCGAAAAGGGAAAACCGTACCGAAAGAAACCACCTTATCAGACTATCCACCCAGTGTACAACAAGCGATTTTAGATAATCGTATCGAATGGGGCGTGCGAGATGATAAAACCGGAAAATTGATTGATTATGGTAATTCTTAATATGGTAGCAAAAAGGTGAACAATCCGGAGCAAATTATTAAGGACAGTTTGAAATGTATATCGGTGAATATTTATCTTGGTTAAGTAGTTCAATTAGATCCTCAACCCGCAAAAAAATGGGAATGGATTATTTTAGTGGCGATATGACGTTAAGTGAAGTTGCCAAAGATTATACCAAAGAATCAGTTAGTAATAATCCACGCCCAATTGGTCCTTATTATGCCTATAACGATCGTTATTTAGAGATCCGCGGTGGTATGTTTGAAAATTTCCGTGGTATTGTCACTTGGATAAGCTTAGTTATATTTTTTATTCCTTATTCTAGTGGAAATTTAGGATTAACTATTCTGCTTAAATTGTATAATAATGAAAGAGACAATATTGCTTCCGGTATATTTGCAATAACATTTTTTTCAACTATATTTTTAGTTTCATTATATTTATGTATTCGTTACTTCCGTTATGTTTACCGACTAGAGTTATTCACTATTCGCCATATTCGGGTGAGGTTTAATCGGGTGACTCGGCAAGTCTATATTCAGCGCCCCAAATATTGTGGCGGTACGGTTGTGTTTAAGTGGGAACATATTATGCCCGCTAATTTTAGCAACTCAGACTCAGATATGGGTGGTACCAATATGGTAAATCTGATGAGCTTTCACCCATATAAAACAGGCTTTCCGGTTGCTCAATCGGTGGGGATTGGTAAAAACACCTATAATTCGCAAGATTATAAAGATGAATGGGAATTTATTCGCCGTTATATGGAGGAAGGCCCGGATAACCTACCCAAACCTTGGCTTAGTACGCATCTACCGATGCCTTTACATGGTTTAAGTGGACATATAAAACCGATGATCCATGCTGCAAAAAATGCCCCAACATTCTGGATGTACATTTTATTGATACCGGTATTTTTAATATT
>NZ_LZGM01000079.1 GCF_001690195.1 Gilliamella sp. wkB108 | reverse complement strand
CCAAACATGATATGTGACAAACCTTTATTTGCTATTATTTGTGCATCTAGCCAAGCTATCTGTTCAGGAGTTAATTCTTTAATTTGGTTAATATCTCGTGTTTGTCCAACCTTCATGGCTTCTTCTATTTGTGCATTAGTTAAACCAAAATTGAGACCTAATTGCATTAATGCATTTCGACATGATGCAACTTTCATACACGATTCATAACCTTTTTCTAATCCTTTAATTACTCCTCTTGCTAATCCATTATTCTCTACCGCATTTTTACTACTATTCACTCCTGTTGCTATATCACTTTCATCCCCTCCCATACTTGCTATGGTGAGTCCTACCGCTAGCTGAGTTAAGGCACTGATGTTATCTTTTTCTTCTTCCGTTAGGTCTTTTACATCTCTATCTCCATATAAGGCTTTTTGGATAATTGGGGCTGCTATCTCCCCTGAGACTGCACTCGCTCCGCCTACTACTCCTGAGTGACCTTGTAGCTCCGCTACTACTGCTCCCAGTATTGCATGTGCCACTAAATTCGCTACCGGACTATCTGTTTTCCATTCCCCATTTTCCGAATGACCTGTGTGGAGTTTTATCTGTTCGGCAACCCATGGCGCTCCTGCTCCTGCTAATCCGCCTGTTATATCGCCTGTGATAATTCCGGTCACTATCGCTACCGCTGAGTCTACTCCTTTACTAAAGTCATTACCCATCTTGCCTTTAGTTGAGTCCTTACCCGCATCCTTGTTAAGGTCTTTCTCCAGTTGTTTTACTTGTGCGGCTAAATCTTTCAACCCCGTTACGATATCTTGTTTTCGTTGCTCTTTCTCTTTGTCAAAAATTGGTTTGAGTTTTTGATGCGCATTATCGGTATCATGACTTAGTTCATTGATATCTTGTTTTTGCCCCTCTTTATCACGAACGATTAATTCGCCTTCCGATATCGCTAAGTGGGTAATTTGTGTGCTTTGATGATGTAAAAATAATTCAGGAGTCTATACCGTTTAATCTTATCAAAACAATTGAAGTAAAATTTAAAAACCGGGGATTTTTAAAGTTATTTCAGGAAATTGAGACGTTACCGGAAGAAAAAAACATGATGAAGATATTTTTGGATGCTTTTTTTAAGGCATGAAGCAACTTAAACTGCTAGCTAAAACTCATTCTAAGCTAAAATCAACCACAGATAAAGCACCAGCACCACAAGGCACAAAACCCAACCCCAGACAACAACCGACCATTAAGGGCCGGTGGCTAGAGCAATTCGGCTTTTATGTAGGCTGCCCTGTTATCATTAAGATTGAACAGGGCAAGTTAGTTATAGAGCCTGATTTATTAAAAAAGGAATTTGTTAACATATAATTTCATAAAGTGTGTCAGGCGGCGCTTGATATGCTTCAAAATCAGCATGAATAATTTCTCTCATTTCAGAAAAACTTATTTTTTTAATTGTTTCTATTTGGTTGCATTCAGTCATGGATACAACCATTTTAGATGCATTAGTAATTTTGATCATATCAATCAATGTATTAATAAGTATATCTAGACGTTCTTTCGGATCTGCAGGAAAACCAATATCTGTATCTGGTGCATATTCATCATAATCTATTAAATAAGTAGCATTAGGATAACCAGGAACATCCCCTATTAAAAAAGAAAATATATTATCAGTGGGAATTAGCTTATCGGGGTAATTATATAATTCCTTTTTAGAGATCTTAAGAATACCCAATTGGCTATTCTTAATAAATTCAGATAACTTTTCAAGTTTATCTTGATTTAAAACTGGTTCTATATAACCACAAACATCATTTGACATGTTAATTTCCTTTATTTATCTAAAATCCAAGGTCCAACGGGCTTACCATTTTCATCAATTTGTCTGTAATAACTTTTATCTTTATATATTTTGCCGTTATAGGATTTATAAGTTTGCTTATGTTCATGCGGAACTACTTTTCCATTTTTATCAAACTCAAGGTTACCGTGTATTCTTTGCTGCCCATAATCTTCTCTTGAGAACATATTACCTTTTTCATCATAATAAGTAACACTTCTAGAACCATCTGCTCTCGATACCTCATAAATTAAGTTTGGCGTAGAGGTTTTTGGTGCTTTCCCTGATGGTACAATGGTGTGTTCAGTAACAACTTTATTTGTAGCAGGGTTAATAATTGGGTTGGATGATGTACTATTCGTCCCCTTTCCGGGAATAGAATCATTACCATAACTTATTTCCTTTGGTGCTTCAACATTAGTCGTATCAGTAGGTTTTTGATTATACTCTCCTTCTTCATATTTCCAATTTGATCCTGGTTTAGTTTTACCTGCATCCTGACCTTTTGCTGTTGTAGCTACCTCAGTTCTCTTTCCGGCAAGAAGTAGTGCTAAACTGGGATTACAGCTTTCACAGTACAACAAGTATGAGTCAGGTATGCATATTCCGCCTGCGGATAAACTGATATTGCTTGCTGAACTCTTTATTACATCCATTGATTATTTATTAATAGGAACGTATGACGAACATTCAACAATGAGTAATACGCGGTTATTTGAAAGATTTAAGGCATTAACCAACTGTCCTCAAGAAGAACAAGAGACTGTCATTAAATTAATTGATGCGGTTATTGTTAAAAATCGAGTTGAATCGGCATTGCTGCCTGTTGATAAATAGCGATTAATTGTTTAAACGCAGACTGGCTGTGTGCGACCACAACCAATCTGCTAATCACAACAACTAGCAACTAAGGAGTAGTTATTATGACTAACGCCCATTCTACGGCAAAAACAGCTAAAACCAAAACCACCAGTAAAACCCTACGCAAGATATCGCAACGTCATTACACTGTTGGCTATATCAGCGTCCGCCACGAACCCAAAGCCAAAGAGGCTTGCACTCATTACAGCAAACACCCTGCACTGCATCTTAAAGGTAATTGGCTTGAGACGGTGGGATTTACTTCCGGGCAACCTGTCACCATCATAGCTAAAAAAGGTAAGTTGATTGTCAAGCTTGCGAAGCAGATCGCATAATCAAAAGATAATTAACTCAGTTCTGCGAAGTGGATCGCAAAACTGGGTTAAACATTTTTAAGATTGATACAAAGGAGATTCTTGCATTGCAGGTTTAATCTCATCAAACCAAGCTTTATAAACAAGTTCTTTAGGGTAGTGATTATAAAAATTCTCTATCTTATCTAAATCAACTTCAATAGCTTTCTCAAGCTGTTTATAACATTGCATATATTGTTTTTGGGTTAATTCACTAAAATCAATATATCCAAAAAACATATCATAAAAAATATAAACTTTTTCATCAACACCCACTTGCTGAATATAAGGTCTCCAATAATCAGCAAGAACATCAATAAATGTAGAACCAAAACCTGTAACATTATCTTTACCAAAAACAAAAGCATTTGCCATAATTACCTCATAATATAAATTTTTGATTGCTGTGATTTTGATAAAGTATTGATATAGCGCTCAAGTCGTTGTTGATTTTCAAGTGTCAACTTTCTAAAATCCAAAGGAACAATATCAGCTTTATCTAAATGAGTATGAAGAACTTTAATATTGTTATCCCAATTCTTGTTAAAAAATTGATTCATGGCATTGATTTCTTTTTCTGTACCATTAGCAGTGGTGAACATAAAATCAACTGTTTTCCCCTTATTTGGACCGCTTGTAAAAACAAAATCAGCTAAATTATCATTATCTTTAATACGTTCAACTTTTCCACCTAACAATTTTTCTAAATCAGCCGCATCTGATCCTTCAGCTAACTTTACTTTTCCTGCATGTGGATCTACTGTTAATTTGCCAACACGATCAACCTCTCGCTTTATTGTATCTAACTCTTTTGCAGTTAATTTATTGCTAGAAGAAAGGCTTGAAGAAGCTAAATCACCTAATTTTTTCGCTGATACCAAACCTGTTGCAGCATTAAATAACAAATCACCATCAGATTCAGAAATATTTAGTAATTTTGCCAGTTCTTTGCCTGTTTGTGTTGTATAGCTTTTACCATCGATAATAACAGATACTCCCGTCATGCTATTATCAACTGCAGACCAAGACAATAAGGTACTTGCTGCACAACCTATAACCGTTGTACATGCTGGTGATAAAGTAATGGCTAAAACCCCTTCTCCTAATGCAAATCCAACTTGGAAGACACCTCCTAATCGGGTTGTCACACTGTATTCATTATTAATATAGGCGACTGAATCTACAAACTTATCACCACTTGTATATTCAAACAATTTTTCAACTGTTTCATAAGTAATCGGATAAAAACCAATTGCATCAGGTACAATATTGGTTTTTATATACTCTAGTACGGCAAGTGCTTCTCTATAAGCTTGCAACTCATTACTGTTACCTAACTCTTATAGTTTTTGGTATACCTCTTTCATCGGGTCATCGTCAGCAAATTCAGCTGAACAATTGATTAATGCACAAGCTGCAGCTTGATAAAGCAACTTTTTAGATGTTAACTATGGCTAAGAGATATTCTACGCTAAAATCAACCACAGACAAAACACCAGCTCCACAACCCAATGAGCGGTTTTATACCGTCGGTTACGTGCCACAAGGCACAAAGCCCAACCCCAGACCGCAACTGACCATTAAAGGCAAACAGCGACAAAATGGTTTATCTATTAATTATCCTAGGCTCTTCGAAATAAGGAGAATTTTTATAATCTTCTAACCAAGAATTATCTGTTGAAAAAATAAATCCTTCCAATCTTTTAAAAGTATTATTTAGTATTTTCAATTCAATAATTATTTTGTCAAAAAAGGTTTCGTAATGTAAATCAATATATAACCTATCTTGAGGTAAAATTTTATTGGAAATATATTCTCCAATATTATACTGTATTTCATTTATTTCATTAACTGGCATTATATAAAGTACATCGACGCCATCTCGACTCATAACAAATTCAACAAAATTCTGTGTAATTCTTGACTTAAACATAACTGTTTGATCATCAACAAGAGTAATCTCTAATTTTTTCTTTTTAATTAAATCAAAAAAAATTTCTTTAATAATCAAATCAAAGTGATATGTCATAATCTATTTTCCTTTTATCATTTGGTTAGTTTTACTATCAAATTTATAACCATTCTCAAGCAAATAATAATATTCCCTACCAAATCCAGTAAGCTCTTTGGAGCCTGTTATTCTATTTGTTTTGTATAGTTTAGAATCGATAGGGCTGGTAGCCAAAATAATATTATCTCCTCGTTTTATCGCATTATCTAACCACGGCTTATTATATTCATTCCAAAATTGCGTTGGGTTTTTATAATACTCATCTGGTGTGTTAAGTAAATTAAATCCTCCTTTTCTAGCACCAAAGTCCGTCGATTTTTCTAAATTTAGTTCTTTTATAATGTATTGAGTATCATCCATATATGTACCTAGAATTGTTGTGGTTTTATTTGGATCGGTTGTAAGAAATGCACCAGATGTTGCTTTGTGATTTAATTCATGAATTCCCTTTCCGGCATTAAATTAAATTTAAAAAAATAAAACCCTACAAATGTAGGGTTTATCATTTATTTCTGATATATTCTAGGGAAATATTCGTTGATTTTATCATTATCAAGCAATCGATCAGTGGTAAAATCAACCATGTCAGAAACGGCTATTCCATGACGTAATTCTTCAGGAAAATCTGCAATTGAGGCATAGACGGTTGGCATCAAATACCTGAAATAGTCCCCCATTTTAGTATTACCATTAAAGCCAACAGGATAATCTTCACCTTCAAAACTACCTTCAATTCCATGATAAACAAAAAAGCCTTTCCTTGATGGTAAGTTACATTCAATTGGTTTTTGTTCGTAGTGAGAACGTTCTTGTATAAGTTGTTCAACATCTTTTCTAGTTGGTAAATAATCAAATCTTAAACCTGAATAAAGATCTAATACAGTCCTACCACATTTATTA
Organism: Gilliamella sp. wkB108; assembly: GCF_001690195.1. GTDB lineage: Bacteria > Pseudomonadota > Gammaproteobacteria > Enterobacterales > Orbaceae > Gilliamella > Gilliamella apicola_L. The sequence goes on along the minus strand of NZ_LZGM01000079.1, from coordinate 7,851 downwards.
TTAGGGTAGGACTTAAATATTTCTGATTCTTCCCACATATAATCAGTTAATTGGTCTAATAATAATTCTAAATTATTGATTGACAGAAGAGCTTTAGGTAAATTACCAAAACAATTGTTTACCATCACAGCAATTCGACCGAATTGATCCATAGCAAACCAAGTGTATATGGTTCCAAATTCGGGTTTCCAATGTATATTTAAAATACTCATATCTATTTATCCTTCGGCCATGTTATCTGACAATTTTCACAAGGCTTTATAATTGAATCTTGTGTAATTTTACCTTGCTCATAGACCGTTCTTGGTCTAACTGCGTCAGTAAACTTAATTCTCTCAGGAGCCACTCCTTGACGAATTAACTGATCTGCTGCTGAAACTTCAGCACATGCCCCTGCTTTATTTTTACAAAAACTTGTAAACTCTCCGATTTTAACACCTAATTGCTGTTCAATATACTTTACTGTTTCAGGATGTAATGCTTCAGCAGTTATATTAGCGTTACTATTGCCTATAGTGATTTTACCCGTCACAGGGTCATATGCACCGACCATTGTTGCATTTTTATTAGCTTGAGATTTCGATGTAAAGCTATTAATTTCATCAAGTAAATTTTTTTGTGCTTGAGCTGCGACTTTATCCGCCTGTGCGACAGCATTCCCCTTTCCGGCATTAGCGTTATAACCCATCGCTGCAGCTAAAGATTTCGATACAGAATCTGCTATTAAAGCCCACCTATATTCCTTTTTAACTTCAAGCAAAGGTCTACCACTTACTTTTGATATTGCTTCAATGTCTTTCCAATAACTTACCGAATCCCTGTCTAATCCTAATAATATATTATCAAGGTTATTCGAATCTTCTCTGTAAACATCACTATATTTTATAGTTCTTGCAGCTTCTTCGGCATATTCATTTTGAATTTGCCATGCTTCTTGTAGTAACCCTTGACAAGCTGAACTTGATATATTACCTGCATAACAAGTTTCTAGCAAAACCAGATCACGTTTTTTATCTAATTTTTCAAAGTACTCTAATTCTTTCTTTTCATCTTCCGTTAACTCCTCACCTTTCCAGTTCGGTTTTATCCAAGATAACTCAGCTTTTCGTCTAGCTTCGGAAAGTTTTAAATAATTATTCTCAACCGCATTTTTACTACTATTCACTCCTGTTGTTATATCACTTTCATCTCCTCCCATACTTGCTATGGTGAGTCCTACCGCTAGCTGAGTTAAGGCACTGATGTTATCTTTTTCTTCTTCCGTTAGGTCTTTTACATCTCTATCTCCATATAAGGCTTTTTGGATAATTGGGGCTGCTATCTCCCCTGTGACTGCACTCGCTCCGCCTACTACTCCTGAGTGACCTTGTAGCTCCGCTACTACTGCTCCCAGTATTGCATGTGCCACTAAATTCGCTACCGGACTATCTGTTTTCCATTCCCCATTTTCCGCATGACCCGTATGGAGTTTTATCTGTTCGGCTACCCATGGTGCGCTTGCTCCTGCTAATCCACCTGTTATATCACCTGTGATAATCCCTGTCACTATCGCTACCGCTGAATCTACTCCTTTACTAAAGTCATTACCCATCTTGCCTTTAGTTGAGTCCTTACCCGCATCCTTGTTAAGGTCTTTCTCCAGTTGTTTTACTTGTGCTGCTAAATCTTTCAGCCCCGTTACGATATCTTGTTTTCGTTGCTCTTTCTCTTTGTCAAAAATTGGCTTGAGTTTTTGATGTGCATTATCGGTATCATGACTTAGTTCATTGATATCTTGTTTTTGCCCCTCTTTATCACGAACGATTAATTCGCCTTCCGATATCGCTGAATGGGTGATTTGTGTGCATTAATGATGTAAAAATAATTCAGGAGTCTATACCGTTTAATCTTATCAAAACGATTAAAATAAAATTTGAAAACCGGGAATTTTTAAAGTTATTTCAGGATATTAAGACGTTACCGGAAGAAGAAAAACCATGATTAAGATATTTTTGGATGCCTTTTTAAGGCAAGAAGCAGATTAAACTGCTAGCTAAAACTCATTCTACGCTAAAATCAACCACAGACAAAGCACCGGCACCACAACCCACTGAGCGATTTTATACCGTCGGTTACATGCCACAAGGTAAAAAACCCAACCCCAGACCACAACTGACCATTAAAGGCAAGTGGCTGGAGCAATTCGGCTTTTATGTAGGCTGCCCTGTTATCATTAAGATTGAACAGGGCAAGTTGATTATTGAACTTGCGATGCAGTTCTAAAAGATAATAAGTAAGATCCACACGGGTTAGGTGGGGATTTTACTATGATTGATAATCCTCATATTCCCAAGCAAAGTACCTTGATAGTTTCTGAGCTGTTTCCAACCAAGTATCGCAAGTACATTTTTCAATACATTTATTTATTGTGTCTTTTATTTCGTCAAAATCATATTTTCTAACTATTAACATATGACGAATTAACTCTGGTAACCATTGATGCTTACATAACCATTCTGGTGTACATACAAACAGATCAAAATATTCACTACCAATTTCATTATCTGGACCTATAGATAAAGTTAGCGTTATCCCAAAAAGGTTCTCTACTTCAGGAAAATATATAGCTGGATCATATTCTATAGAGCCCACTGATTTTAATAATACTTTCATTCTTAATCCTTGATATTTAAATGCCCATTACCTACTTTTATTCTCTTACCTTTATCATCAAATTTATATGTTTCAAAATTAGCTTGAACACCTGTTTCTGCATAAGAGCTATTAGGTTTATTGGATGGAGGTCGATAACCTCGAGTACCATCTGCACTAATCCATCCTCCATCAGATGTTTTCTTAGCCCCTTCACCAACCCATTGCATTCCTAATTTGTTCGCTTCTGCAGTAGTACCTGAGCCAACACCATAATTTAATTTTCCATTATGACCGTTAACTACATTGTTTAATCTAGGATCTTTTTTAGCTATATTTTGTAGATTTTCATTTGATAAATCTTCTTTTAATTTTTGTTTATTTGAAGCATTGTGTGCCTGATTTGTATTATTCCAATTTTCAGCCAACTTGCTTTCATTATTGGTATGTTGTTCAAAGTTACTTGATTGATTACCTTTTTGATTTGTAATCTGATTATCGTGTATTTTATCCTTAGTCTCTTTATAATTTCCACCTCCTTGTTGAACATTTCCTTTTCCATATTCTGATTCAAAATAATCTTTATCTAGTGGTTTATTATTTAGATCCTTTTCATTTTTTACATGTTCACCAAAATTACTACTTTCATTAGCTTTCTGATTTGTAACTTGATTATCGTATATATTATCCTTAGTCTCTTTATAATTTCCACCACCTTGCTCAACATTGCCTTTTCCGTATTGATGTTCTAAATCTGTTTTGTTTAATGGTTTATTTGCATTCGTCCCCTTTCCGGCGGTAGAACCTGCATCAGAAGCACCATCTATAATACTTTCTTTTGTCGTCCTCCCCTCTTCGACATTTACCTCTTTAATATTATGATTTTCTGAATTTTTATTTCCTTTCGGTGGAAGCACCTTTCCATTCATTGCTTCACTTATGATTTTACCATATAGAGCATTAGAAGCTAACATCAAGGCATCTTCATAACTCAGACCTTCATTCCGGATTTTATGTATTATTTGATTTACATTTGGTGCTGATGCAAATGAACCAAGAATCGCATCATGAATAAATTTCTCTTGTATTTCTGATTCTGATAAACCTTCAGAACGCCATTTATTAAGTAAAACTAATCCCCTTATTTCACTTAAATAAGGATTATTAACTAGGCCTGTTTGTGTAAAATCCCAACCTGATGCATCATAAATATCCCAACTGCCAAATGAATGATTCCAACGATTATCAATTTGACCTTCCATTATCCCGTCACGCATTGCATCAGAATACCATGAGACTAATAGAAAATATTCATCTTCTGATAAACCACCTGATCTATATAGCTCTACTAATTTTTGCCCCGCTTCTTGTTCTTTTTGCATATATTCATTGTAAACATTATTTCTACATTCATCTGTTTTACAATCGTTATATTGTTCTTGTAATTTATCTACTTCATCATAACCTACAATATCTTTGATTTTTTCCCAAAGTTTTCTGCTTTCTTCATTAAGTTTTTCAACTCCTCGTTTGTTACTTAATAAGTTATTCTCAACCGCATTTTTACTACTATTCACTCCTGTTGTTATATCACTTTCATCGCCTCCCATACTTGCTATGGTGAGTCCTACCGCTAGCTGAGTTAAGGCACTGATGTTATCTTTTTCTTCTTCCGTTAGGTCTTTTACATCTCTATCTCCATATAAGGCTTTTTGGATAATTGGGGCTGCTATCTCCCCTGTGACTGCACTCGCTCCACCTACTACTCCTGAGTGACCTTGTAGCTCCGCTACCACCGCGCCCAGTATTGTATGTGCCACTAATCTCGCTGTCTCATTATCACCTGCTTGTTTTTTTATCTCTCCTGCTATCCATGGCGCGCTTGCTCCTGCTAATCCGCCGGTTATATCGCCTGTGATAATTCCGGTCACTATCGCTACCGCTGAGTCTACTCCTTTACTAAAGTCATTACCCATCTTGCCTTTAGTTGAGTCCTTACCCGCATCCTTGTTAAGGTCTTTCTCCAGTTGTTTTACTTGTGCTGCTAAATCTTTCAGCCCCGTTACGATATCTTGTTTTCGTTGCTCTTTCTCTTTGTCAAAAATTGGCTTGAGTTTTTGATGCGCATTATCGGTATCATGACTTAGTTCATTGATATCTTGTTTTTGCCCCTCTTTATCACGAACGATTAATTCGCCTTCCGATATCGCTGAGTGGGTGATTTGTGTGCTTTGATGATGTAAAAATAATTCAGGAGTCTATACCGTTTAATCTTATTTAAACGATTGAAGTAAAATTTGAAAACTGGGAATTTTTAAAATTATTTCAGGATATTAAGACGTAACTGGAAGAAGAAAAACCATAATGAAGATATTTTTGGATGCCTTTTTAAGGCAAGAAGCAGATTAAACTGCTGGTTAAATAGAATTGAAGTAAAACAATCAGTAAAAACAGACAACCGACGCAGTAGCAACAAACAACAATCTGCTACAACTGTTAACTAGATAGGTGTTAACTATGGCTAAGAGATATCCTACGCTAAAATCAACCACAGACAAAGCACCAACATCACAACCCACTGAGCGGTTTTATACCGTGGGTTACATGCCACAAGGTACAAAACCCAACCCCAGACCACAACTGACCATTAAAGGCAAGTGGCTGGAGCAATTCGGCTTTTATGTAGGCTGCCCTGTTATCATTAAGATTGAACAGGGCAAGTTAGTAATAGAGATTGATTTACAAGTTTGAAAAACTGCAATAAAAATCCTACTATCAAGCAGGAACATTTTAATTTGATTTTTATATTGTTTAAGTAAGTTGATAACGTTCATCTTTAACAATATAAGGTTCAGCTATTTCATTCCAAACTACCTGCGCCATTTTTTGCCATTCGGTTGGTTCTTTTTGTTTTGCAATGTAGTCTCTAATTAATTTTACGGATTGATTAAATTGTTCCTTATCTAATTCAACAAACGAATAAAACTTCAAGTATTCACCTTCTTCTGGCTTTATGATTTCGTGTAATTGAGGATAATCAGGCAAAAATACTGCGTCGAGCAAATCTCCAAAGGCATCCCAATAACTTCCGTTTACATATGTTGATTTAAATTTATCTTCAATTTTTTCTATCGAATCATCCCGACTAAAAATTATAGATGCACCCATTGTATTACCTCATAATAATGATTTTATTTTGTTGCGTTTTAGGTAAGGTTTTTATGTAATCTAAAAATATTTTTTGATTATTTGGCGTAAGAACTCTGAAATCAACAGGGACAAAATCAGCTTTTTTCAAATGATCTTGGATAACGATTTTTCCGTTACCTGTATTCATATTTTTTTCGTAAAATTTATTTAATCCATCAATTTCTTTTTGCGAAAGCTTATCTGTTGTATATAAAGCATCTACCGTTTTACCTTTATTAGAACCTGAGGTAATGACAAAGTCGGGAGATGCGCCCTGTGTTGCTCCTGGTGGAGGAGTATAACGCTCCATTTTACCTAATGCATGTTCAAGCTGCGCAGCTGCTGCTGCTTCAGCTGGTTTTAATTTTCCACTTCCCCCTAAGTCTGGAGTATTAAGGCGGTTTTGCCCTTCTAGTGGAGTTTGATTTATTTTTATTTCATTCAAACCATCACTATTTTTTATTATTTGTCCATTCATCCCCTTTCCGGCATTAGCGTTATAACCCATCGCTGCAGCTAAAGATTTCGATACAGAATCCGCTATTAAAGCCCACCTATATTCCTTTTTAACTTCAAGCAAAGGTCTACCACTTACTTTTGATATTGCTTCAATGTCTTTCCAATAACTTACCGAATCCCTGTCTAATCCTAATAATATATTATCAAGGTTATTCGAATCTTCTCTGTAAACATCACTATATTTTATAGTTCTTGCAGCTTCTTCGGCATATTCATTTTGCATTTGCCATGCTTCTTGTAGTAATCCTTGACAAGCTGAACTTGATATATTACCTGCATAACAAGTTTCTAGCAAAACCAGATCACGTTTTTTATCTAATTTTTCAAAGTACTCTAATTCTTTCTTTTCATCTTCCGTTAACTCCTCACCTTTCCAGTTCGGTTTTATCCAAGATAATTCAGCTTTTCGTCTAGCTTCGGAAAGTTTTAAATAATTATTCTCAACCGCATTTTTACTACTATTCACACCCGTTGCTATATCACTTTCATCCCCACCCATACTTGCTATGGTGAGTCCTACCGCTAGCTGAGTTAAGGCACTGATGTTATCTTTTTCTTCTTCCGTTAGGTCTTTTACATCTCTATCTCCATATAAGGCTTTTTGGATAATTGGGGCTGCTATCTCCCCTGTGACTGCACTCGCTCCACCTACTACTCCTGAGTGACCTTGTAGCTCCGCTACCACCGCTCCTAGTATTGTATGTGCCACTAATCTCGCTGTCTCATTATCACCTGCTTGTTTTTTTATCTCTGTTGCTATCCATGGCGCGCTTGCTCCTGCTAATCCGCCGGTTATATCGCCTGTGATAATTCCGGTCACTATCGCTACCGCTGAATCTACTCCTTTACTAAAGTCATTACCCATCTTGCCTTTAGTTGAGTCCTTACCCGCATCCTTGTTAAGGTCTTTCTCCAGTTGTTTTACTTGTGCTGCTAAATCTTTCAGCCCCGTTACGATATCTTGTTTTCGTTGCTCTTTCTCTTTGTCAAAAATTGGCTTGAGTTTTTGATGTGCATTATCGGTATCATGACTTAGTTCATTGATATCTTGTTTTTGCCCCTCTTTATCACGAACGATTAATTCGCCTTCCGATATCGCTGAATGGGTGATTTGTGTGCATTAATGATGTAAAAATAATTCAGGAGTCTATACCGTTTAATCTTATCAAAACGATTAAAATAAAATTTGAAAACCGGGAATTTTTAAAGTTATTTCAGGATATTAAGACGTTACCGGAAGAAGAAAAACCATGATTAAGATATTTTTGGATGCCTTTTTAAGGCAAGAAGCAGATTAAACTGCTAGCTAAAACTCATTCTACGCTAAAATCAACCACAGACAAAGCACCGGCACCACAACCCACTGAGCGATTTTATACCGTCGGTTACATGCCACAAGGTAAAAAACCCAACCCCAGACCACAACTGACCATTAAAGGCAAGTGGCTGGAGCAATTCGGCTTTTATGTAGGCTGCCCTGTTATCATTAAGATTGAACAGGGCAAGTTGATT